>CACXPT010000053.1 GCA_902769585.1 uncultured bacterium
CACCGCGGCTGCCGCCTGTGCGTGACGTTCCCCGAGATCGCCGTGATGCAGACGAAGGCCGTCATCCGCGCCGCCATCAACGTGCAGCGCAAGCACAAGGCCTGGAACGTCAAGCCCGAGATCATGATCCCGCTCACGAGCGACGCCAAGGAGTTCAAGTTCGTGAAGGACATCGTCGTCCACACCGCGAACGAGGAGATCAACATGGCCGGCATCAACCTCTCCTACGAGGTCGGCACGATGATCGAGATCCCGCGCGCGGCGCTGCTCGCCGGCGAGATCGCGGACGAGGCGCAGTTCTTCTGCTTCGGCACGAACGACCTCACGCAGATGACGTTCGGCTTCAGCCGCGACGACTCCGGCAAGTTCCTCGGCGCGTACTACGACGCGAAGATCCTCGAGAACGATCCGTTCGCGAAGCTCGACCAGAACGGCGTGGGCAAGCTGATGAAGATGGCGGTGACGGACGGCAAGGCCGTGCGTCCCGCGCTCCACGCGGGCATCTGCGGCGAGCACGGCGGCGACCCGGCCTCCGTGGAGTTCTGCCACCAGATCGGCCTCGACTACGTATCCTGCTCGCCGTACCGCGTGCCGATCGCGCGCCTCGCGGCGGCTCAGGCCGCCCTGCGGTAAGGTCACGGGTCTCGCGGAAGGAGAAGAGATGTCCCTCTCGGTCGGAATCGTCGGGCTGCCGAACGTCGGCAAGTCAACCTTGTTCAACGCGCTCACGAAGCGCCAGCAGGCGGCGGCGGAGAACTACCCGTTCTGCACGATCGAGCCGAACTCTGCGATCGTGGAGGTGGCGGATCCGCGCCTAGAGGCGCTGGCCGCCATCGCCCACCCGCAGCAGATAATACGCGCTACGGTGGAGTTCACTGACATCGCAGGACTGGTGAAGGGCGCCTCCAAGGGGGAGGGCCTCGGAAACAAGTTCCTGGCGAACATCCGCGAGTGCGACGCCATCCTGCATGTGGTCAGGTGCTTCGAGAACGACGACATCATCCACGTGCAGGAGGGCGGCAACAAGTCTGCTCCGATCGATCCCGCCGGCGACGCCGAGGTGATCGAGACGGAGCTCGTCCTCGCCGACATGGAGCAGCTGCAGAAGCGTTGCGACAAGACTCGCAACGAGGCGAAGAGCGATCCGAAGAAGCGTCCCGAGTTCGACGCGATGACGGCCCTCCTCGCCCATCTGGAGGGTGGCAAGCCCGTGCGCACGTTCCCGCGCGCGGAGGGCGACCCCATCCTCCCGGTCCTGCGCGACCTCCACTTCCTCACTGACAAGAAGACCATCTACTGCGCAAACGTGGCGGAGGACGACCTGGCCGATCCTTCGGCAAACCCGCACGTGGCCGCGCTCAAGGCGTACGCCGACGCGCAGGGTTGCGAGATGGTCACGATCTGCGCCCAGATGGAGGCGGATCTAGCCGGACTTTCCGACGACGAGGCTAAGGAGTTCCTCTCCAGTTACGGCCTCGCGGAAAGCTCGCTCGACCGCACGATCAAGCTAGCCTACCACACTCTTGGTCTCGCCAGCTTCCTCACGGCCGGCCCCAAGGAGGTGCGCGCGTGGACGTTCCGGCGCGGCTGGAAGGCGCCGCAGTGCGCTGGCGTCATCCACACCGACTTCGAGAAGGGGTTCGTGCGCGCGCAGGTGATCGCATTCGACGACTACGTCAAGCACAACGGCGAGGCTGGTGCGCGCGCCGCCGGCGCCTTGCGCCCCGAGGGCCGCGAGTACGAGATGCAGGACGGCGACGTGGTCGAGTTCCTCTTCAGCAAGTAGTACGGGCGGATTCTATGATGCGTGCGTCCCGGCCGCACGGTTATTTCCCGCGATAGGCGCGAAACGCCCGCATCGACATGCCGACGCGCGATTTGAAGAGGTTCTTCAGGTAGTTGGCGTCGCGATATCCGCAGCGCATGGCGATTTCAGAGATGCGAAGGCTCGAATCCCGAAGAAGCCGCTTCACGGCATCGAGCCGGCGGACAAGTATCTCCTCCAGGATGGAAGTGCCCGTCACCTCGCGGAAGCGCAGGTCGGCAAGGCTGCGGGACACCTTGAGATGCTTGACGACATCGACCGTGGAAATGCGCTCCAATGCATGCTGGCGAATGAATTCAAGCGCTCGTTCCACCAGGGCGGACGGTGTCTTCGACGCGGTGGTCGATGCCCGGAACACCACTTCCTTCACCCCGCACAGCCGTTCCCGGACAGACGGGGCGCGCCCGCGAAGCATCATGGCCTGCAGCTCCCTGGCCGCGCGATAGCCCTCCTCCTCGAAATCGACGGCGATGCTGGAGAGGGCCGGAACGGACGTTTCGCATACCGGTTCGTCGTTTCCAATGCCCAGCACGGATATTTGGTCCGGCACCGGGATGTTGCGGGCGCGGCAAGCCTCCAGCACGTCGCGCGCACGGTCGTCGAACGCCGCAAGGACGGCTGCGGGTTTCTCAAGCTTCTGCAGCCAGTCGCCGAGCGCCTCGCGCGAGTCGCAGGGGCCATTGTATGAGGACAGCGGCTTCTTGCTTGGCCGAAGGGCATCCATGAGGGCTGCTTGACGGTCATGCGACCAACGGGACGGAACACGGGATGGCACGAAGCCGAACGATCTGACCCCAGGGCAGGCGAGCAGATGGCGAGCCGCCGATTGCGCTATGGCCTTGACGCTGTCGTTTATGAACATGCACAAGGGCAGGCTTTTGAGCAGTTCCACGTCGGGATAGTCTATGAATACGGACGGTATCCCCATGCGGGCATGGATCATCTTGAACGCATGCCGTTCGATGAATCCAATAAGCATGCCGTCGAAATGAGAACATTGCGCGGAGGAAATCGCATCCGCCGTAAAATCGCTCTCGTTTCGAACAAGCTCCATGTCCCAGTCGTAGCCTTCGCTCAAGAACCGATGGATCCCATTCAGCTTCTTGCGACCAGCCGCGCTGGCAAGCGAGAGCGCAACCATTACACGAAATGTTCCTTTTGCAACCATGGCGCGTATTGTATCAAAGTTCGTTGGCCGATACAAACGGAATCTTTGTGTGAAACATACGCTTTTTCACCATACGCTTTGTTAAACTATCCCGGCAAATGCGCAAATACTACAAATGGTGGCTTCTGGCCATCCTCTCGGCGACCTTTTTCTTCAATCAGGCCGACCGTGCTTTGTTTGGCCTTTTGACGGTGCCCATACAGGACGATCTGGGCTTGACCGATGTCCAGATCGGCGCGATCAACACTGCGCTCTTTGCCACATTGGCACTCGTTACTCCGTTCGCGGGGGCACTCGGGGATCGGTTCAGCCGAAAATGGATCGTGACGCTCTCCCTGATCGGCTGGAGCCTGTTCACGATTATGACGGGACTGGTCGGCGGCTTTGTCGGAATGATGCTTTTCCGTTCCGTCGCCGCCGGCGTGGGCGAGGCGTGCTACATGCCGTCCGCCCTGCCTCTCCTTGCGCAGCACCATCACGAGACGCGATCCATCGCCTTGTCCGTGCATCAGAGCATGCTCTATGTCGGGCTGTTCGTCACCGGCACGCTCATCGGCGCGCTCTATCTCCTGTTCGGGAGCAGCTGGCGCAACATCTTCTTCCTGTTCGGCGCGCTGGGACTCGTCCTCGGCATTTCCTTCATCTGGATCCTCAAGGACGGCGAACGCGGTTCGGAAGACGCCTCCGCTGGCAGGTCGTCCGGCGTCTGGGAGAGCGTCAAGGCTTTTGCCTGCTGTCCGAGCGCGCTCCTGATGACCGGCGGCGCGACGGCGATCGTCGCCGTCAACAACGCCTATCTCGCCTGGGCGCCGAAGTTCACGATGGCGAAGTACTCGCTTTCCGTCGGCGACGCCGGAACCGGCACCATGACATGGCACCATGCGTTCGCGCTCGGATCGATCTACGTGTCGGGACTGCTCACGGACCATTTTGCGCCGCGCCGGCCGCGCTTCCGCCTTGGCGTCCAGATGGCCGCCCTCGCGTTCGGCGCTCCGGCGATCATGCTGTTCGGCTTTGCGCCCACCCCCGTCATGGCGTGGACGGCGTCCGCGCTCTACGGCGTCGCGCGCGGGTTCTTCGAGGCGAACACCCACGCTTCCGTGTTCGACGTGATCGAAAGCCGCCACCGGTCGACGGCCTGCGGCCTCATGGCGATGTGCGCCTTTCTCGTGGGTTCGCTCTCGCCGCTCTTCCTCGGCTTCATGGGCGAACGCTCCAAGTGCGCCGCCGACCCTGCCGGCATGTCCGGCTTCAGCGTCGGCTTCGCGTGCCTGGGCGCCTTCTACCTCGCGGGAGCGGCTTGCATGGCGATTGCGTTCTTCAAGACTTTCAGAAGGGATCGAATAGATAATGGATAGACCAATGATAGACGATGAGATAAAGTTGAAGGCAAGAGACTTCATCGAGAACGAGAAGCAGTTCCAGCTGGGGTTTCTGCCGACGGAATGCTCCAACCCGATCACGGCCACCCTTGAGGAGGACTTCCGGCGCTCCACCCTCGCCGGCGTGCAGTGCCTCCAGCGCGGCGACCGGCAGATCGCGATTACCATGCGGCACGTGTTCGCCTCAGCCGCATTCGAGAACCTCGTTTCCGACATGGTGCGTTCCGTCACCGCCGCCAAGGGGCGCATCGTCTTCTCCGGATGTGGCGCGACGGGGCGCCTCTCCATCCTCCTCGAATCAATGTGGCGCGACTTCTTCCACCGCCGCGCCGCCGAGCTGACGGCGGACGAGATGCGTTTCGCGGATCGCATCGCGTCCATCATGACGGGCGGCGACTTCGCGCTCATACGTTCCGTGGAGTTCTTCGAGGACTACGCGGAGGGTGGTCGCCGCCAGGCCGCCGCCCTTGACGTGGGCGAGGGCGACACGTTCGTCGCCATCACGGAAGGCGGCGAAACGTCGTCCGTCCTCGGCACGCTCGCCTACGCCGCAGAGCATGGCGCGAAGTGCTACCTCGTGTTCAACAATCCCGCCGATCTCCTAAGAAAGCACCTCGACCGGTGCCGCGAGGCGATCGACAACCCGAAGGTGACGGTGGTCGACCTCTATTGCGGGTCGATGTCCGTGGCGGGCTCCACGCGCATGCAGGCGACGAGCTCGGAGCAGCTGCTCTGCTCGTGCGCGCTGGAAGCCGCGCTCTGCCGCATCCTGCCGCGGTTCGCGGGCGAGACGACGGACGACTACACGCTCGCGTTCGAGAATCTGCTCGCCGGGCTGGAGAGTCCCGGCGGAAGGGCGGGCCTCGTGCGCGCGATCGACTTTGAGCGGTCGGTCTACGAGGCGCATGGCCTGATCACCTACCTTGCGGACAAATGTATGCTTGACCTCTTCACCGACAACACGGAACGCTCGCCCACGTTCATGATCCCGCCGATCCGGTCGCGCCGCGAACTGAACCTTGCGCAAAGCTGGTCGTTTGTCAAGAATCCGCTCTATCCCACGGAACGCTGCTGGAGCGAGATGATGCGGCGGCATCCCCGGTGCCTCTCGTTCTCGTCCGAGGACGCCCGTGACCTCGGCATGCCGCAGCGGTTCGTCGACTCGCCGCCGCTCATCGGCTATCAGGATCTGGTGACGTACATGATCGGAAACGAGCCGGCTCCCGAGCGCGTTGACGGCCATCCCCGCGCGGCGGCGGTGGTGCTCACCGTCGGCGACCGGCCGCAGGCGTTCGTCGAGGCCGCCGAGAAGCTTGCCGACGCCTGGCCGGAAAAGATGTCGTTTCACATCGGCAGAGCGTGTCGCCCCGCGTCCGACGTTCCCGCCATCCACATCGACATGGGAATCGCCGACTCGCCGCTCGAGGTCTGGAAACACCTCGCGGTGAAGCTGGCGTTCAACTGCCTTTCCACCGGCACGATGGCCGCGATGGGGCGCATCACCGGCAACTGGATGAGCTGGGTGTCGGTCTCGAACAAGAAGCTGATCGACCGCGGCATCCGCCTCTTGGTGGAATTGGGCGGCGTGCCGTACGCGGGAGCCGCCGAACGTCTCTTCGCCGCCGTCGATTACGTGGAGCGTAACGACTGGGGCGGCAACGACCCAAGCCCCATCCAGGTGGCGCTGAAGGAACTTAAGGCTGAAACCGAAAAACGGAAAGGAACGAAATGATGAGAAATGCGATATTCGCAGCGGCGCTTGCGGTCTCGACCGCCACATTCGGCGCGGACGGCGACTACGTGACGTTACTTGGCGCCAATTCCGGCAACAAAGGCGAAAGCACATTCGTCACGAACATACTGCGCAGCAGCTACGGCTGGTCGGACTTCAATTCCCCCCATTCCGGCGCCGACTACTACTGCGGCTACCAGATCTGCACGCCGAAGGTACGAAACGGCTCGTTCGAGTTCCAGGGCGACAGCCTCGCGCTGGCGGCGGACATGCGGTTCCTCGAACGCAACCAGACGATCACGGTGCACAACATGCGCCTCCTCGACAAAGCACGGTTCGTCATCACCTCGGCATGGTCCTGCACACTCGATGGCGACGTCACGGTGGAGGCCTCCTCCTCGTCTCCGGCGTATTTCATCACGCCCGATGTGTCAACGATGACGAACATGGTCGTCTCCGCCAAGCTGAAGGGCGGTCCTGCGGCGTATGCCGTGGCCGACTCCACCCTGGACGACGTCGGCGGCGCGCGCTACGTGGAGCTCGATGACGCATCCGACTACGCCGGGACGTTCGACGTGCGACATTCTGGCCTTCGCCTCAAGCTCTTCTCCGACATGGCGGGGACCGTGAAGCTCGCAGAGGGCGCGATCCTCGAGATCGCCTCCCGGAACACGACCGTGGGTGCCTTGTCCCTGTCCGCCGGCGCGGCGCTTGAAATCCCGGCCGATGGCGCACTCTACATGACGAACTCCTTCTCGATGGACGGAGTCGTGTCAGTGTCCGCCTCGGCGTCAAGCGTCGCCCCCAGGCCGCTCATCACCCTGCCGGCGAACGCCGCCGGAGTCGCCGCCGATGCCTTCGACCTTTCCGGCTCAAAGTACCCTTGGCGCACATGGATGGCCACCACCAACGGGCGGCAGACGCTCTGGGGCGAACAGTTGTCCTTCAGCGACTATGGCGAAAGGACCGGCCATGTGACGATGCTGGACGGCGGCAACGCCAGGAACGCCGTCGTGCTGGGACAATACTGGTCCGACGGGCACCCCCCGCACTCGGACACGAACTATTACACGTCTGCCGGAGTCCATATCACCACGAACACGGTCTTCAACGGGGGGGCGCTCACCATCGGGGCGACGTCGGTGAGAATGGACGATGAGGGAACGAGCTTCACGGTAGTGGATTTTCGCGTCTCTTCCGGGAGAAAAGCCACCAGCGGTATCCTGACTACGTCCGGGACCTCGTCCGGAAGGTCGTATCTGCATGGCGAGATGACGGTTCTCTCGCGCATCACCGACACCTGGCCGTTCGCGTTTTTCGGAAGCGATAAGGAAGGGCAGACGTGGACGAGCTTCCAGACGATCCACGGTGATGCGAAGAGCGCCCTCGTCGCGAGAGGACATTTCTCGTCTGCGCCCGGCTCCGTCAATAACTATGTCGAGCTTCTTGGCGACCTCTCGGATTTTCGGGGGACGATGATCGTGCAGACGAACGAGACCTTGCGCCTTGGAAGCTCCGCCTTTCCGGGGGCGATTCGCCTTGACACCATATATTCGCGCCTGGAGACGGTCGCCTCTAACGGCGCCGTGGTCGCCGTCGGCTCGCTTTCCGTCCTTGCCGACACTTCGCTCAACGTGGCCTCCACGAACATGCTTGTCGTTTCGTCGCTTGGAGCGGGCGGAACACTTGCGAAACGCGGAGACGGAATCTTGGCGTTCGCTGCGTCCACGCCGGCAGTCGGCGCTGTACTTCAGGTGGAGGCGGGCGGAGTCAAACCGCTTGCGGCGGGGGCTGTGGGAACGCTCGGAGTCGCGTTCGCGGCCGAGGCGTCGCTTGTCCTTGACGCGCAGCCGACCGACGGTGGTCTCCTTGAGGGCGGCGTCGATTTCACGGGATGTTCGGTGACGGCGGCCGGCGGGCTAAAGGTCGTGGTGGAGGCGGACGACCTGGACGCGGTCGGGAAGATGCCTCTCTGTACGCTGACCTCCGCCCAGGCGGAGGCGCTGATCCCCGCCATGTCGGCGGCAGCCGTGAACGCCAATGCGAAGAGAAACGGCAGAATCATGTATTGGCAGAAGGACGGCGCCGTGGTCGTCGGCGCCGACTTCAACAGAAGAGGTCTTTACATCGTGGTACATTAGCCATGCTAGAGATTGAGAGCAGATACGAGGAGGAGTTGTTCGGGAATGTTGTCCCGTTCTGGGAGCAACATTCCATCGACGCGGAGTACGGCGGCTTTTTCAGCTGTCTCGACCGCGAGGGCCGGGTGTATGACGGCGTCAAGCAGATGTGGATGCAGGCTCGCGAGGTCTATATGTTCGCCCGGCTCTGGAACTCGCCGTGGCGGCAAGACCGCTGGCTGGAGATCGCACGGCACGGGTGGGAGTGGATCGCAGCGCGTGGGCGGCGCGCGCCCAGCCTATACCACTTGACGCTCGACAGGCGAGGCGAGCCGCTTGAGGACACGCCGGAGAACTTGGCCGACTTCACCTCGTGCTTCGTTGCAATGGCCGCTGCCGAGCTTTACAGGGCCACCGGCGAGGGGCGCTTCCGCGACGAGGCAATAGCCTGCCTTTCCGTCTACGAGAGAAGCTGCGCCAGAGTGGAGATGCCGTCCGTGAAGTTTCCGGCCAGAATGGTGTACCGCCAGCTCGCCCATCCGATGTTCCGCCTGAACGTCATGCTCGTCCTCGATGAATGTGGCGTTGGCGAGTACGGAGCGGAGATGGACATCGCCGTGGATGAGATGCGTCTCTTCCAGGAGCCGACGACCGGGCTCATGCTGGAGCGGCGCGCTCCCGGCGGCGGCTTTGACCTCAATTCGCAGGACGGGCGCTTCGTGAATCCGGGACATTCCTTGGAGGGGTTGTCGTTTGCGCTCCACAGGATCCGCGCCTCCAAGAGGCGCGACCATCTTGATTGGGCGCTGGGCGCGGTGCGCCGCATGGGGGAGTTCGCGCTGGACCAGGCGGACGGCGGGCTGACGTACTATCGCGACGCCCTCGACCTCCCGTCCGCCAAGTTCGAAGCTCCGCTAAAGGTGTGGTGGGGAAACTGCGAGGCCGCGAGCGCGTTCCTGCAGGCGTATGAGCTTTCGGGGGAAGACCTGTTCCTTGATGCCTTCAGGTCGCTGGACCGCTTCAATTTCACGCGGCTCAAAGACCCTGAACATCAGGAATGGTTCGCATACGCTGCCGTTGACGGGCGGCAGTTCCATACGTACAAGGGCAGCCGGTGGAAGACGTTCTTTCATCTGCCGAGGCATCTGCTTACAGTCGTGGAAACGGCAAGGAGGATTGGATATGGAAGGTCTTGAGAATAGCCTCGAGGCAAAGATGCGCATTGCGGCGCTATGCGCCTGCGCCGTGCTGTCCGCTACGTTCGCGGAATGTGCCGGGATGCGGGTCGGGCGGATCTGCGCGACGGGCGGCACGGCGGAGTTCGTGGAGTTCGTGCGCCGAGCGGCGGGCTGCAAGGCCGCCGTGGAGCGTTTCGCCGAGGCGGAGGCCATGCCGTTCAAGACGGCAACGAACACACTGTTCGTGATAGCTCCGCGATATGCGGACGGCAAGGCGGCTGGCCCGTTCGACGACGCGCTCGTCGCGGCGATGGCGAAATCTTCCGCGCGCGGAAACAGATTCTACGTCGAGAACGTCCGCTCGGAAAGCCCCGCTGCGCGGAAATTCTTCGGGGTGAGAACTTTCGGAGAATGCCTGGCGCCGTTCGACAGGCGGATATTGGAGACGGACGCGGGGCTGCTGCAGTTCCACGCGGAAGGCGGATATCTGCCGGCGGCGAGAAGCTCTGAGGGCAAAGTGAAGGAGCGCCCCCGGATCGTCGCCTCCGTCTCGGACGCCCTGGGGGTGAACGCGGTGTTCCTGCCGGCCGGCGAGAGGAGTCCGGCCGTGGCGGTCTCGGCGGACGGACGTCTGGCGTGTGCGCTCGTCCGTTTGTCTGCGGCCACGGCTCTGTCCATGCGGCCCCGTGCAAGGTGGAGGGTGTTCCTTCCTGGGCTCTTCTCCCGCCTTGCCGGGAACGACGCGCGAACTGCGGAGTCCGCGTTCGACGAGGCATGGCCGGAGGCTTTGGGCCCGGCGGGCGCGCGTCCGCCGGACGAGGTCGTGGAGAAGGCACTGGGCTGGCACGAGAAAAGCGGCGTCCTCAACTCCCCCGACGGCACAAGGGGAATGAAGGAGGCCGTCAGCTCCGGCGACTTCGGCTGGCGCTCCGCCCTGCGCACGGACTGCAACCTGATGACCGGCGCGCTCTTCGCCTGGGCCGGCAGATTGTACGGACGTCCGGACTGGACGCGGCTCGGGCGCAATCTCGCCGACAACATCCTCAATCGGGGCAACCAGACCGACGAGGGGTATTTCCTCTGGTTCGACCGCGAAGCGCGTGGCTATGGACGGCATTACGTGTACGCCACCGACCATGGCCGCTCGACGCTTGCCGTCATCAACCTGTATCTTGCCACGGGCGAGAGGCGTTATCTTGACTCTGCCAGGTGCGCCGCTGACGCATTCCTCGCATGGCAGGCCGAGGACGGGCTCGTGACCGTCAATTTCGACCTTCGGAAGAGGCGCACGCCCGCCAAGGGACATTCCGAGAATCCGGTGTGCTACTACGACAACATCCCGGCGCTTTTCAAGATGTCCGAGATCACAGGAGACGGGAAGTATTCGGCTGCGGCGCTCAAGTGCGTTGAGACGATGTCCGCCAAGTTCCCGCGCTTCGACCTGGGCACGGGCGCGTTCTACTCGGCCAACTCCATATACGGAAGGTACCTGCTGATCGCCGCCGCTGCGCAGCGCGCGACGGACGTTGACTTCTCCAAGACCATAAACGGCGTGCTGGACTTCTACGAGAAGAACCAGCACGCGCTCGGAGGCATCTCGGAGATCAAGATTCGGCTCGTGGCGCACGACGAGGCCGGCGTCGGCATCGGCGACGGCTCCGACCACATCGCCGATCTGCTCTACTGCAACAACTTCTCCTTCGCCGCACTTTCCATCCTCGCGAAGCTTCCGGCTGAGAAGGTGAAGGGGATAGACGTCGCCAAGGCGCGCCGCATCTACGCGAAACTCCGCGGATTCCTGGCATCCGTGCAGATATCCTCCCCTGACGCGAAGTTCGACGGCGCCTGGATGCGCGCCTACGACATGGACATCGGCGAATGGCACGGCCTGGACAAGGACGAGGGTTGGGGCCCGTACTGCATCGAGACCGGCTGGACCATGGGCACCATCCCAGCCGTCTTTCTCTTCGACGGCAGGGACGGCTCGTATTTCTGATGCGCCTCTTGTGCGTTTATCAAGGTTGAACTAGGCGGCGGGGCGTGGTAACCTAGTTCTTTTTCGCCACGGCGGGCGGATAATGTGGTATACTGTGCGCCATGGAGAAGATTCGGCCCATACTCTACGGCGTGGCGGACTACGCTGAAATACGAAAGGCAAACGCCTGGTTCGTGGACCGCACCGCGAATAGAACATTAGGGGACAGACCCTTTGGGGCAGTACCTCTGTCGCTCCGCAGAGTAATATGAGGGGACAGGACCTTTGGAAGAACTGAGGAAACAGCGGGACAGACCCTTCTTGGCGGCGCAAATCTCATGAGACAATTATGAGACAAATTTGAGACATTTTTGAGACAATTCGGTTCGGGGGAACTGGTATCCTGTTGCGCGTCGGCACAAAGTCGGCAGAACAGGATACGGAAATGGCAAGACCGAACAGAATTAAGTTGGATGGCGAAGGGTACTATCACGTGATAGACCGCATCGCCCACAGGGAGTTCCTGCTCAAGGACGAGCGGGTCAAGAAAACACTCCTCGATCTCATGCGGAGAGCGGCGGAGTTCAGCGGGGTGGACGTGTGCACCTACGTGTTCATGGACAACCACCTGCATCTATGCGTGCACGTCCCGGAAGCCGGAGAGATAGACGAGCAGATCGTCGTGGAACGTGTCGGGACGCTGTACGGCGAATCCCGCGCGGCGGCGTTGCGGGCAGAACTCGAGCGGTTGCGGGCGGCAGGAAGGGAGATCGACGCCGTCCGGATATTGGACCGCCTGCGCGCGCGGATGGGCGACCTAAGCGAGTTCATGAAGACGTTCAAGCAGCGCGTGACGCAATGGTACAACCGGGAACTTGGGCATGAGGGGACACTGTGGGGCGGCCGCTTCAAGAGCGTTCTCCTGGAGAAGGACGACGCCGTCCGCGCCGTTGCGAACTACATCCACTGCAATCCGGTGCGGGCGAAAATGGTGGAGTCGGCGGAGGACTACCGCTGGAGCGGACTTGGCGCCGCCGCCAGAGGGGATGCGCCCGCGATTCGCGGGCTGTCCGTCATCGGCATGGCGGTTGACACATGCCAGCGCAAGAACGTCTTTGGCAGGGATCCCCGCCTTGTGAACGGACTTGTCGTAGGCGGAATCGGCTTCGTGCGAGAGATGACGGGCCGGCTGCGCGCGGAGTTCTGCGGCTCGCCGACGCTTCGGAAGATCGGCGCATTCGGAAACGCAAGCCTCTACGCGTCGCACGGCGGCCGTTCCGCGCCGAGGCGGGCGGCATGAAGGGTCTGTCCCCATCAAAGCCTTCATCAGTACTGCAAGGGCGAGGGCGCCCTTGCTACATCGGCGATAGGGCGCCAGTGGGGAAAAGGCTTGTTATTCGGCGATCAAGACTCGGGTTTCGCCTTTGGCGAGGGTGAGCGGCAGGATGGGGCCTGTCCCCATTGCCGTTCCGCTAATAGCGTCGCGGATGGGCTTGGGGTAGGGAAAACGTAGATGCAGGGTGGTATCCTCCATTGCCTGAACCTCAAGCACGCAGCCGTTCGCGCCGACGCCGCCAGTCGCCCAGAGTGTTGCCTTGCCGACTTCGCTCTCCGGTAGGTATAGGTGGACGCCCGCGAGGGCGGCGAGGCGGTGGAGGAGCGGAGCCGTGAGATCGGGCTTCGACACGAACACGTCCGCACCCGCGCCGGTGCGCCGCACGACCACGCTCGGCGAGCCGTCGGGGAAGCGTTCGAGGATTTCCTCGGGCTTCGCGTCCGTGACGGTGAAGAGCGCCTGGTCGACGGGTTTCGCGAGCGGCTTGAAGCGGAAGCCCGTGAGGCGCGTCATGCGGGCGAGGTCGGGGACGCCCTCGTTGTCGCGCCAGCCGGGCGCCCAGCACCACACGCGCATCGCGGGATGCGTCTCGCGCTGCCGCGCGAGGGCGTCGATCTTCGCATCGGAGAGCGACCAGCAACTCTGGAACACCTGGAGCTTCGCCGTGAGGGGCTTCTGGCAGACGTCGAAGAGAAGGTACTGCCCGTGCGGCGCGCCGCAGCGGTTCACCGCCCCGCGGGCGCGCGAGACGAGGCCGCCGTTCACGGGATTGGACTTGCCGGCGACCTGGATCATCGATTCCTCGTCCTGGATGAGGGCGATCTCGGGCGTGAATGGAGCGGTGCGCGCGAGCATCTTCTTCTCAAGCGGCATCAGGCCGCGCTGAACGTCCCACAGCTCCGCAGAGTTGTACCATCCCATGCCGGGAAGATCCATCCACCAGCTGCCGAAGCCGCGGATCGCCTCCTGTGCCGTATTGCGGAGCATCACGCTGCGTGCCTGCGCGAGGTTCACGAGCGTTCCTTCCTGCACGTAGGCGGCCGCTCGATGGTCGAGATGGGTGCGAGTGTCGTCCTCGTTCAGCCACAGGACACCGTTGCGCATCACAGTCTCGCCCGCGCTCATGTTCGGCGCGGAGCCGCAGAACGCGCGGTCGAAGTAGGAGATCGGCGAGCAGAGGATGTCGATCGATCCGTTCGCCTTGCGCAACAGGTTCTCCATGCCGTAGTGGCCGGAGTTGGCGGGCCCGTAGCGGTGCGCGGCGAACTCCCACGCGTAGCCGTAGAAGAACACGACGAGCTTCCTGCCTTCCGATGCGGCGCGGCAGGCGTGCGCCAGTTCAGCCACGAAGTCCGTCATCTCCTGCTGCTGGAAGCGGTTGAATTCGATGCAGCGCCGCTGCGTGACGGGATCGAGCAGGTGGCGTTCGTTCTCGCCCGCGAGGCGCGCCGAGACGGGCGGCACTTCGGCGGCCGGGTTGCCTGTCCACGCGCGGAACGCGGCGAGGGTCTGGGGATCGTAGCCGTTCATCCGGTTCCACGAGTCGAAGTAGAACCACTCGGCCGTGTTCTGCCCCGTGGGGTGGATGCCCGCAAAGTTGCGTGGGTATTTCGCCAGCATGTGCTTGACGAACCGGACGATGTAGGCGGTTGCCGCCGCGCGGTATGGGCGGCTCGAGACGGTGGCCATGTCGGGACGGAGGCCGTGTCCCCATACGTGCACGCCTTGGACGTTCACGTGCTCCTTGGCGTACTGCATGCGGTGTTCGGGGTTCTTCTCGAGCCACCACTTGGGGGCGTTCACGCTCACACGCGGGATGAGCAGCACGTTTGGGTTCGTCTGGATCAGGGAGTCCGTCAGCGCGTCGAACGCCGTGAAGTCGTCGCCGTCCTCCTTCCAGACCTCGGGGATGCCGTACGAGACGAAGTCCACGCCCACGTCTGCGGCCTTGCGCGCCGTGGAGCAGAGCGTGTCGTGAAGGGTCTCGCTAGACTTCAGCGGAATTGGCGTGTGGACGCCGGACGGGCTGATGTCGTAGACACCCGGCAGCAGCCAATCGCAGCCATCACCGCGCGCATCGAAGCGTAGCGTGTAGGTCGCGCCCTTGCGGAAACGCCAGCGCTGTGAGTGGAAGTGGTAGTCGGGATCACGTCCGGGGAGGCGCCACGGGTGGAGCTCTACTGTGCAGACGCCTCCAGAGACGGTGTGGACGTAGTCGTTCTTCGGCGGCCAGATCTTCCAGGTCTTCGCGAAGTCGACGTCGCTGTCGAACGCATGCTCCATGCCGGTAGGGAGGTGCTTGCCGTCTTCCCAGAGTGAGAAGTTCCGCAGTTGGGCGCGGGCGGACTGCGGCTTGTGGAAGCGCATGTGCACGTTGCCGGTCGGCACGTCGGAGGCCGGGGTGAAGGTGAACGTGAAGGACTTCCAGTCCTTGCCAATCTTATAGCGGTGCGTGCCGGAGCGTCCCCAGAACATGCGTGGTGGGACGGCCTTACCGTCGACATGGATCATGGGTCCGCCGACGGTCTGGCGGACGCGCACCTCGCGCTGCGGTTCGCCCGCCGCCAGATAGGCGGCAATGGCGCATGCGATCGTCGCAATAGTTTGCTTCATCTGTCTTGTTCCTCTCTTGAGCGTTGCAAAACGCAAAGAGTCTACCAGTTCCCGCGTGTCCCGTCCATGAGATTCATGTTGGACTCCCTCTTGTGCGAATCGGCCAAAGAAGGTAAACTGTCTGTCGCGTACCAACAGGAAGCTGAAGGAAAAATGACATGGAAGGACACATCTCCGACATCGCGGAGCTGAACGACATCATCCGGCGGGGAGGATTCTCGCGCCAGGTGCTCACAGACGAGACGCGCCACTCCGAGCGGATCGTGCGCATCGCCGAGCGTATCGCCGCCAAGGTGCCGGCCGCGCGGCTCGTGCTCGTCTCGGGGCCGTCCTCTGCGGGCAAGACGACAACGGCGCTGCGCCTCTGCATCCGCCTGCGGGAGAACGGCCTTTCGGCGATGCACATGTCGACGGACGACTACTTCGTGGGCGACTCGCGCAACCCGCGCAACCCCGACGGCACGTTCGACTACGAGACAATCGAGGCGGTGGACTGTGACCGTCTGGTTGCCGACCTCGCGAAGCTGTTCGAGGGCGAGGCCGTGACGTTGAGGAAGTTCGACTTCACCACGAAGGAGGGGTATGACGCGCCGGAGCAGACGACGCTTCCAGTCGGCGGAGTCGTGGTGCTGGAGGGCATCCATGCCCTCAATCCGCGCCTCACGTCAGGCATCGCGGAGGAGATAAAGTTTCGCGTGTACCTCAACATGTTCACGCAGCTTCTTCCAGAGGGCTGCGACGCGTTCTTCCCCGATGATACTCGGCTCGTGCGGCGGATCGTGCGCGACTCGAACTTCCGCGGCACGCCAGCCAGCATCACGCTTTCTCGCTGGCCGAGCGTGGAGGAAGGGGAGCAGAAATGGATAAATCCGTTCCGTCACTTGGCAGACGCCGTGTTCAACTCGGCTCTCGACTACGAGCTGGCGGTGCTGAGGCCGTTTGCGATCGATCTCTTGCGCGGCGTGGAGGAGGGCGAGCCCACGTTCCGCGAGGCCGACCGCCTCGCCACCATTCTTGCGTCGGTTTCCGAGGCGCCGTCCGACGGCATCCCCATGGATTCCATCCTGCGCGAGGCCATCGGCGGCAGCCGGTTCAACTACTGAAGGAGAATGTCGAAATGAGAATCAAGGGTTTACCTTTCGTGACATCTGGTTTCATACACAACCCGTGGCCTCGGACGCCGTTGCCACACAGCACGCCAGATGACGTGCCGGGGCGTGGCATTCTGGAGTCGATGTTCCACGATCCCGTGAAGCCGAGAGTCGGGAGTGTCGTTTGCTGTCGCCTTGGAATCAAGTTTGATCATTCGGGGATTTACGTGGGAAGGAACAGGATCATACATAGGGATGGTGACGGCTTTTTGGCTTTGGTGCCACCAGACGTTTTTCTGGAAAGGCTTTCGGGGTTTAATCCTGCCGTAGACATTTTTGTGGCTTGCGACGAGGAGGGGCGCCCTATCGGAAGTCCGGACATCGCCACAAGGGCTAGGGCGGCCTTGAAAGATCCCAGTCTCAAGAAAGGCTATAACGTCTTCTTTAACAATTGCCATCATTTCTGCAGGTATTGCGTGACGGGCGAATTGGAGTTCAAGGGGCCGCACAACTGCAGTTTTAGAAGCCTACAGAGCCTGCTGAAGCGAGAACTGGGCCTTGCGACTTGGCGGCGTTGGGGGTGAACGGCGAAGCACTGTGAAGGCGCACGGACATTAGCCGCCGATTCCGCTTGTCGGAGGGGGGCGTATTGTGCTATCCTACCCGCATCCAGAGAAAGGATAAGAAAATGCAGACACCAGAAGAATTCCTCGAAGCCAACGGACTTGAGACGCGCACGATCGACCGCGCGGGTCTTGTGGCAGCTTTCCAGAAGGAGATGGAGGCCGGTCTCGCCGGCGAGCCGTCGTCCCTCAAGATGATCCCCACCTTCACGTCTCCGTACGGCGAGGTGACGAAGGACACGCCCGTGACGGTGCTTGACGCCGGCGGCACGAACTTCCGCGCCGGCACGGTAACGATCCCGTCCGACGGCTCCGAGATCAAGATCGAGCATGTGGAGAAGGGCGAGATGCCCGGGGCGAAG
>CACXPT010000054.1 GCA_902769585.1 uncultured bacterium
ATGTCGCGGTTGACCACGCCCGTGCCGCCGCGCCAGCCCGTCGTGTGCGTCGTGAGGTGGCGGATGGTGAGCGGACGATTCGGCTTGGAGCCGTCCTTCATCTTCACGTCGGCGAATTCGGGCAGGTACTTCGCGACCTCGTCGTCAAGCGAGAGCTTGCCGTCGTCGATGGCGCACATGATCGCGGCGCCGGTGAAGGTCTTCGTCATCGAGAAGATGGCGAAGAGCGTGTCGGGCGTCATCTTGCGCTTCCCGCGTTCGGCCCAGCCTGCGCAGTCGAACTGCACGTGGTAGTCCTTGTCGCTCAACACGCTCACGACGCCCGCGATCCTTTTCGACGTGATGTAGCCATCGAGCACCTTCGCCATGCCGTCCGGATCGTCTGCGCGTACAGCTGTTGCCGCGCAGACGGCAAACGCCGCCGCGAGGACAGCTTGGACTGTCGTTCGCGTTAAACGTTTTGTTTTGTTTAGCATCTTTTTCCTTCTTTATTCAAACGGATTGATTGCAACCATGCCATGATACATTTGTCCAGGATTGAAATCCTCGGAAATGATCTCATGACATCCCAGCTTTTCTGCCGCAGCAACGATCAATGCGTCATAATACTGAATGCCGTATTCGCGCTTGATGAACATGGCATTTCGTACCATGTCTGCTGTTACTTCTGTGCGAAGAAGCGGGTAGAAGTGGGAGATGAATGCCTCGGTACGTTCAGGGGAAAGTAGGAACTTGCCGAGCAGGATGTTGGCAAATTCCGAAAGGACCTGTACGGAAATGGCGCCGTCATGATTGACGTCCATGGCGTGGGAAAGAAGTTCAAGGGCAATCTTCTGCTTTCGCGCATCTTGGCCATTGACGGCATAGACGAGGACGTTTGTGTCAAAGAATCTCATGACAGGCACTTCATCTTTCTTTCATGTGCGGCAGACCGCGACCACTTGAAATCAACGGGAGCGGATATCGGATTCTCTCGCACAAAAGCAAGAAGGCGCTCCCCAGGCATTCTTTTGTCATCCAAGCCAATCGGCGATGAAATGTCCGGCAAAAGAGCGTTTGTCGACATCTTTGACCTGCGCGTCACCAGAAACGGCAGACCATCGACATTGATGGACTGCTGGATGAAAATGTTGATTGCTTCCGTCAGTGTCAAACCGCATCCGGCGTAAACCATCTCTACGCGCTTCCTTATTTCCGGATTGATGCGGAATTGAAATGTGGATGTCTTCGGTGCCGTGGCCAATGTCTTTGTTGCAGTCATGTCAGATCCTTTCTTGCTGGACCGTGGACAGTTTACCAAATGGTGATTGACAATGCAATGCCAATGTCATTACTTACAGGAGAGAGAAATCTGGTCTGCGGGTGTGATTTCTGCTACACTTGTCAAGGCTAATGCACAAGGAGAACATTTTATGCGGACGACAGGCATTTTTGCACGTATTCTCGCAGCCATGATGGTTGTAGGATATGCCGTGGCAGTCGCTGCGCCACCGGAGGGGATGCAGTGGGAGACGGCGGCCATCCAGGCGAAGATCGACGCGGCGGCGGCGAAGGGCGGCGGGCGCGTGACGATCGGGAAGGGTGTCCATCCCTGCCGGACGCTCTACATGAAGAGCGGCGTGGAGCTTCATCTGGAGGAAGGTGCTGTGATCCTCGGCGGCACGCAGCCGGAGGACTACGACGACGCCATGCCGCTCGACCAGGTCTACACCTACTCGAACGCCGTGCCGGCCACGGTTACGCGCAAGGCGTTCATCTTCGCCGAGGAGGCGCACGGCATAGCCATAACCGGAAAGGGCATGATCGACAACAGCGGAACCGCTTTCTTCGACCATCGGACATGGGCCAAGCCAACCCATCTTCTGCGTCCGAGGACGGTCATCTTCCTGCGCTGCAGGGATATCCGCTTCGAAGACGTCACGTTCAAGGACAGCCCGCTGTGGACGATGTGGCTGCGTTATTGCGAGAACATCACCGTCTCGCGCATCCGCATCGAGGACGAGCAGCGGATGATCAACTCGGACGGCATCGACTTCGACGGCTGCCGCCACGTGCGCGTGGGCGACTCGTACTTCAAAACCGGCGACGACTGCGTGGTGCTGCGCGCGATCCGCGACGAGCGGCGGCGGGACGTGCCCGTGGTGACCGAAGACGTGGTCGTCTCCAACTGCTACTTCAACACGCCGTGCCAGGGCGTGCGCATCGGCTGTCCGTCGGACGACACGATCCGCAACGCCGTATTCCGCAACATCAAGTTCGACGGGAACAACGCCATCGGCTCGCAGCAGCCGCGCCGCTACCTAACGGTAGGCGACAACGGCTACCTGAAGACCGAGAACATTCTCTTCGAGAACTGGACAATCGAAAGCGGCGGGCATCCGCTTCAGATGTTTGTAGGCGACGGGATCGTGCTGCGCGACTTCGGGCACATGACCTTTAGGAACTTTACCGTCAAGTCGAAGCGCCCGTTCATGGTTCGCGGGAACGCGGGCACGCACATTACGGACATGCACTTCGAGAACGTCAAGGGGTCGGTCGCGGGCAAACCGTTCGACGTGGCGCACGCCACAATCGACTTCGGTGAGATCAACGTCGGCTTGGGGAAGTAGCTAGCGGCACTTGGGTACGGTCCGTCAGTATGAGCGGATAGTCCACGAGCGGAAGATTGGTAAATTCGCAACGGGCAAGATGCCCGTTGTCCCAGTGGGAGGGTCGCGCTCCTGCGCGACCGCAGGGGGCTACCGAATAGACGCCGCCGCGTAGCATATCCACGAGGACGGGCTCCTTTGGCGCGAGGGCCGCCGGCACAGTAAGCTTCGCGTCGCACCGCGCCGTGTAGCACGTGCCCGTGTACGAGCCCGAGAAGTCGTACGCCGTGTAGTAGAGGAAGAGCGGCGCGCCGTTGGCCGCACGGAACGTCGTCGCCACCGTGGGCGCGCCGGCGTCGGATGAAGGGGTGACGGACACGGCGACTGAATCGTCGTGCCGCGCCGTCGCGAGGAGCGCGTTGTAGTTCCCGAACGCGCGGCAGGACATCTTCGGCTTGTATGTCCAGCCGTTCACGATGCCATGCTCGGCGGGATGCTTCTGCGTGGTGGTCGCCATCGAATAGTGGCGGGAGATGTCCGCCATCTGGAAGAACGAACTGCGCGCGATGCCGGCGCGGCGGTCGGTGACGAAACGCCGCAGGAGCCACTTCGCCTGGTTGGCCTGGCTCTGCCATCCTTCCTTGCAGACGCTCTTCGGCCACCAGAGCCAGTGACCGGCGGGGAACCAGCTGGGGAAGCCAGACTCGCCCTGCCAGATTTCGACGTGCTTCCCGCCGTGCGCGTCGATGAAGGCGCGCACGTCCTTGAGGACGGCAACGTAGTCGTCCGAACTGCCGGCGGCGATCCGCTGTTGCTTGCGTAACCGCTCGGGGACACGCGCGTAGGCGTGGCCGCACCAGAAGTCGATCGCCTCCGCGCCGCCCGCCTCGAAGAAGCGCTTTTCCCAGGCGTTGAGCGCCGGAGACGCCGTGGTGCCGCCGATCTTCGCGTCGGGAATCTCCTCGCGGATTACGCCGCCCGTCAGCTTGACGAGCGCGAGATAGTCGTCGGCGTTCGGCTTGCTCGGCTGCCAGAACTGCGGCAGGTTAGGCTCGTTCCAGATTTCCCAGTGCGTGACCTTCCCCTTGTAGCGCCTTGCGAGAGCGCGCACGTAGGCGCACCATGCCGCTCGGCATTCGTCGCCGTATAGTGTGGGCACGCACCCCACGGCCGCGCCCGTGAAGCAGTTCGTCATGTACAGCGTGTTGCCGAACGTGACGCTGAACCAGGGACGGATGCCGCGCCGCGTGAGGTTGTCCACCACGCCGTCCAGCACGGTGAAGTCGTAGACGCCTTTCCGCTTCTCGCAGCGGCTCCACATTGTCTGGCACCGCGCCCACTTGACACCCGCCGCCGCCAGCGTGTCGTAGCAGCGGTCGGGGTCGAACAGGCCGCGGTCGAGGCACTCGAAGCCGATGGAGGCGTTTGAGGATTCCGGCAGATCGGCCGATTGTGGGACGGCTAGCGTGCCGATCCGTTTCAGCCCCGCAATCGGCGCATCGAACACGCGCGCAGCGGTCATGCCGCAGTCTTCGCGCCCGTCCTCGCCAGACGCGGGAATCGGCGCTCCGAACCATGCTTCTTCCGCATAGAGCACTTCGAAGTCGGCGATGCCGGCTTGAGGCGCGACGTCGGCATCGACGTACCTGGAATCGCCGACGGTCACGAGCGAGAAGGGGACTCGCTCGCCGTTCACATACAGGGAGTCCGGCATCTTGCCGGACGGCACGAGCAGATGGGCCGACACCTTCTTGGCCGGGCTACGCAGATGGTAGCGGAATCCCTTGTCGGTGAATATCCAGCGCACGTCAACGGTCTTGTGCGACGCTTCATAGCCAGTGAGGTAGCGGCCTTCGTCGAATGGCGTCACGGCCCAGCGCGGCGCGAAACGGATCTTGCGGTACTGCACGTCGATGTCCTGCACGCCGGCAAGCCCCTCGTCCACCGCAGCCAGGATTGCTGCCGCGCCCCAGGCGCTCGGCCCGCCGCCCTGCGGCTTGCCGGAAATGGGGTCGTACAGGAAGTAGAGCTTGCCGTCGTCGCGCTTTACCATCTTGGCGACGCGGTCAAGGATGTCCCAGCCGTACGTCTCCTCGCCGCATTCGAACGCGCCGCGCGCGAGTTCGCCAGCAGTGAAGGGGGATAGCGCGCCGTTGACGTATCGGCCGGGCGGATTGCCCTTGAACGCAGGGCAGTACGCGGGGTCTATCGTGAACCACTCGGAGAAGCCCTTTGTCGTCTTTCGGCGCGCCTTGTACTCCGCCACCACGCCGCGCTTCTGCTCCGTCGTGAGGATGCCGCGGTTGAGCGCGTAGGCCATGGAGAGCGACAGGCGCTCCTTCTCGTGCGCGTCCAGCGGCTCGCAGTTGAGAGGCAGCTGGTGGCAGAAGAACGTACCGTTCCAGAGATGCTTGAACATGTTCGCCTTCAGCGCCTCGGCACGCGCGCGCCACGATGCCGCCTTCGCGGCGTTGCCGAACCGCTCGTTGATCCACGCGAGCTGGTTCATGGCCTGGTAGACGCCCGAGTTGTCGCCGTGCATGATCGCCATCGGTTCGGAGAGAATCACGGAGCGGTTGGAGCCAGAGAGCGGATCGTTCGTGAAGTCCCACGTGTCGATCGTGTAGGGCCGCATGCAGAGTCCGTGCGCCTTGTCCCAGCGTTTGGGGCTGCTCGTCATGTAGTCTATGCCTTTCTCGAGACGCGGAAGGGCACGGCGGAGCCAATCGTCGTCGCCCGTCACGCGCCACGCCTGCAGGCAGCCCTCCACCATCAGGTACTCAATGTCGGCCTCCAGCTCCAGGCGCACGAGCGACTGGTTGTCCTCCGGGTAAAGGATGCGGCAGTCTGGCGGCACGAACGTCCAGTGGAAGTCGTCGAGCTGCTTGATGAGCTCGTAGAACTGTCCGTCTGTGCGCTGCGTGTCGAGGATGAAGTCGAGGAAGCTCGTGAGGTCATGTTCCCAGTGGCGGTAGCCCTTCATCTGGTGGATGTGGTCGCGGATCCAGTTGAGCTGGCAGACGAGCGTGCGTCCGTCCACGAACACGAGTCGTCGGTCGGCCCACACCACCTTGCGCAGGTCCCACAGTGCGTTGCCGAAGTCGGCACTCATTGTTGTCAGGAGCCCGGGGAACGCCAGTTCCCAGTTGTTGTACGTGCCGCAAGACGTCTTCCCGCACCGCATGCGCGGCAGCGGGTGCGCGAACGCGATCTTCCGTCCCGCGTTGATCGCGAGCCTAGCAGGATCGGGCAGTTCGCCCTTCGGCATCGGCTGGAGCGCCGCCACCGCACATCCCGCCGTCACCGCGGCGGCCACCATAAACATTGCCTTTTGCTTCTTCATGGACACGGACCTTAGAATTTCAGGTAGATTGGACATTCTGTGAGACGCAGCTTGCGTCCGGAGACGACCGGAGGCTCAATGACGTTGCCGAAGAGATCGCGGCATTCCGTCCACGGGCCGCGCGACGCCGGCACCTCCCACTCGCATTCGCCCTCGACGCTCCAGAGGACCAGGACGCTTCCGTCCTTCGCCCCTGCCTCTGGCGCGAACTCCGCCACGCGGAACGCGTGCTTGTCGGACGAGAGGTCGCACACGTACCTCCTCTGCCCCACGTGCCGCGTCAGGAACGCGACGGCGGCATACGACGGCTTGGGCGACCAGTCGTGATGGACGAGCCCGAAGTTGTGCTCTGTGTAGGACGCCTTCAGCCCGTCGTTTCGGAAATCGTACTGGCAGGCGTAGTCGCAGCCGGCCTCCAGCGCGGCAAGGTACATTCGCACGATGCAGGCGGCCTGCCCCAGGTAGCTTGACCGGGGATAGCCGCCCGCGACCTCCCAGTATTCCCCCTTGCCCGAGTAGGTCGTCCAGCCGGCCTCGGTCACGCACCAGCGGTTCGCGCCGCCGTGCTTCCTCGCAAGCTCGCGATACTCCGAACCGAAGTCGCGAAGGAAGTACTCGCGCTCGGGACGATGCTGGCGATGGCAGTAGGGATGGAACGCCACCGCGTTGTGCGGACGCGCGATGCCGCCCGCAAGCATCATTTGAAGGAGATAGGGGGTATCCTCGCCCGTCACGCCCACGATCGCGTCGGGATCCACCCGCCGAATGGCATCGTCCGCGGCGTGCGTGAACGCGATGAACTTCTCCACCCACCCCTGGTCGCTATCGCCTTTCTTCCAATAGGCCTTCTTGAACGCGAAGTTCTGCGGCTCGTTCCAGATCTCGTAACGGTCGATCCGACCCTTGAAGTGTTCGGCCGACCAGGCGGCGAAACGCGCGAACGCCTCTGCGTCGACGGGATTGTCGTACAGCTTGTTTCCATAGCTGAGCAGCAGGTTCATCCGAATGCCGCGCGCAAGCAACGCGTCCACAAAACCTTCATAGATTTCGGGAACCGCATACACGCCTTTCCTCTGCTCGCAGGCGGACCAACCCGGCTCATCGCGGACGATTCCGATGCCCGCCGCCGCCAGCAGGTCCACGAGCTGCGAAACGTTCCGCCATCCATAGACATGACACTGCGTGCCCACCCAGGGGCACGGCTTCACGTCCTTCGACGTGAGACATGCGAACCAAGTCCTGTTTGACGCGCCGTCCGCCGTCGTCAGGTCGAGCGCAAACGCACCGAAGCGTCCGCCCACGTCCTCGGGGCGGACCTCAAATGTTCCTTCGTCCGCCTGCCGTCGGCACAACTCTTTGCCGTCGCAATCGGTGATCCGGCAGACGACCGCGCCATGTTCCGCCTGGGCGGCTTCGGCCCGCCGCGCCACGGAAAGCTTGAACGACGGATTCTCGCCGGGATAGAACAAGGACGTGGTTCGGCTGGGGACGCAGGCAATCGTCGAGGAAGGGATTTCCGAAATGCCAGCCGTCGTCTCAATCACCACGTCCGCGACGTCCAGGCAACCCGTGCGGTTGGCACCATCCGTCTCGACGCCGAGGACGCACTCCACGGCCGGCAGACGCACCACGCCGTCGTTCGCCCCACCCCAGTGTCCGCCGCTCTTGCGCGGGTCGAATTCCAGCACCGACCATCCGCCCGTCGCCGTGAACGGCACGGATTGAAAGTGCGTCTGTCCCTCCGAATCATGGACGCGGAAGAACACCCGCGTGCGCTCCAGCCCCTTGGGCAGGCGCAAGGTGAACGCAACGCGCGACGTTCCGACGGGAATCTTCTCGGTGACCCTGTAGCCCACGTAGCGGCCTTTCGTCAGGTCAAACGACAGGCGGGCGAAGCGCCGACTGCCCTCCTGCTCGAATCCCAGTTCGGCCTTCGCCCCCGGGAACTCGCCGCCGGTCGTGTAGGAACCGTAAGGTTGAACGAATCCCCCCGGCAGGTGGAGGATGCGCGATTCAGCCGCCACCGCCGCGCAGCACACGGCGACGCCCCAAACGACGAAATTTCCGAGGCACCGTTTTCTTGCTTTCATTTTCGCTCCATCCACACTGCGTAACAGTTCTTGTGTTCATGCTTTGCCTGAGCAATTTGTTCGGGGAAGCATCAGAGAAGTCTCTTTCGTCAATCTTCGCAGGAAGAACGCACACCACTGGGGAATGGTCAGTACCCCTTGGCCGAATCCGACATTGCCCCTGACAAGTTTTATCCCCCATCTGATGTCCTTGTAATGGGCGCTGCCGAGAAGGGTACGCAGGGATTTGGCCTTTGTGTTCCCGGCCTTCACTTCCACTGGCACGAGATCATCGCCGGAGCGAAGGAAGAAATCCATCTCCAACGTTGAATTTTCTTTCTTGTAGTACACCGGCTCGACGCCCGACTTGACAAGCGCCTCGGCGACGATGTTTTCAAAAAGCCCGCCCTTCCAGGTTCCGAGGTTTCGGCGGAGGCGCACATCCTCCTGTGACTCCTCGTCCAGCATCGAGATGAGCAGTCCGCTGTCGGCCATGTAGAGCTTGAAGCACTGGGCGTTAAGATGCGCGGCGATAGGCAGTTCCGGGAAATCCATCGCCTTGCAGACATTGACGATGCCGGCATCGGCCAGCCACTCGACGCATCCCCAGTAGTCTTTGTACCGAGCCTTCTTCTCAACATGGGACAACTGGAACTTCTTGTTCTCCTTCGCCAACTGTCCGGGAATGCTGTCAAACACGTTGACGATACGGACAGGATCAAGACCTTCAGCGTACTTGCGCACGTCAGAACGATAGTCGTTGACAATCCGGCGCTGAATCGCCGGCACTCCCTCAAAAGTACCCTTGACGAAATAACGCTCGACAACCTCGGGCATTCCGCCCAAGGTTGAAAAATCAAGGAAGAGACGGTCAAGCGTCGTGTTTGCCGCCTCTCCAAAGGCCCGTCCCTCCAGCAGATGGCCGTACAGTTCATCCAGTTGATTGGCGCGATAGCCACGCGCCGTCAAGAACTCCTCGAAATCAAGCGAATGCATCCTGGCCGTTTCCTGGAAACCGACGCTGATCGACTCTATCCGCCTGAACTGGATTCCCAGCAGCGAACCGCTGCTGATGACATCGTATTTGCCTTGCTGAGCAAATGACTTGAAACATGTCGCGATCTCGGGGAAATCCTGTATCTCATCAAAGAAAATCAACGTGTTGTTCTCAATAAACCGAAAATTAGGCTCAATCAGCGAAATGTTGCGCAAAATGTTCTCGGCAGAATAGCCGTCTCGCGTAATTGCGCGAAATTCGGGTTGCAAATCAAAGTTGATTTCCACGAACGAAGCATAGCGACCTTCGGCGAAATGCCTCACGCACTCCGTTTTACCTACTTGCCGGGCACCCTTCACAATCAACGGCAATCGATCTGGTCGCGCTTTCCATTCCTGCAAAAGCGCCTCAAACTTCCTTTCAAGGAATAATTCTGGTTTTATGTGTTTCACACGAGCATTATACTCGATTATTGTGCGTAGCGCAAGTGGCAACTTACACTTTCATGAGGGAATATATTCCGTGCATCAACACTTTCATGAGTGAATATCATGCTTCTCAATGCACTTTCATGGGCGAATATCCATTGTCACATAGTCAGCACGACCTTGCCGCGGTTTTCGCCGCGTTCGAGGATTGCATGCGCCTCCGTGGCCTCGGTGATCGGGAGGGTCTTGTGGATGTATGGCGCGAACTTCCGTGCCTCAAACGCGGGCCACACGTAGTGCTCGAGCCCCGCGAGTATCTGCGCCTTCTCCTCGGGCGAACGCCGCCGCAGGGTCGAGCCGATCAGGCGGAGGTTCTTGCGCCAGAGGAGGTTCACGTCGATGGTCGTCTCGGAACCGGCCATGGAGGCGAGCGATATCCACCTCCCCAGCATGTTCATGGTCGCGAAGCACTTGCCCATGAGCGGACCGCCCACGGGATCGATGGTGATGTCCGGCGGATTCGCCTTGAGCGTCGCCACGAGGTCGTCCGTGAAGCGGTTGCTGACCACGTCTGCGCCGACGGACTTGCAGAACTCGCCGTTCGCGTCGCTCGCCACCTGCGCCACGACCTTCGCGCCGAAGACGTGCTTCGCGAGCTGGATGCAGGCGACGCCGAGGCCGCCCTCGCCGCCGTTGATGAAGAACGTCTCGCCTTTCTTGATCTCGCCCACGATCTTGAGGTTCAGGTACGCCGTCGCATACACCTCCGGGATGCCGGCCGCTTCCCACGGCTCGAAACCCTTCGGCAGGGGCAGGCACATCCCCTCGGGCACGACCGCCTGTTCCGCGTATCCGCCACCGCCGAGAAGGGCGCACACCCTGTCGCCGGGCTTGAAGCGTCCGTTAGCCGGCGCTTCCAGCACCGTGCCCGCGCATTCGAGTCCCGGCCAGGGCGGCCATCCCTCCGGCGGCGCGTAGATGCCCGCGCGCTGCATGAGGTCCGCGCGGTTCACCGCGCACGCCTTGATCTTAAGCTTCACGTCGAATTCGCCGTGGCGGACCGGATCGGGCACGTCTCGCCACACGAAGTTCTTGTTCTCGTCAATGCACATCGCTTTCATGGCTGTCTTCTCATTTCGTTGTGTCTGTTGCCGTCACGCGCGCGACGGCGTCCGGCAGGCCCTCGGACCTGAACGTCACGGCAATCTCGCCTTTGGCACCTGGCTTAGCGCGTACAAGCGCAGAGAGAAGGCCGTTGAAGGTCTTGCGCGCCGGATCGCGGAACCACGAGAAGTCGGTCTCGTCGCCGTTCTCCGCCGCAACGAAGCTGCCGCAGCCGGAGACGGACACCTTGACGTCTATGTTGGCGGTTGGGCAGATGTTGCCGTCCTTGTCCACCACCTTGAGCGTGACGTAGCCTACATCCTCGCCGTCGGACGCGATGGACGCTCTTTCTGGCGTCGCCACTAGGCGCGCGGGCGCACCTGCGGTCTTCACCGTCTCTTCCGCCCACTTCCTGCCGTCCTTGTAGGCCACGGCCTTCACCTCGCCCGGCTGGTAGACGACGTCGTTGAAGCGGAAGCGCCACAGGCCCTTTTCGCGCGCCTTGCGGCCCTGCGAGACGCCGTTGACGAAGAGTTCCACCTCGTCGCCTGACGAGTAGACGTAGACGGGCGTCTTCTCTCCCTCGCGTCCGGGCCACGTCCAGTGCGGCAGGATGTGGGCGCTGGGCACGTCCGGCCGCCACTTCGACTGGTACAGCCAGAACTCGTCTTTCGGGAAACCTGCGAGGTCGAAGATTCCCGTCGTGCATGAATGGATCGCCGCGCGGGGACGGCCGAAGCGCACCTGCTCGGCAACGGCGCGCGCCTGTCGTTCCGGATCGCTGAACAACGGCTTCTGCGTGCCCATCGCCAGCACCGCCGGGGATCCGAAGTAGTCGAACGCGGTCCACACGAAGCAACCCGCCACATACGGCGCGGCCTCCTCCTTCGCAAACTCATAGTCGGCGAGGATGATCGAATGCAGGCCGTAGGAGGTTGAATGGTAGTCGCGGAACTGCTGCTTCGCGGACGGCACGCCAAAGCGCCTGTTCTCCTTGCCGAAGTTGTCGGGCTGGTATTCGCCGCGCGAGGAGAGCGTGCAGACCGTCTCGGTGGCCACGATCGGCTTGGCGGGGTTGTTCGTGTGGTATTCGGCGTAGCAGTCCGGACGGTAGTTGAAGCCGAACACGTCCGTGAACTGCGCGTAGGGCGAGCGCCACACGTTCGCGTTGTCGTTCGCGGTCGTCGTCGGGCGAGTGGGATCCTCATGGTGCGCGAGGCGCACCATCTCCACGCCGTTGCGCTGGTAGATGGGCCAGCGGTCCGCCCCCGAGCGGGATTCCCAAATCTCGTTGCCGAGGCTCCAGATCACGATCGAGGGATGGTTGCGGTTGTGGCGGATCCACGACCGCAGGTCGCGCTCGTGCCAGCGTTCAAAGAGGACATGGTAGTCGTTCGGCAACTTCGCGAGTTCCCAGGCGTCCGTCAGCTCGTCCATCACGAGGAGGCCGAGTTCGTCGCAGAGGTCGTACCACTCCTCGGAATGCGGATAGTGGCTCATGCGTACCGCGTTCATGCCGCACGCCTTCGCCTTGAGGAGACGGTGGCGGACGGCCGTGCGGTTGGCCACGGATCCGAGCGAGCAGAGGTCCTGGTGGAAGCAGAAGCCGCGCAGCTGCACGCGGCGTCCGTTGAGGTGGAAACCGTCGTCCGCTGTCCACTTGATCGTGCGTATGCCGTAGCGGAACTTCTCGCCTTCGATCTCAAGGGCGTAGAGATGGGGATCGTCGACGTCCCAGAGGCGCGGCTTCTCCACGGTGAACGTCTTTTCCTTGCGCCCGCCGCGTGCAAGGTCGTAGGTGACGTGCACGGTCGCGCGCTCGCGCGTCACCTCGGGCGTGGTGATGCACACGCTGTCCGGCACGACGTGGTCTTCCGGCAACGCCACGAGCCGGCAGCGGCGCGTGAGGCCGAGGCCCGTGTGCCAGCGGGCGTAGCCGCCGGGACGGTAGGTGCGCACCGCGATCACGTTCCGGCCTTCGACAACGCCCGTTGAGCCAGAGCATCGGATAGGCCATTGCGCCCTCGCACGTGAAATGGAGTTTGCCTTTCTCGGGCAACGCAAGCGTACTGCCGTCGGGAAGGGAGAGCCTTCCGCAGACGTTCGTGAACGTATAGCGGTACCACGCGGCGCCCGTGCCCGCCAAGTAGGCGTCGAACGGCGCACGGTCGTAGGAGAAGGCGTAGGCGATGCCTGCGTCGTGCGGTACGCGCACGGGCTCCCAGTCGCGGTCGTTGAAATCCGGCTTCACGTAGGTGCACGTGGGCTCCGCGCCGACCGGGCGACGGGACGCGCGTGGTGTCTCGAGGAGGTCGCGGCCCATGTCGTCCAGCCAGTCGATCATCGCAGGGATGCCGAACTCGCGCATCGCGGCGAGAGGCTCGTCGCGTATGAACCTCCAGCCCGTGTTCAGCTCCGCGCACGTGGATGCCGCCTGCGTCTCGGACGATGGCGAAGAGAACAGCGAAAGCGCCACGCACGACATGGTCGTTGCGAGCGCCATTTCAAACATGGCGTTTTTCATGCGTCACATTATATCACGTTTTACTTGCCTGCGGCAGACGGAATCCTTGATCGTAGCACACCCTTTGTGCGGCATGGCGCGAAAATGGTATAATCCGGCCAGCCATGAAAACGATAGCCAATTTTTGCATAGTTGTTCTCGGCGCTTTCTCGTTGCTGGCGGATCCGTCGGCTGCCGAACTTGTGAAGCGCGCCCAGAAGGGACCGTCGCTGCTAATCGCGAAAGAACGCCTGCCAGAGATCCGCGTCAGGATCGCCCAGGATCCTGATGCCGCGACGTGGTGGCGCGAATTTCGCACCCACGCGGATAAGGCGTACGTGCGTTCCCCCGTCGACATCCCAAACCGCGGCGCGCAGTGGTACCACTACTACAGCTGCCGCAAGTGCGGACGGCAGCTCAAGCCAAAGTCGCCCACGCTTCACGTGTGCCCGGCGTGCGGCGAGACGCACACTGGCTGGCCGTACGACGATGCCGCGCTGTTCGCGACGCAGAACCGCGCCGCGGAGGCGGCGCTAGACTGCGCGCTCGTGTACGCGCTCGACGGCTCGCCGGCATTCGCCGTCACGGCGCGCGCATACCTGACCGGACTGGCGGCCGCCTACCCCGGCTACCTGCCGCACGACAACAAGGGGCCTGGCCCCCTCGACATTTCGAAACGGAAACGGCCGCGCTGCGGTCGGGCATTCCCGCAGGCGCTAGACGAGTCCGTGTGGCTGATCAAGCTTGTCCAGGCGTATGACTGCCTCGGCGAGGCGCTGACTGCGGACGAGCGCGCCGCCGTGAAGGAGAAGCTGTTCCGTCCGGCTGCCGACCTTATCAAGCGCGACGGCTTCGGCGTCCACAACCACGAGTGCTGGCACCTCGCCGCCTACGGGCTGGCAGGACTGGTGCTTGGAGACGTGCGGTGGGTGTCCGACGCGATCGACTCGCCGACGGGCGTGAAGGTGCAGCTCGAGAAGGGCATCCTCTCCGACGGCTGCTGGTTCGAGGGCGCGTGGGGCTACCACTTCTACACGATGAACGCCCTCGCGCCGTTCCTGACGGCGCTGTCCAACCTCGGCTATCCGCCGCCCGTCCGCTTCAAGGAGATGTTCGACGCGCCGCTCGGCCAGGTGACGCCCACATGGCAGCTGCCGGCTGTGAACGACACGGGGCGCGTCTCGTTCCGTCCGGGCAACTACGGCGACCTGTACGAGCTTGCCTGGACATGGTGGCGCGATCCGGCTTACGCCTGGTGGCTTGCCGAGAAGCCTCGCGCAACGCGCGCCTACGCGCTGCAGGGCACGCCGCTTCCGAGGACATGCGTGCCGCCGACCCTTGCGTCGTTGAACTATGCGGAATCGGGCATGGCAATCATGCGCGGCCGCACGCCGGGCGCGCGCGGCGTCGTGCCCGACAACTACGTGGCCATAGATTACGGTCCGCACGGCGGCGGCCACGGCCATCCGGACAAGCTCAACCTTATCCTGTGGGGGCACGGCGAGATGATCGCGGAGGATCCCGGCTGCATCGCCTACGGCAATCCGCGCCACTGGGAATGGTACCGCGCCACGCTCGCGCACAACACGCTCGTGATGGACGGGCTGAACCAGGAGCACGCGACTGGGCGATGCCTCTCCTTTACGGCGGGTGACGAGGCGACGACGGCGGTGTTCGAGGCGGGCGAGGCATATCCGGGAGCGCGCGTGCGGCGTGCCGTGGCGATCGCCGGGGACGTGGTGCTGGACGTGATGCTGGCCGATGCCGACAAGGAGCACCGATGGGAATGGGCCTTCCATGCGCGGCACGCGGTGACGACGTCGGTGGCGCTGGCGGAGTGTCCGCTGCCGCCGCCTGTCGTCAAGCCACGCAAGGGCTACGGGCCAGAATCTGACGGAGCTTCGGCCTGGAACTGGACGACGGCAGTCCGCGAGGGCGCGTTCGCGGGCACGTGGAGCGCAACTTGGCGGAAGCCGGACGGCAAGGTGACGCTGGGCATGGTCCAGATTGTGCGCGACGGCGTGACCGGCGCGCCGGCAGACGGCATGCTCCGGACGGCCGTCGCAAGCGCCCAACCGCCGCCGCAGACGTTTTCGCTCGCCGTGCCGCGTGTCAGCGGACGCAAGGTGATGTTCGCTAGCGTGCTGCTGCCGGGGCGTACGGCGGACGCGGCCAGCATCAGGGAATCCGTCTGGAATCCGGACGGGACGGTGCGGCTAGTGGTGGAAGTCGCAGGGCGCCGCTACGCGTTTGCCGTCAATGCGGATGGCACGGCGGCGTTGGCGATGTCGCGTGCGATCTGGTCCTGGAGGTCTTGGAGGGAGTCGAACTTCCGCTCTGGGCGGATGAATCGGACGAAGGACACGGAAAGGGACTCCGGTGCGGAGAACGATTCCTTGGCGTCGGGCAGGTGGACTTCAAGGACTGGTTCTGGCCAGGCGCGCGAACCGAGTGTCGGGGCATGTCCGTAGTTGGCAATGCCGGAGCCAAGGGGGGTCGCGACTGCGTAGACGCCGAGCGGCAGCTGGACGAGTCCTTCGGGAAGGCGCAGGTTGATCGTCGGGCGGCCTAGCGTGCGGCCGAGGCCCTTGCCGGCAAATGCCGTGCCGGTCACGGCGTATGGGCGTCCAAGAAGTGCTGTCGCCTCGTCCATCCTGCCGTCGCAGAGCGCGGCGCGGATGCGTGTGGATGAGATGGGGGTGCCGGCGTGCATGACGAAGGGAACGGTCTCGACGCGGAAACCTTCCGCGCGCAACGTCTCCGCGGTGCCGGCGCCGTCGGCGCCGTAGGTCCAGTTGGGTCCGCAGAAGACCGTTTCGAGGCCTGGGTAGTCGTGGCGCAGGCGGGCGGCGAACGCGGCGGGCGGTTCGGCTGCCAGCTCGGCGGTGAAGGGGAGTGCGCGGACCCGGTCGGAACCGGGCGCGCGGGAGGGCAGTCCGCCCAGGGCGGCGCCGATGGCGGCGAGGCGGGCTGGGGTGGGCATCAGCAGCGGCGGGACGCGGTCGGGCGCGAAGACGGTGGCCGGGTGGTTGAGGAACGTGAGGGCCGCATCCGCCTGCCCGAGGATGCGGCGATGGCCGAGGTGGACGCCGTCGAAGAAGCCGACCGCAAGGTTCATCGGCCCACCTCGCTCATCGGGATGACGCGCGCGCGGAAGCCGGGCGCGTCAAGCTTGAGCAGGTCCATGAAGCCGATGGCGTTTTCGAGCGAGAACTTGCCGCAGCGCGTGCGGCGCAGCTCGTCGAGCGAAGCGCCGCACCCGAGCGCCTGGCCGATGTCGTGCGCGAGGACGCGCGGCATCGTGCCTTTCGTGCAGGACATCTCGAACGCCACGCGCGGAGGAGCGAAGTCGGTCACAGCGAAGCGGTACACGTGGACGAGGCGATCGGAGCGCTCGCTCTCCTCGGCGGTGCGGACGATGTCGTACGTCGGATGCGCGGGCATCTTGATGACGCTGAAGGCTGGCGGCTTCTGGAAGCTGTCGCCGAGGAATTCCTTGCGGACCACCTCGTCGAACCGTTCGCGCGTGACGCCGTCGAACGGCTTCTCGGCGACGGTCTCGCCTTCGCGGTCGAAGGTGTTCGTGTCGCGTCCGAGGCGGAGGACGCCGGAATATGTGCGGTCGCTCCCCATCAGGTCAGCGGAGAGCCGGGTGGCGTTGCCCAGCAGCACGACGAGCAGACCGGTGGCGTTTGGGTCGAGCGTGCCGCCGTGGCCGACCTTGACAAGGTTGAAGTACTGCTTTACGGCCTTTATCAGGTCGTGCGAAGAGATGTTTACCGGCTTGTCCACGAGCAGGACGCCGTCCAGCTCCGCCAGCCGCGCTATGGATTCTAGGTTCGCCATGCGCATTATTATACCATTTCCGGCATCGGGGGCATTTGCCTGACGGGAGGATTTTTGCTACTCTACCGCAGTTTGCGCGCAATGCCCTCCCGACAGGATGGGGCATGCGCGGGACGTTTCTGGAAACATACGAGGCAAAGATGAACAAGAACTACAAGTGGCTCGCGCTCGCGCTCCTGTGGGTGGCGTTCTTTCTCCAGCAGGGGACGAGACAGGTGTTCAGCGCGACGCTTAGCTCGATACAGGGCTCGCTGGGCGTGACGTCGGCGCAGATCGGTCTTGTCGCGACCGTGTTCACGTTCGCTTACGGGCTGAGCGTGCCGTTCGCGGGAGTGGCGGCGGACCTGCTGAACCGCAAGTGGATGGTGGTGTCGGGCGTGTTCGTGTTCTGTCTCGGCATCTTCGCCTCCGGGTTCGTCGCGGCGATCGGCCTCCTGATCGTCACGTACGGGCTCCTCAACGGATTCGGCCAGTCGTTCTACTACCCGTCGGCCACGTCGATCATCGGCCAGCTCCACAAGGAGACGCGCGCGACCGCGCTCTCTATCCTGCAGATGGGCCTGTACGCCGGCATCATCGGGTGCAGCGCGGCGGCGGGGTTCCTGGCGGAGTCTGGCGCCGACGGCTGGCGGACTGCGTTCCGCGTGTTCGGCGGCATAGGCATCCTGTGGGCCGTGGCGCTGGCGTTCCTGCTCAAGGACACGAAGCCTGGCGAGAACGGGCAGGCTGCCAGTCCTGCCGGCGATTCCACAAGCGGCAAGCCGTCGCTCAAGGAGGCGTTTGCGGTCTTCGTGGCCAATCCTTCCGCCGTGATGCTGGCTGTGGGCCTGGGCATGATGATCTACGTGGACGTGGGGTTCAAGACGTGGATGCCGAACCACATGCAGGAGACGTTCAAGATGGCGAAGGGCACGGCGGCGCTGAACGCGGTGCTGTGGCACTACCTGGGCGCGTTCGTGGGCGTTACGCTTGGCGGACGCATCTCCGACCGGCTGGCGGCGAAGCGGCCGTCCGTGCGCATGGAGACGAACATGCTGGGGCTCGCGTGCGCCGTGCCGTTCATAGTGTGGATGGCGTACGCGCCGTCGCTGACGGCTTGCTGCGTCGCGATGGCGCTCTTCGGCGTGTTCCGCGGCGTGTACGACTCCAACCTCATGGCCTCGCTCTTCGACCTCATACCGTCGCGCTACCATGCCTCGGGCGCAGGCATCATGCTCTGCTTCGGCTTCGTGTTCGGTTCGACCTCGCCGGTCGTGCTTGGCCTTCTGAAGGAGCGCTTCTCGTCCGCGACCGGCCTCGCCACGCTGGCGGCGTTCTACCTGGCCGGCGCGGCGGTGATCGCTCTCGCCCGCCGACGGACGTACGCGAAGACAATTTCCAGCAAAGCATAAGAAAGGAAAACAGAAATGCCATCACTGAAAGACATGCGGGGCAAGGCCAAGGAAGCCGGCCTCATGAAGCTCGACAAGCTGATCGCGAAGCGTCAGTCGATTCCGTCGAACGAGTTCCCGATTCCCGTGAAGGAGCTGTGCGAGCGCTACGAGCGGCTGTACACGGGCTGCATCAACGACGTCATGCGCGAGCTGACGCTTCTCGACCAGAATCTCCCGAGCGACATCATGCCGCTGCGCGACGAGATGACCGTGTGCGGCGAGGCGTTCACCGTGAAGAGCGCCCCCAACGTGATGATCGAGGGCGAGATGACGTTCCGTGCGCAGATGCTCGACGACTTCAAGCCGGACGGCGTGGTGGTGTGGGACACGTCCTCGGACGTTGAGGCCAGCCTCTGGGGCGGCGTGATGACCGCCACCGCCAAGACGAAGGGCATCCGCGGCGCGGTGATCGCCGGCGGCATCCGCGACACGAAGCAGATCCTGGAGCAGAACTTCCCCGTGTTCTACCGCTACCGCACGTCCAACGGTTCGCTCGGCCGTTGCATGATCACGCACTACCAGGTGCCGATCAAGGTGGGCAAGGTGACCGTGCGCCCGGGCGACATCATCTTCGGCGACATCGACGGCGTCCTCTGCATCCCGCGCGAGATCGCATACGACGTGCTGCTGCGCGCCGAGGGCATCGAGCGCAACGAGATCGACATCTTCAGCTGGGTCCGCCAGGGCGACACCATCAGCGAGATCATCGACAAGGGAGGATATTTTTGAGGTGAAAGGTGAAGGGGGAAGGGTGAAAGGTGAAGGGTGAAAACCCGCCGCCCGCGCTTCGCACGGGAATGCACATGATGGTAACTTTAGAAAAAACTCTCAAACTTTCAAACTCTCAAACTTTCAAACAGGCAAGGAAAAATTAGTCGATGAACGGCAAATTTAGGGAACTTGGACATTCGGGAATCATGGTGTCGCCCATAGCGCTGGGCACGTGGGCGGTCGGCGGCGGGCCGTGGTGGGGCGCCACCGACGACGGCGAGTCGATCGCCGCGATACACGCCGCGCTCGACAACGGCGTGAACCTCGTCGACACGGCGCCGACCTACTACTTCGGCCATTCCGAGGAGGTTGTGGGGCGCGCGATCGAGGACCGGCGCGACAAGGCCGTGCTCGCCACGAAGTGCGGGCTGCCGTGGGACGGAGACCGCGGGCCTGTGTGGTACGAGCAGGACGGGAAGACGGTCCGCTCGTGCGTGGAGCCCGCCTCGATCCGCCGCGAGCTGGAGCAGTCGCTCCGCCGCCTCCGCACGGACCATGTCGACCTCTACCAGATCCACCTGCCGGCCCAGCCGCCGCTCCTCACGCCGGTCGCCGACACGATGGGCGAGCTGATGAAGATGAAGGAGGAGGGCAAGATCCGCGCGATCGGCGTGAGCAACGAGACTGTAGCGGGCCTTGAGGAGTGGTCTGCCGCCGGTGCGCTCGACTCGTGCCAGAACAAGTATTCCATGCTTGTGCGCGACGCCGAGAAGGCGGTGCTTCCGCACTGCGCCGCGAACGGGATATCGTTCCTCGGCTACCAGCCGTTCGAGCAGGGCCTGCTGACCGGCAAGATTCGGATGGACACGCCGCTCGACCCTTCGCATTTCCGCAGCACGATCCCGTGGTACAAGCCGGAGAACCGCGCGCGCGTCATCGCGATGCTCGACGGCTGGGCCGACATGTGCGAGGCGCACGCCTGCACCACGGCGCAGCTGGTCGCGGCCTGGACTGCCGCGCAGTCAGGCGTCACGGCGGTACTCTGCGGCGCTCGCCGCGTGAAGAACGCCCTGGAGAACGCGGGCGCGGCGTCGATCGCTCTCTCGTCCGAGGAGCTGGCGCGCATGCGCGCGGATGTGGAAGGCCTGGCGTGACGGCAATCTCCGCCGCCTGATTTTTGGTATAATCCAACCATGGCAGCAACGAAAGGAAAAGCATATGGACATCTTCAAGATAGCAGAGACGGACGCAGGGCTGGGCGACGACGATATCCGCGCCGCGCTGGAGCAGAGCGTGGCGGGGCGCGAGCTCCGCAAGGTGCTGATCATCCCGCCGGACTTCACCCGCTTCCACTCCAACGCGGGCTTCATCACCCAGGTGTACTGGAAAATGCTGACGGAGCGCGGCGTGCAGGTCGACGTCATGCCGGCGCTCGGCACGCACGTGCCAGTCTCCGAGACGCAGTGGAAGACGATGTTCGGCGACATCCCGTACGAGAAGATGATCGTCCACAACTGGCGCACCGACGTGGTGAAGCTCGGCGAGGTGCCGGCCGAGGCGGTGGCCGAGATCTCGGAGGGTCTGTGGACCGATCCCGTGAGCGTGGAGGTGAATCGGCGCATCATGGACGAGACGTACGACCTAATAATCTCTCCCGGTCAGGTGGTGCCGCACGAGGTGATCGGCATGGCCAACCACGCGAAGAACCTCTTCGTGGGGTGCGGCGGCGCGGACATGATCAACAAGTCGCACATGATCGGGGCCGTGTGCGGGATGGAGAAGGCGATGGGGCGCGACCACACCCCTGTAAGACGCCTCTTCGACTACGCGTTCGACCATTTCGTCGCGCAGCGCCCGATCCTGTGGGTGCTGACGGTCAACACGGCGCCGGGCGGCAAGATCCATTCGCACGGACTCTTCATCGGCGAGGGGCGCAACTGCCTCACCGAGGCCGTGAAGCTCGCGCAGCAGAAGAACATCGACTACGTGGAGCACGGCATCAGGAAGTGCGTGGTGTACCTCGACCCGTCGGAGTTCACGAGCACGTGGCTCGGCAACAAGTCCATCTACCGCACGCGCATGGCCATGGCCGACGGCGGCGAGCTGATCGTGCTCGCGCCGGGCGTGCACACGTTCGGCGAGGACAAGGCGGTGGACGCGCTCATCCGCAAGTACGGCTACAAGGGACGTCTCCACACGCTGGAGGTGTTCAAGCGGCCGGACGCCGACGACCTGCGTGCGAACATGGGCGCGGCCGCGCACCTGATCCACGGTTCATCCGACGGGCGCTTCTCCATCACCTACTGCGTGAAGAACATCACGAAGGAAGAGGTGGAGGGAGTCGGCTTCAAGGCGGCGGACTACGACGAGATGATAGGCAGGTACGACCCGGAGAAGCTCAGCTACGGCTACAACACGGTGGACGGCGAGGAGATATACTTCATCCCCAACCCGGCGCTCGGCCTCTGGATCAACCGAGAGAAGTTCCAGTAGCGGAGGCGGCGCTTGGCGTTCAGGGTTCCAGATTCGACGCTGGAGGAGATACGTCTGCGGACTGATCTCGTGGACGTGATCTCGTCGTACGGCGTGCAGGTGAAGCGTGCGGGGGCGGGCTACATGGCCTGCTGCCCGTTCCACCACGAGAAGACTCCGTCGTTCAGCATACAGCCCGAGAAGGGCTTCTACCACTGCTTCGGCTGCGGCGAGAGCGGCGACGTGTTCAAGTTCGTCCAGAAGCAGGAGGGGCTCGGCTTCATGGAGGCCGTGAAGAAGCTTGCCCAGCAGTGCGGGGTGGAGATCAAGGAGAAGGACGATCCGGAGGCGGGTAAGCGCGCGCGCCTCTACTCGCTCCATGCGGAGCTGGCGGCGTTCTTCCGGCGGTGCCTGCTCCAGGCGAAGGAGGCGGAGGCGGCGCGCGAGTACCTGAAGTCGCGCGACCTCGCCGGCGACATCGGCGAGAAGTTCTGCATCGGATACGCGCCCAAGGGCGACGTGCCGCTCCAGCGGTGGGCGGAGAAGTACAAGTTCAAGCTTGAGGAGCTGGCGGACGCCGGCGTGCTTCTGCCGCCGCGCGAAGGGTTTTCGCGCTGGTACAACCGCTTCGGCGGACGTCTCATGTTCACGATACGCGACCGCGCCGGGCGTCCCGTGGCGTTCTCGGGGCGCATCCTCACGAACGACAAGAAGGCGGCGAAGTACGTCAACTCGCCGGAGACGCCAATCTTCAAGAAGTCGAACATCCTCTTTGCGCTCGACCAGGCGGCAGCCAACATCACCAAGGCCGCGCGGCGCGAGGCGATCGTCTGCGAGGGGCAGATCGACGTGATCCGCTGCCACGCGTGCGGATTCAACACCGCCGTTGCGTCGCAGGGGACGTCGTTCACGGTGGAGCACGTGCAGCTGCTGAAGCGGTGCGCCGACTCCGCGGTGCTCGTGTTCGACGGCGACGGCGCCGGGCAGAAGGCGGCGGTCCGCACCGGCGGCGAGTTCCTTGCCGCGGAGATACCGGTGCGCGTGGCCACGCTGCCGCAGGGAGAGGATCCCGATTCGCTCCTGCGCAAAAAGGGCCCCGAGGCCTTCCAGGCGTGCCTCGACGCGGCGGAGTCGATCACGTCCTTCCAGATTCGCGTGCTGCGCGCGCAGGAGGCGAACCCCGGCTCCATCGATGCGGTGTCGCGCGTGAGCCGCGCCGTCCTGGAGACGCTGGCCAAGTGCCCCTCGGCCGTGATGCGCGAGACGCTTATGGCGGAGGCGGCGCAGCTGCTGCACGTGCCCGTCAGCGCGCTGCAGGAGGATTTGGGGAAGGTGGGGAAGGGCGCCGCCGGGACGGCGGCTATCCATCATGCGAACGCCGCCAAGATGGCGGCTCTCCATACGGGAGGGACGCGCTCCAGCGCGTCCGTAACGCAGAAGTCCGTCGAAGAGGGTACGGACGCGCAGGAGCGCGTCCCTCCCGACCTTGACGCCGCCGCGCCGGAGAACAGCCCGCCGCCACGGCGAGAGCTTGCGCTTTGCGAGTTCCTCTTCGACCACGAGCACGACGTTTCGCTCGTCGACCTTGTGGAGAAGTATGCCGTGGACGGTGTGCTGTCGCATCCGTTCACGCGCCAGTTCGTGTCAGCGTGGCGGAAGGGATGCGTGGACGGCGGCAGCCTCGAGGACCTGCTCGACAAGCTGCCGCCCGCCGAGCGCGGATGGCTGAACGCCATTCTGATGACGAACGACCGTTCCGGGCTTTCCGAACTGTCTCCAGAGCGGATACTGCAGGATTTCCTGCGGCAGCTGTGGATGGAGGCGGTGCGCCGGCGGCAGGGCGCATTGCCGTCGGAGTCGACGCCAGAGAACGACCTGAAACGCCTTAACTACTCCACATGCATCCGTCGCCTTCAACGCGACACGTGGAAAAAGGCGTCGGCGCTCATGACGCAAGACTTGCTGTAGCGGAGAAGTGGTTGCCATCATCGGAGAGGCGCATGGCATTCCTGTCATCGGTATCCATGCCAGAATCCGTCAATTGGAACGGTAGTTCCTGTCGCAATGGCAATTGGCAACATTGAGACTGGCAACACTCCCACAATGGCAACATTTCGGGATACGAGATCCCCGTGGATGCCGCCAAGGAAGACGAGGGCGTGTGGCTTGAGAAGCGGACGCGCAACGGCTACGAGCGCGTGACGAAGGGAAGGATCGTCGGCTACGCGACCGACCTCACGGAAGTCGTCTTCGACGAAGCGGTCGCACCTGGCGTGTACGTGCTTGCCGTCTATACGCGCTGCGGGCATGGCGACGGCTATCGCGTGGTTCGCGTGAGCCGCAAGGTTCGCGCGCTTGGTGCGTGAGAATTTGGTATAATGTCGAGCAACAGGCAGCATGGGAGCAAATGAAAGTCACCATCACATCCTTCTCGTACAAGCGCGGGTTGCCGGAGGACAAGACCGGCAACAGGGGTGTGGGCATGATGAGAAGTTTTGTTAACCAATATAAGTAAAGAGCTTGAGTAATGCTTGATAGTGTTCGTGAGCGCGAGCACGGCGTGAAAAGCAGTATGTGTTGGCTAAAGAGTTCAAAACGTAGATGATCAATGACGATGCGATAGAGTTCAAGGCTACGGGCTTTGACTATGTGAATCCAGCAGCGCTGGTAGTGCTTGTTGGGATTACACCGGGCAATACGCAATTACTCGGAAGCCGTTGCGGCAAGACGCTTCGGGAAATTAAACGAGAAAACGCTTTTGCTGGTGGGATGCGCAATAATCTTTCCAGGATGCTCGACCACATAGGCGTGAACATGCTTCTTGGCATATCATCATGCAGATCTCTGTGGAATGAGGACTTTGACAAGGTAGAGATGACGTCGTTGTTGAAGGATGCAACATATTATAAGGGCAAGATGTTCAACAGGGCGTCCGACATTCTCAGGTCACGTAAGCTCACAAATGCCCTCTATAACGGATTTATCAAAGATTGTTCATCGTACTCGGAAGCAATGTTGTTTGTCGCTATGGGCGATGGTGTTGGTAGGGTTCTTTCGCATCTAGTGTCTGAAGGAGTCATTTCGGTTCCTGTCGTTGTAGTTCCTCACCCCAGTGGAGCTAATGCTGGACGTATTGCCGTATTCCTTGGCTCCAAGCCGTCAGGTCTCGATTTGGCATCTAGGCGGGCGCGTGAACAAGCCATTCAAGCTAAGCTCACAATTAGTCAGATGCGCGCGTCAGCATGAAAGCGACATGAGATGGAGAACGCCAACAAGGACTTTCTGCAAGAAGAGGAAATGAGGCAGAAGGTGGTTATGGTATAATGTTATTCAGATTTTAAGGAGCGGTGATGAAAAGAGACGAGAACCTGAACGTTGAATACAAGGAATCGTGGCACGACAAGTACCTCGAATGGATTTGCGGCTACGCGAACGCCAAGGACGGCATTCTTTGATGCAGCCAATCAAGCGGATGGAGAAGTCATTACGTTGCTGCAACTTATGGAGTCGATGTTTGACTTGGGATTCCTTGACGTGTCTGACATGAGATGGCGAACGCCAACAAAGACTTCCCGCAAGAAGGGGAAATGAGGCAGAAGGGCGGATATGGTATAATGCCTCCGTGAGAGAGAGGAGAAGAAATGACTTCAGTAGAACTTAAAAAGATCATTGCGCGAGGCGAGAGCCTTAGTGTTGAGTTCAAGAGCGACAAGGACAAACTCCCTGATCGTGCGCTTGTCGAGGCGGTAGCGGCGATGGCCAATACCGATGGAGGTTTGCTGTTGCAAGGCGTCGAGGACAAAACAGGGGAGATAACAGGGTTGCACCGTCAGCACATCGGCTGTGGAACCCCTGCGGCAATGATTGCCAATAGAACTATCCCGCCGCTTCCGGTGAAGGTTGAAGAGATTGTTGTCGAAGGCAAGCATGTATTTGTAATCGAAGTGCCGGAAGTGCCTAGCATGACGGCGACTTCGGATGGTCTGTATCTTCGTCGCCGTCTGAAGCCGAATGGCGAGCCCGAGACTGTGCCCATGAATCCTTTTGAACTCCAGTCGCGAATGGCCCGCTTCCGTTTGATTGATCCTTCCGCGCAGGCGATGCCGGAGGTGCCTCTTTCCGCGATTGACGCACTTCAGCGAGAGCGTATGCGTTCGTCGATACGGCGCAACCACAACAGCGACAAGGCGTTGCTGGAACTTGATGATGCCACTTTCGACCGTTCTCTTGGATTGGTGCAGGACTACGGCGGCAGGGAGTGTCTGTCGCTGGCGGGGCTTCTCTGCCTCACCGACGCCGATACGATTCGTAAGTTCGCGCCGACATACGAAGTCGCTTTTCAAGTCCTGAAAGGTCTTAATGTTGTTGTGAACGACTACATGCGCAAGCCGCTTGTCGAAGCTTTTGACGGCATTGTCGAGCGGTTCAGCGCCCGCATCGAGGAAGAGGAGGTGATGCGTGGCGGGTATCGGATGGCTGCGCCAAATTACGATTTGACGGCGTTCAGGGAAGCTTTGGCGAATGCCTTGGTGCATCGCGATTATTCGGTGTTGGGCGCGGTGATCGTTCAGATGGATGACTATGGGCTTTCCATATACAATCCCGGCTGTTTCGTCGATGGTGTCGGCATTGGCAACATTCTCTCTGTCGCGCCTAAATCGCGCAATTCGCTGCTGGCGGACATTGCCAAGCGCATAGGACTTGCCGAGCGCACAGGACGAGGCGTTGATCGGATTTTCGAAGGCGTTTTGCGATATGGAAGGCACAAGCCGGGATATGAGAGGTCAGATGCCTTTGGCGTCACTGTTATGATGCCAAAGGAGAAGGCAGATTTCGCCTTTCTTGACATGGTCAACGAATACGAGAAGAAAACCGGCAAGGAAATGAAAGTGGATGCCTTGCTTACCGTGGCAGAGCTGAAGGAGCGGGGAAAACTCTCATTCAATGATATTGTCGCGCTTACGCAACGCAAGCCGGAGACGATTCGCGGCGAAATTGGCGAGTGGATTGCGGATGGACTAATCGGTAGAGTTGACGAACATGCCGATGAGTATGTCTTGGACAAGGCAATCCGTGCAAAAATCGGAGGTGGTCGTGTCAGGCACGATTTAGGCACGATTAAGGCACGATTGATTAAGTTCCTGATTGAAAACGGCAGTATCAGGCGCTCACAAGTTTGCGAATTGTGCTTGTTGACAGAGAAACAAGCCAATGGTATTTTGCAAAAGATGTTGGAAAAGAACGAAATTATGAGGGAGGGCAAAGGGCCGGCGACAGTTTATAAACTTGCAGAAAGTGCGCTGCCATGCAAGTAGGTTTCATGAACGTGCCAATCATCGAAGTGTGTAAGGCACGATTAGGCACGATTGAGTGCAATGAGGTGCAGCCAGGTGCAACTAAGTGCAATGAGGGGCATAAAAGTCATAGAATGGGCATAGATGGGCATAGGTTGGGCATAGGAACGAAAAAGGATAGGGGGGGGCGGCGATGATTGGTGGTTCCGTTGGTGCTGCGTCAGCCGAGCTCAAGAACAAGATGCTCCAGCGCTGCTGGGGCTGGGACTACAAGGCCCCTTGCATCTACTATACGGGTGGCCGAGCGGCTTGCGCGCCCTTCGGGTTCGCCGTTGGCGAATCTCCCCTTTGAAGCGTAGCTTCTGCGGCGCATCTCTTGAGTATGCCGTCATGCATGGCGACGAAGCCGAACGCATCCGCGAAGAAAGGACCAGCGGGTGCGTTGGTTTTGCGGAAGGTTGCGGCGGTCGCGGGGCCCGGGCGAGTTGGGCGAGTTGTGCGGCTGCGCGCTGATGTGCTAAAATATGCGCCCACGAAGGAGACAGATATGGCATCAGAAGGTTGCACGCATGATTGTTCGAGTTGCGGGTCGGATTGCGCCGACCGCAAGGCGAAGTTCGACTTCTCGGCGAAGCTGAACGCCGCTTCGCGCGTAAAGAAGGTAATCGCCATCGCGAGCGGCAAGGGCGGCGTCGGGAAGAGCCTCGTCACCACTTTGCTCGCTGTGGCGGCCGCGCGCAAGGGATTGAACGTGGGCATCCTAGACGCAGACATCACGGGTCCGTCGATCCCAAAGTCCTTCGGCATCGAGGGCGGAACTGTCCAGGGCGACGACGGCATCGAGCCGACGGTCACGGACGGCGGCATACGCGTGATGTCGCTCAACATGCTCGTGCAGGATCCGACTGATCCCGTCGTATGGCGAGGCCCGGTCATCGCCGGGGCGGTGAAGCAGTTCTGGACCGACGTGCACTGGGGCGACCTTGACGTGATGTTCGTCGACATGCCGCCGGGCACCGGCGACGTGCCGCTCACGGTATACCAGAGCCTGCCGGTGGACGGCGTGGTGATCGTCACCTCGCCGCAGAAGCTCGTGGAGCTGATCGTGGGCAAGTCTGTGAAGATGGCGCAGATGATGGAGAAGAAGGTGTTGGGCCTCGTGGAGAACATGAGCTACTTCGCGTGCCCGGACTGCGGCAAGCGGCACGACGTATTCGGCGAGAGCAGGGCAGACGAGATGGCGGAGCGTTTCGGCATGCCAGAGGTGCTGCGCTTGCCGATCGACCCGACGTTCGCGCAGGCGATCGATGCGGGGAAGGCGGAGTCGCTAACGCTGCCTGAGATCGACGCCTTCGTCTCGAAGATCATCCAGGTGAAGTGATGGACCGCATGACGGTCGAGCAGCGGAGCCGGCTGATGAGCCGGATTCGCGGCCGGGACACGAAGCCCGAGGTCTACGTACGCCAGCGCATATTCTCGGCCGGCTGGCGCTACCGCGTGTGCGACAGGCGGTTCGTGGGGCGGCCGGACATAGTGATTTCGCGCGCGAGGACTCTCATCGACGTGCGTGGCTGCTTCTGGCACCGGCACGGCTGTGCGGCCTCCTCCATGCCGAAGAGCAACGTGTCGTTCTGGATGCAGAAGTGGTCGCGGAACGTAAAGCGCGACAAGCGCAACGAGGCGGCCTGGCAGAAGGACGGCTGGAACCTGATCGTGGTGTGGGAATGCGCGCTAAAGGGAGAGCACAGGGAGCGGACGCTCTCGCGCATCTGCGAGTGCCTCGATGCCTGGGCGGAAGAGGTCGCCGCCGGCAAGTGCCGCCGCCGTCCACACCGGCTTGTCCTGCCTCGCGCGTAGACGCGGGAATTGGCACGCATGGCGGATTGTGGTATGATTATCGCAACGTTTCCAAGGAATAAGGAACTGATGACATGAAAAGAAGAGATTTCATCGGGCTGGCGGCCGCAGGGGCGGCATTGCCGTTGTTCAACATCGGTTGTGCCACGGGTCCGCGCACGATTGCCGCCGGGCGGAAGATCCGCGTGGCGCTCATCGGGTGCGGACTGCGGATGCGGCACGTCCTCTCCACCAAGTGCGAGGGCGAGGAGATCGTGGCGCTCGTCGATCCCGACAAATCCGCGCTCGACGATGCGCGTGCGCGCATCTGCAAGCGCTACCCCGGCTGCGGATACGAGAAGATTCCCGCGTTCCCGTCGTACCACGAGCTGTTCGAGAAGATGGGCGACGGCATCGACGCGGTGATCATCGCCACGAACCAGCAGCAGCACGCGTTGCCTGCTCTCCTGGCAATGCAGCGCGGCATCCACGTGTACGTGGAGAAGCCCATCGCCTACTCTATCGAAGAGGCCGACCTAATGCTCGCGTTCGCGAAGAAGTACGGCGTAGTGTCGCAATGCGGCCACCACGGACACTCCTCGCCGATCATGGCGACAGCCGTGGAGTACATCCAGAGCGGCGCGATCGGGCAGATACACGACGTATGGTGCTTCGACGACCGGATCAACTCGCAGGCCGTCGTGCCGCCGGATGCGCCAGTGCCTAAGGGGCTGGACTGGGACCTCTGGGTCGGTCCGGCCGAGATGCGTCCGTACAAGACGTGCTACGGGCCGCACCAGTGGTACGACTGGAAGGGCTTCGGCAACGGCAACATCGGCAACATGGGCAACCACATAATGGACGCATCGTTCTTCGCCCTGCGCCTGAACGAGGTCGATCCGCTGAGCGCGGAGCTCTTCGACCAGCGCGAGGGCGCGCCGGGGTCGTGGCCGCTCCGCCAGACGATCGACTTCAAGTTCCCTGCGCGCAAGGGCCTCGATCCCGTGACGATCCACTGGTGGGATGGCATCAAGGACGGCATCCCCGTGGACACGAAGCACCAGAACAAGATCGGCATCGCGCTCAAGCGCGAGTACCAGAACCTGCCGCCGATCGTCGAGGAG
>CACXPT010000055.1 GCA_902769585.1 uncultured bacterium
GCGATCTTCTTCACGACGTTCGCCATGTCCTCGGGGGCCATGAACTGCCCCTTCTTGACGTTGATCACCGCTTCCGTCTCGCCGGCGGCAAGCAGCAGGTCGGTCTGCCGCGCCAGGAACGCCGGAATCTGCAGCACGTCGCACGCCGCCGCCGCGCGAGCGCACTGCCACGGCTCGTGCACGTCGGTGAGCACCGGCACCTCGAACGTCGTGCGGATGTCCGCCAGGATGTCCAGTCCCTCCTCGAGGCCAGGCCCGCGGAACGCGTCCACGCTCGTGCGGTTCGCCTTGTCGAAGCTCGCCTTGAAGACGAAGTTGACGGAAAGCTCGTTCGCCACCTCCACCAGCCTCGCCGCGAGGTCGAACGCCATCTTGCGGCTTTCGATCACGCACGGTCCCGCGATGAACGTCAGCGACCCGTCGCCAAACGCCACGCCCCTATCAACGTCAATTTTTCTAACCTTTTTCATCTTTCACCCTTCACCTTTCACCCGCTGCGCCAGCAGCGCTTCCACTCGCACCGCGTCCTCGGGCGTGTCCACTCCCACTCCCTCGTCCTCCGTGCGGATGACGGCGATCTTCGCGCCCATCCAGAGCGCACGCAGCTGCTCGAGCTTCTCCGTCTGCTCCAGGGCGCAAGGCTTCTCTGCGATGTACCGCCTGAGGAAAGCGCCGCGATAGGCGTATATTCCGAGGTGGCGCACGTAGAGGCCAGACGCGAGGTCGGGCTCGTGATCGCGGTTGCACGGTATCGGCAGACGCGAGAAGTAGAGGGCGCCGTCATCGCGGTCGAGCACGACCTTGACGACGGTCTTGGCGTCGAGATCCTCACGGCGGCGAATCGGCGTAACAGCCGTAGCCATGTCCCACTTCTGGTCGTCGCGCAGCCGCCCTGCAAGGGCGTCGATCAGCTCTGGCGCGATAAGCGGCTCGTCGCCCTGGATGTTGACGAGAATGTCGTCGTCAGCGAAGTCGCCTGCCGCGCAGGCGATGCGGTCGGTGCCGGACGGCAGTTCGGATGGCGTCATCGCGGCAGTGCCGCCATGCGCCTCGACGGCCGCCTTGATGCGCTCGTCGTCCGTCGCGACTATGACGCCGTCAAGCGACTTCGCCCTCTTCGCCGCCTCTACGACCCACGTCACGAGCGGCTTGCCGCACAGCAGTGCCAACGGTTTCCCCGGGAAACGGCTGGAGCCGTACCGGGACGGAATGATGCCGAGAATTTTCATGGCGATATTCTACCAAAAAAACGCGATCAGTGCGGCCTGACGGCGACGAGCCGCAGCTCCGGCACGGGACCATCAATGCCGTAGTCCGACTTCTGAAGCGTGAAGAGCAGGTCGAAGCGCGCTGAAGCATGCCTGCGCAATTCGTCCGCGTCCGCCCCGTGGTTCCACCATACGGCGCGCGGAATCGACTTGTCGACGAACGAGAAAGACACGTGCCGGCCGTCGGCACCCATCGGGCGGATGTCCGAGAAAGCCACGTTCTGGATGCCGAAGACGGGTTCGGGATTCCCTTCTCCGAACGGCTCGAACCGCGACAGTTCGTCGCACAGGCCGAGCGTCAGGTCCGTAGGCTCCAGCCATCCGTCGAACTCGATCGCCGTCGCATCCGGCGCGGCCGCGCGCTGTGCGGCACAGGCCTCGGAGAACAGCCGCTTGAAGTCGTCGTAGCGTCCTGGCTGGATCGTGAAGCCGCCCGCAGCGGCGTGCCCGCCGAAGCGCACCAGCGCGTCCGAGGATGCCGTGAGCGCATCATGGACGTTGTAGCCGTCCGGCGCGCGTGCAGACCCGTGGTCGCCCACGACGACCGCGACCGGCAGATGCGCGCGTTCCATGACGCGCGCGGCAACGATTCCTGCCACGCCAGAATGCCAGTCCTTGCCTCTAGCCACCACGGCGGACAGGCCGTCGTACGACTTCACCTGTTCGTCTACGGAGTCCTTCATGCGCTGCTCTTCGGTCTTGCGGCTAGCATTGAGGCCTTCCACCTCTACAGCCAGATTCCTGGCCGCCTCCCGATCGTCCGTCATCAGCAGCTCATAGGCCTTGCGCGCCGTGTCCATGCGTCCGGCGGCGTTGATGCGCGGAGCAAGGAGAAAACCGAAGTCCCTCGACGCGAGCGGCGCAACGCGGCGGGCAGCGTGGTCGAAGAGCTCCCGCAGCCCAACGGGGGCGCACGAGCGGAATACGGCGAGAGCCTGCGTGACGATGATGCGGTTCTGCCCAGTGAGCGACATCAGGTCGGCCACGGTGGCGAGTCCCGCCAGCACTAGCAGCGGACCGGAGAACTTGCCGCCGTCGTGGATTCCGCGATTCTTGGCCTCCTTCGCGAGCGCGGCGGCGAGAAAGAAGGCGACGCCCGCGCCGCAGAGGTTCTCGCAGCCAGGCGAGGATGCAACTCGTGGATTGACGAGAGCGTCTGGCACTGGCAACTCGGGGCCAGGCAGATGATGGTCAGTAACTACCACGGCGATTCCGCGCGCCCTCAGCGCCTCCACCTCTCGCGGCGCTGTGATGCCGTTGTCGACCGTCACCACGAGCGCCATGTCCGGGTGTTCCGAGAACAGGCGGGACAGGGAGGCGTCGGTCATGCCGTACCCCTCCGTGAAGCGCTCCGGAATGAAAGCGTCCGCCACGCCGCCCAAAATCCTGATCGTGCGCACGAGTATCGCAGTGGCGCATACGCCGTCCGCGTCGTAATCGCCGAACACTACGATCTTCCTGCGGGAAGCGACAAACTCGATGATGGTGTTTACGGCGTCGGACACGCCGGGCAGGCTGGTCGCTTCCGCGAGACGCGAGAGCGCTGGATCAAGGAATGATTCAAGGTCGTCGGGCGACAAGCCGCGCGAAGCGAGGATGCGCGCCAGAATACGGGGCAGTCCCTTCTTCTCAAGCGCTTGCGTGGCCGATGGATCAGCCGCCCGTTCCCTCCATGGCGCCATCACTGACATTCGCCGCTTTTTCGCAATGCTATTTTTTCGAACCTACGATGCACTTGACGACAGCCTCCGCGGCCAGCACACCGTCAACGTAACCGCGCAAGGTAAACTTGCCGAGGCTCTTCTTCATTACCGTGTTCTCGGCAACGGTCGTAAGCGTCTCGCCAGGCACAACCGGCCGGCGGAACTTCACGCTGTCCACGGTCGCAAGGAAGAAAAGCGGCGGTTCGCCGTTAGGCCCAGGCGAAACCAGTCCAGTGGCAACAAGTGCGGCTCCTGCCACCTGCGCCATCGATTCAATGAGAACAACGCCTGGCACTACAGGATGGTTTGGGAAATGTCCCGCGAAAAAGTCGTTTTTCTCGCGCGTATAGGTATAGGTGCCAATTGAACCCGTCTCGTCAGCTGCAATAAGTTCGTCCACGAACAGGAACGGCGAACGGTGAGGCAGGAGGTCAATGCCCTTTATGTGGTATTCATTCTTGAACGTCGGAAATTCCATGGCAGCACCTCAATACTTCTTGAACACCAGAATGCCGTTGTGGCCGCCGAAGCCGAGCGACGAGGACAGCGCGACGCGGATGTCCTTCGCCACGCCGACGTTCGGCGTGTAGTCGAGGTCGCACTCCGGATCGGGATTCTCGTAGTTGATCGTGGGCGGAACGAAGGAGTCGTCGATAGCGAGGGCGCAGAACGCCGCCTCCAGCGCGCCGGTGCCTCCCAGCAGGTGGCCGGTCATCGACTTCGTGGAGGAAATCTTGATGGACTTGGCGTGGTCGCCGAACACCTCTTTGAAGGCCTTCGTCTCCATAACGTCGTTGAGCTGCGTCGAGGTGCCGTGCGCGTTGATGTAGTCCACCGTCGTGAGATCCGTCACGTCAGCGTCCGCAAGTGCGATCTTGATGGCCTTCACCGCGCCGGCACCGGATGGATCTGGGGCCGTGATGTGGTAGGCGTCGCAAGAGGCGCCATAGCCGGCCAGCTCGCAGTAGATGTGCGCGCCGCGCGCCTTCGCGTGCTCCTCGGTCTCGAGAATGAGCACGGCAGCCCCCTCGGCCATCACGAATCCGGCGCGATCCGCGTTGAACGGGCGCGACGCCTTCGTGGGATTGTCGTTGAAGACGGTGCAGAGAGCTCGCATCTTCATGAAGCCGCCCGTGCAATACTCGTCGATCGTCGCTTCCGTGCCGCCGGCCACGATCACGTCGGCGCGCCCAGCGCGGATCAGGTCAAGCGCGTATCCGAGGGCGTCCGTGGACGACGCGCAAGCTGTCACCACCACCTGCGAGGGGCCCTTCGCGCCAAGCGCTATCGCCACGTTGCCGGCGCACTCGTTGGGGATGAGGGACGGTATCATGGTGGGAAGCAGGCGATCTGGACCACGATCGAAGAGAGTCTTGAAACCGTTATAGTTGATGTCCATGCCGCCGATGCCGTTGCCGAAGATCGTTCCGACGCGATCCATGTCCGGCGCGTTCTCGGCAGTGTAGCCAGCGTCCTTCCACGCCTCGAGCGCGGAGGCTACGGCATACTTCGAGAAGAGCGCCATGTGGCGCGCGGACTTGCGGTCGAGGATGTCGGCCGCATAGGCATCGAAGTCCTTCACCTCTCCTGCCACCTGGCAGGTGCAGCGCGACGAATCGAACTTCGTGATGCGCCCGATTCCGCTCTTGCCGGCCTTGATGGCCGCCCACGTTGCGTCCTTTCCGTTTCCGCACGGCGTCACCATTCCGAGACCCGTCACGACAACTTTCTTCTTGCTGCTCATTCTTAACAACCTTTCACTTTGAAATTTCTAGAATTGAAATCCACAAAACTACTCAACGTACCATCCACCAACTACCCAACTATCATCTACCAACTACCATCTACCAACTACCAACTACACCCTAGGCCACTCCGTCAGGAGTCCGCCGTAAGTGAGGCCCGCGCCGAACCCGACAAGGCAGATGCGGTCGCCATCCTTCAGCTCCCCGCGCCGCAGGGCCTCGTCGAGCGCGATAGGGATCGACGCGGCGGAGGTGTTGCCGGTCGTCTCGATGTTCATGAAGAACTTGTCCATCGGCAGTCCCATGCGGCGACCGACAGCCTCGAGGATTCGCCCGTTGGCCTGGTGCGCGAAGATGCGGTCGAGTTCGGACGGCACGAGACCGAGCGAGTCGCAGAGGCTGCGCACGACCGCGTCCATCGTCTTGACGGCGAAGTTGAACACGGGCCGCCCCTGCAGAACGAGGTATGGCACCGGCACCTGTCCAGGCGCAGGAATGACGCGCGCGCCGCCGCCACGCAGAATGAACTCGCTTCCCGAACCGTCCGCGCCTAACTTCACGGTGGCGTGCGGCTTCGTGTCGCCGTCAGCCCCCACCACCACGGCACCCGCGCCGTCGCCGAAGAGGATGCATGAGGCGCGATCCGTCCAGTCGACGATGCGCGAAAGCGTCTCGGCGCCGATCACCAGCACCTTGCGGTCTGGATGGGCAGCCACCCAGCAGCGCCCTTGGTCGAGCGCATAGATGAAGCCGGCGCACGCCGCCTGCAGGTCGCACGCGCCCGCGCCCTTGCACCCCAGCTCGTTCTGCACGAGGCAGGCGGTAGCGGGGAACGTGTTGTAGTCCGGGGTCGAGGTGGCGACGATTATGAGCCCGATCTCTTCAGGCGTCACGTTCGCGGACTCCATTGCCTTACGCGCCGCCTTGACGGCCATAGTCGACGTGCAGTCGTCCGCCTCGGCTATGTGGCGCGAATGGATCCCCGTGTGCGAGTGTATCCACTCGTCCGAAGTGTCAAGTGACCGCGCAAGGTCGTCGTTTGTGACGACCTTAGGCGGCAGATAGCTTCCTGTGCCCAATATCTTCAACTGCTTTTCCTTTCAGATTCTAGGTCTAGGAGTCCATTCGACACGAACCCCAAGGTCTGAGGATTATAGCATATAACTCTGAATCCGCCAAGGTTGGCACGTGAGGTTTTCGCGCGTTCGGCGTTGACAACTCGGCCCGCAAGCCTTACACTAATCGCCTACCTGCCCAACTGGGCGTAACGACAGAGAGGTACAGGCATTGGCAAAGATCACTGAATTGACAGAAGAGACGTTCGACGCGGCTGTCGCGTCGGGCGTGTCGCTCATCGACTTCTGGGCCACCTGGTGCGGCCCTTGCAAGCTGATGGGCGCAGTCCTGGAATCGAATGTGGCCCCAGAGCTTGGCGACGACGTGACTGTCGGCAAGGTCAACATCGAGGAGCAGCCAGACCTCGCCGTCCGCTTCGAGGTGCTATCCGTCCCCACGATCGTCATCTTCAAGGACGGCGAGCCCGTCGAGACGCTCGCCGGCGTACAGAAACCAGATTCGCTGATTGAAAAGGTCAAGCGGTTAAATGGTGCCTAGTGCTTAGTGCCTAGTAAGAAACCTCTCAACATCTCAACACCTCAACACCTCAACCTCTCAACATCTCAACACCTCAACACCTCAACAAGAAGAAACCTATGACACTGTTCGAAGAATTCGTGGCGCGCGGCCTCGTGGAGGCCACCACCGATCCCGAGATCGAGAAGATGCTGGAAACGCCGCAGACCATATACTGCGGCTTCGACCCCTCCGCCTCCAGCCTGCAGGCCGGCAACCTGGTCTCCATCATGATGCTCCGCCGCCTCCAGCTCGCCGGCCACCACGTCATCGCCCTTGTGGGCGGCGCCACCGGCCTAATCGGCGACCCTTCCGGCAAGAGCGCCGAGCGCAACATGCTCACGCTCGAGCAGGTCGCCGCCAACAAGGCCGGCATCCGCGAGAACCTCTCGCGCGTCCTTGACTTCGACGGACCCAACGCCGCACGCATGGTGGACAACTACGACTGGTACTCCGGACTCTCCGCCATCGCCTTCCTGCGCGACGTGGCGATCAACTTCCGCGTTCCGCAGATGCTCGCGAAGGAGAGCGTCAAGAAGCGCCTCGAAGCCAGCGAAGGCGCACTCACCTTCACCGAGTTCAGCTACCAGATCCTGCAGGGCAACGACTTCCTCCACCTCTTCGACACCTACGGCTGCACGATGGAGGTAGGCGGCGCCGACCAGTGGGGCAACATCACCGCCGGCACCGACCTCGTCCACCGCATGCGCGGCAAGACCGCCTACGGCCTCACCTTCCCGCTGCTCCTCGACGGAAGCGGAAAGAAGTTCGGCAAGAGCGAGGGCAACGCGATGTTCATGAGCGCGGACAAGACCTCGATCTACGACTGGTACCAGTTCTTCCTCCGCTCCGACGACTCAGACGTCATCCGCTACCTGAAGGTGTTCTCCCTCCGTCCCCTCTCCGAGATCGCCGACCTCGAGGCCCAGATGAAGGCCCATCCCGAGGCCCGCATCCCGCAGAAGGCTCTCGCGGAGGAGCTGACGCGCCTCGTCCACGGCGAAGCCGGACTCCAGACCGCGCTCGGCGCGACGCAGACCCTCTTCGGCGGTGACGTGTCCGGCAAGAGCGCGGACGAGCTGGAGACGATCTTCAAGGACGTCAAGAGCGCCGCCCTTCCCAAGGCGGACATCGTTGGCAAGCCCGTCTTTGCAGTGGCCGCCGCCGCAGGGATGTTCAAGTCGAACGGCGAGGCGCGCCGCATGGCCCAGCAGGGAGGACTCTCCATTAACGGAGCGAAGGCCGGTCCCGACAGGATCTTCGCCGAGACCGACCTCGTTGACGGCCGCGTCGCCGTCCTTCGCAGCGGCAAGAAGAACCACTTCCTCCTGAAGCTGGCCTGATCAGTCCCCTTCCACCAGTATCCTGAAGCCGACGTCGTGGACCTTGCGCCACGGACGGTAAAGGACGCGTGACGCGAACGTCGAGTCCTTCGGCCGCGTCCAGCACGATCCGCCGCGCGCCACAGCGCGCTGCGACTTGTCTACCTGCGGACCGAACTCCGAAGGCGCAACGCGGTCCGCCGTCCATTCCCACACGTTGCCGTGCACGTTCCTGAGCCCCCACGCGTTGGGGCCAAAGGCGGAGACGGGCGCGGAGACACGGTAATGGTCGTCATAGCGGATGTCCGCAGGACGCCACGCCGGCACCGCCATGCCGGGCACGTTCGCGCGGAAGCGGTCCTGGCGGCGGAACGTGACGTCGGCCAGATTTGCGACTTTCGAGAAGTCGGCATCCACATCGCCGTACCATAGCGGCGTGGCGGCGCCCGCGCGCGCGGCCCACTCCCATTCACCGCCGGTGGGGAGACGCACCTTCGCTCCGGTGCGGCGCGAAAGCTCGACGCAGAAAGCGGCTGCCTCGTCGCAAGAGACGCGCACGACCGGCTGGTCAGGCATGTTGAGCGGATAGCCACGCTCCTGCTCGGTGAACTGCATGAACTCGCCGCGCTCAAGCTTGCTGTCGTGCGTCGGCACGAGACGACGGTACTGCTCGTTCGTGATCTCGTCCACGGACATCCAGAACGACTTTCCTATGACCGTCTTGCCGCCGGCGGAGTCCGTCATGACGCCCGCAGGAATGCGGGCAAGCGCGATCTTCACGCCGCCGCCAAGGTCGAGATTCCGGCGCGAGGGCGCGCCGGAAACGTTGGGGGCAATTTCGCAGGAAACGTTTGCGGCGCGCCCCGCGCCGCTTGCTGCCGACGTGTCGCGCGGAAGCGCAGTAGCCTTAATGACGGCGCGGCCGTACGTCTTCTCGTGATCCTCGACGACGTTTGCGTACCGCTTCTGGAGGTCGGCGCGGCGGGCGGCGAAGTGTGCCACGCGATTGGTGCCCACTGTCTCGCTCCAGGTGCCGTGGCCCATACGATTCAGGTCGATCCACGTGTTGATGCGGTCCCACGACTCGGCGTCAAGCCGCACGCCGTGGTGGCCAGCCTCCAGCATCTGCACGAGCGCGGTCGTGTCCGCCGCAGTCTCGCCCGGCACGAGTACGTCGTTGTCGCCCTCCTGCGTGGCGTTGCGCACGTAGGAACAGAGCGCCATGTACGCGGGCGGGAACAGCCCGTCGTTGAGGTAGTAGGTCAGCTTCGTCTTGATGCAGACGTCCGGACGGTCGCGGAGATCGGGTTTGCGGACGAGCCCCGGCTCGATCACGTCGAGGATATTGGTGGAGTTCCCCTTCCCGTCGTGGCAGGAGACGCAGTAGCGGTCGAGGACCGGCTGCACCTCGCGGCGGAAGTCGAAGCCGCGTTCGGGGCCGTGCCAAGGCTTGATCTCCGAAGGCTCGCGCTCCATGGCTATCAGGCGGCGGTTCGGCCCGGCGCTCGCCTCGTTCTCCTCGTGGCAACCACTGCACGAGGCCAGCTCGCCCGGCATGACGTTCGTCCAGGAACGCATGAGCTGCACGGCGCGCCCGTCGGCATCGAGCGGCTGGAACGCGATGGGCAGATTGGCGGGAACCGTGAAGTAGGCGCTGCCGTCGGCCTCCACAGGCACGGTGCCTATGATGCGCTTTATGTCCCACGGACCGTCAAGGCCGTGGTGGTCCGTTTCGCCGCCCATCCAGCGGTAGGCGAATGAGTAAGTGAGGAGGCGAATCTCCTTGACGGTGCCGCGCGGCACGCCGCGGAGTCCGAGTCCGTCGTAGATGTCGGTGACCTTCACTCGGGCGGTAGTGCTTGACGGGGCGACCTTCGACGCGATGGCCGGCGGCTTCTTCGTGGGCTGTAGCGGAATTGGCTCAAAGTAGGTGAAGTCCGTCTCCTCGATGATCGGAGTGAGGTTGTCGAAGGCATCGACGAGGTAAAGTCCCCAGCCGTCCTTCTCCGTCGGACGCGCCGCCACGATCACGTAGTCCTTTGAGAGCGGATAAGGATGGCAGAACTTCGGCCACGAGTAGTCGGCCACGCGATCGCGCACGATGGGCTTGACGGGCTTGCCGCGCTCAGTGAAACGCTGCACCACGCCCTTCGCCTCCTTGCGGCCCTTGAGCGTGTCGAAGAGGACGAGCTCTCCGTAGCGCGGCTGGCCGTGGTGGCCGGTGACGATTGCGGTGAACATGTCTGGCGCGTCGGGGCACGGACGCGCGTTGAATAGCGCGTTCGGCCAGTAGGAGTCGCTGCCGTAATAGGCGCGCTGCACGGTGCCGTCCGGGTTCATGGTGAAGAGTATCCGCGCGACGTAGTGCGTGATGTCCGCATACTCCCAGTGGAGGAACATGACGCGGCCATCAGGCATGAGGTTCACGCACCAGTTGTTGTCCTGGTCGAACGTGAGGCGGCGGATCGCGCCGTCCGGCTCGCGGCGGTAGATGCTGGCCACCCAGCTCGACCCCACCACGCACGGCACGCCCACCATCGAGGCGTCTGAGAGGAAAAGAATCGCGCCGTCGGGCAGATAGCAGCCCGCGTAGCAGTTCACGTCGGCGTCGGGGATGAGCGGTATCTCCGTCGGACGCGCGCCGGGCGTGCCGATGTCCAGTTCCACCACGCGGTCGCAATCAATCTTCGGCGGGTGGTCGACGCGGTCCGTGCGGCGCGTGTACATCGCCTTCTTCGCGTCCCACCGAAGGCAGACCTCACCGATGTAGCCGTTGGCCGCAGTGGCGTCCAAGACGGAGAACGACGGCTTGCCTCGTAGGTTGGAGAGTACGCCCAGCTCGTTCGTGCAGCCGCCGAAGATGTCGCGCGGCTGCTTCCAGTTGTTGTGGAGGCCGAGGTTGGACTGCCGGCGGCGGATCGCGAGGAGCCTGTCGCCGTCGAGGAGCGGGTTCGCGAGGAGATGTGTGCGAAGGTCGTCGAGGAACTTCTGTCCGCCCGCCACAGGCGCCAACTCGCCGTAGAACGGCCCCCAGTCGCCCTTGATCGAGTCGAGGAGGCGCTGGCGGCGAGCCTCGAACGTGCGCAGCCATTCTGGATCCTTCTCGAAGCGATCTGGCCAGCGTACGCACATGTCCGCCCACACGAGGCGCACGTTCTCCACATTGAGCGCCTCGAGCCGACGTATGACGCGGTCCGTCGGCGACTCGGCGCAGGCGACGCATGCGATTGCACATGCCAGAATAAAGGTTTGCGTGCCTTTCATTGTGAACTGATTATACCATAAATATTCTCTAGGCGAACGGTTACTTTACCGGTTCGACGGAGAAGTCGTCCAGGTACCAGGTGCCTTCCTTGCCGTTCGTCATGAAGCCGTTCCATTCGAGAACGCGGAAACCGGTCTGCACCTTGAGTCCGTCCACCGTCACGGGGTCGCCGCCCGGCGGCGTCACCGTGCACGACCACGTTCCGGCTTTCGGGCCGGTCACGTGCAGCAGGATCTCCACGCGACTCCACTCGTCCACCGGCACATCGGCGATCTTGCGGCCGCCCGCCCGCACATGCCCCGCGGCGAAGGTGATCGACGGCCCTACGGCATACGGCCGCGCGCCGTCCTGCCTGTAGTCGCGGCACTCGAACTGCGGATGCGCCTTGTCGTCCGTGCGGAAGCTCCAGCGGATGCGCACGCTCCCCTGCTCCGCGCCTATCTTCGCGATGAGGTGCGGCTGCCACGGCGCCCCAAGATCTGGACCGTCGGCGAGGCGTAGCGACTTGGTCCCAGAGGCCGCCGTCTTGTCGGTCACGGCCACGCCTCGCTCGCCATGAACCGAAAATATCCCGATGTTCTTCTTGCCGGCTTTCCCAGCCTTGTACTTCTCAAAGCTGATGCTGCCGCTCGTGCGGTAGCAGCGCGGCGCTGGCGGCGCGTCCTTGAGCGGCGGATATCGCGTGTCGTCCATCGCCTCCGCGCGCCAGACGGCGTCGTGCTTCAGCACGCCCGCAGCAGTCCAGTCCCACGGCACGAAGCCCATCTTCAGAGCGGGCGACTCCTGCTCGAGCCGCCAGTCGCCGTGCAGCGGATCGCGGAACAGCGGATCGCCCACGCGCGAGACGCAGTCGTGCCCATCCGCGCGCCACGACTCCAGCGGCTTCCCGAAGAAGGCGTTCGACGAGATGCCGCCGGTGCACCAGTAGAGGTTGCCGTCCATCACGAGGTCGGTGACCTTGCCGCCCTTCACGCCTCCCCTGATGATCTGCGAGGCGGAGTTCGTCCACCAGAACACGTTGTTGGTGACGATGATCGTGGTGTGGTCCTCCACGCGCGAGCGCCATACGCCGGAGCGCTCGAACGTTGCGAAGATGTTGTTTGCGAAAGTGTTGTCCTTGCCGTAGTGCTGGTGCACCGCGCCGTCGCGGCAGCGCTCCACCAGGTTGGACGCGAGCAGGATGCCTGCCGAGCCCTCGTCCGTGTACAGGCCCCACGCTGGCGAGCCCGAGCCCGAATACCCGTTCACGTCGTGGATCCAGTTGCCGATCTCCACCGTCCCCTCCGAGTTGCCGAGCGTGTACACGCCGCCCATGTCCGAGAGAACGCCCCAACCGATGTGGTGGATGCGGTTCCACATGAGGCGGTTGCGCTTCGCGACCGTCGGCGCGTAGCCCCACGTCCAGCCCATGGAGACGCCCGTGTAGCGGAAGTCGCCGATGTCGTTGTGGACGATCTCGTTGTCCGACGCGTGGCCGATCCACACGCCGATCGCGCCGTTGAGCGTGAAGCCGCCAGAGCGGATGATGCTGTTCGACACGCGGTTGAACGCTGTCACGCGCGCCTCGCCGTCCTGCTTCCACGGCGCCGTGTCGCCAAGGTACACGCCGCCGCCGCCGAGGTCCTCGATCAGGCAGCGGACGATCCGGCATTTGCGGCAGCCGCGCTTGAGCCACACACCGTGCATGCCGACGTGCGATATGCGGCAGCGCTCCATCGCGAAGCCGTGCACGCCGTCGCCGAGGATTGCGGCGTCATGGACGTTCTGCGCGCTCTGCGCGTTCCTCACGCCGCCGCCCGGCAGCGTCCACGCGGCATGCTCGAACGCGAGTCCATAGAACTTGACGTTGCGCACGAGCGAGTCGGACAGCGGATCGCCGGCAAAGACGACGAACCCCGGCGCAACCGGCGCGACGGCACGCGTACTCTCCACGCGCTCGCCCGCGAGAGGGATGTACAGGAGATCGCCCGCCTTCACGTCGTGGAACCATTCGCCCGGCGCGTCGAGCGCGCCACGGTAGTTCTCTAGCGCGTAGCGCGGGTACGTGCTGCTCCAGAAGAAGAGCGGACGCGACGTCCCCTCACTAAGCATCACGAGGCCGGTCTTCGCGTCGATGTGCGCTATGCGGCTGCGGCCCATGTCCCAACTCTGCCAGAGCAGGACCTCCACGCGGGCGAGCTCGTCGGGCGGCAACGCCGCGAGCGGCGCCATGTCCTCGACGCTTGCCATCATCGCTTTGCGCGAAACGTCCTCAGGCTTGCCCGTGAGCGGGTTCTCGTCGCCGTCGTACTCGTCGCGCATGTAAAGGTAGAACTCGTTCGGCGTGCGTGCGCGCTGCGCGCGCCGTCCGTTCACGTACAGCTGCTCGAAAGACAGACCTTCCGGGACGCGCGCGCGCCAGATGCCGTCCGCCCCCGCCCTGAACGGCGGCAGCTCCACGCCGCCGTCGAACACGGACTGGCCCTCCTTCGCGGCGGCGAAGCGCACGTTGGAGTCGGCCGGCGTAAACGTAGCCGCCTCCTTTACCGGATAGCGGCCGGGCGCGACGGACACCTCGGCGACGCGGTCAGGCGGGATCGCTCCAGACGCGCGGAGCGCGCGCACCTTCTCGAGCGCCGCCGCGATCGTGCGCACCTCGCCGTCCGGACGCATCGTCACGTCCGCCGCGGGCATGGTGTCGGTGACGAGCAGGCCCGCGAGATGGCATCCGTAGCCATTGCTCTTCTCGTCCTTTTCGTTCAGGGCCACGACCTCCACCACATGCCTTCCTGGCTTGTCCCTGCATAGGAAGAGCGCCGGCGTGTACCACCACCACTGGTCGCGGAAGCAGCTGTGACTGCGCACGACGGGCTCGCCGTCGATGGACACGTCTATCTTGCCCCAGTTGAACGGCTTGCAGCCGAGGCGGTAGAGTATCGCCACGGTGCTGCCCTCGACCTCGAACACGAGGCGCGAGCCGGCGTTCGTGCATGCGAGCCCCTCGCCCCAGCAGTGGTCGCGGAGCGGGAAGAACCCCTTGCTCTCGATCGTCTTCACGTTCGTCATCAGACGGAACTCGCCCTTGTCGTAGCGCGTGCCGAACAGCGGCGCAGGCAGCGGGGAGATCGCGGCAGGTGCGCGGCCGGACGCCTTCCACTCGAGGTACTTGCGCGACAGGTAGCGGTTGAGCAGCGCGGCGGCGTACGCATGGCCGATGTCGTTGGGATGGACCGTGTCCGGCGAGAGGTCGGACCACTTGATCGTCCCTTCCTTCACGTACGGGTAGAACAGCGCGTCGCGCCAGCTCACGTGCGGCAGGTTGTAGTGGCGGGCGACCTTGGCGTGCCACTCCTGCGCGTTGTTCCCGCTCTCTCCAACCATCCCGAGAAGCATCACCGCGATATTGCCCGGCGCTTTGAGAAGCTGCCGCACGACTCCCTCGTACGATTCGGCGCGATCGCGCGTGTTGGGGTCGTTGACGTCGAACTCCACCACCACCACGTCAGGCTTCTTGTCGAGCACGTCGCGCTGCAGGCGGAACGCGCCGATGTCACTGCCGGTCGCCCCGATGCCCGCGTTGACGAAATCTATCTTGGCTTTCGGGAACGCCCTGCGCCATCCCGCGCAGAACGTCTCGCCCCAGCGCCTGTCGGGCTTAGACGCGCCCGCGCCCTGCGTGATGGACCCGCCGATGACGGCGATCCTCACGGGCTGGCCGCGATCAAGCCGCGCCCAAACGTGCTCGAACCTCGCGAAGTCGCCCGCCACGTGGACGCTCCTCGGCCCTGTCACGTCGAGCGGCGGCACCTCGGCTCCGCTCGCGAGCCGCGTGGCGGGAAGCGTCCCCACCCACGATTCGGCCATCGCGGCGTTCGCGTCGGCCAGCAGGCACGGAGCGCACGCTAGCGCGGCACCGAGCAAGAGGAACCTTGCGTTGAGTTCTTTCATCTTCGTTCTCCTTGGGTGCGTCATCCCAGCCGCACGCGCGGATCGAGCCATGCGTAGGCGAGGTCGGTCACCAGATTCACCACCTGGTAGAGGAGCGCTCCCAGCACCACCACGGCGCGCACCACGGCGAGGTCTGCCGAGTGGATCGCGTTCAGCGACACGCTGCCGAGTCCGGGGATGCCGAAGAAGGACTCCAGCATCAGCGAGCCAGTGAAGAGGTACGGGATAGAGAGCGACACGTACGTGACGATAGGGATGAGCGAGTTGCGCAGGACGTGCCTCACGAGTATCTGCGGGCCGGAGAGCCCCTTCGCGCGCGCCGTGCGGACGTACGGTTTGTAGATCTCGTCGAGGACGGCCGTCCGGAAGAAGCGCACGTCCACGCCTAGCGAGCTGAGCATGCCGATCAGCACAGGCAGCACGAGGTAGAACGCGTTCTCGTAGCCCCATATCGGGAAGAGGCGGCACTTGTATGCGAGGATGAACTGCCCGGCAAGCACCCACACCACGTAGTTGACGCTCATCAGGATCGTCGAGCCGAACAGCACCGCGCGATCGACCGCGCCGCCGCGGAACGCCGCGCAGAGGAGCGCAAGCGCCAGGCCGAGGAGCGTCCCTCCCACGAGCATCGGCACCGTGAGGGAGAGCGACGGGCCGACGCCGCGCTTCAGCACGTCGATCACCGGCTCGCGCCGCTCGGTCGACTCGCCGAAGTCGCCGTGCGCGAGGTCGACGACGAAATGGCAGAACTGCGAGTCCCACAGCGGCTGCCCCTTCTCCATGTTGACGAGCAGCGGCTTGTCGAACCCGTGGCGGTGGTTGAACGCGGCGATCGCCTCCTTGGTGGCGTTCTTCCCAAGCACCACCTCGGCGGACGAGCCGCCCACCACGTTGAAGAGGACAAACGTCAGCACGATGATCCCGAACGTCGTCGGGATCACCTCGAACAGTCGTCTGGCTATGTAACGCAGCACGCTCTTATTCTACCACAAATCGTCCGCATCCTGTGGTATAATGTTCGCATCTGCAACCCGAAGGGAGAAAAAGATGAAGCGCGAAACGAGAAAAGAGACCAAGCCGGCACGCACGATCAAGCGGCGCACGTTCATCAAGACGGGCGCGGCGGCGGTCGCCGGGGCCGCGGCACTGCCGGGCGCTTCGCTTGCGGCCGAGCCGCAGGCGACGGTCGTGGTCGTCCACGGTACCGACATCCCGAAGATGGTCGAGGCCGGCATGGCGAAGATGGGCGGATGGGACAAGTTCTTCAAGCCCGGCTGCAAGGTGGCGCTCAAGCCCAACCTCGCTTGGAACTCGACTCCCGAGCAGGGCGGGAACACGCATCCCGACATCCTTCGCGCATTCATCCTCGCGGCCGAGGCCCGCAAGGTGAAGCAGGTCACCATCCCGGAGAACACCTGCCATCCGGAGAAGAAGACATTCGTGGCGAGCGGCGCGCTCGACGCGATCAAGGGCACGATCGCGAAGCTCTACCGTCCGAAGCCGGCCGACTACAAGGCCGTCTCAGTGCCCAAGGGCAAGACCTGCCAGGAGGCAAGGGTGTCGCGCGACCTCCTCGAGGCCGACTGCCTAATCAACATGCCCGTAGCCAAGCACCACGGAGGCGCCACGCTCTCCCTCTCCATGAAGAACTGGATGGGCGCCATCGACAACAGCTCCCGCCGCACGTGGCACAGGGACGGCCTCCACCAGTGCATCGCGGACTTCAGCACGTTCCTCAAGCCACACCTCATCGTGATCGACGCCACGCGCATCATGCTCGACCACGGCCCGCAGGGTCCCGGCAAGCTGGCGCATCCGCACGAGATCATCTTCGCGACAGACCCTGTCGCCGCCGACACATACGCGGCATCGCTCTTCAAGAAGACTCCCAAGGACGTGCCGCACATCAGCATCGCCGCCGAACTCGGCGTTGGATGCGCCGACCTTGCGAAGATCAAGGTCGAACGCGTCGAGGCGTAGGAGGCATCCATGAAGTGGCTGCGCCGCAACGTCTGGCGACTGCTGATCGCGGCAGGAGCCGCGGTCCTCGCGCTGGGCTACGTTCCCGAATCCCATCCCGAGCTCGGTTCGATCCTGCCGCGCATCAGCCCGATACTCAGCCTCTTCGGCGCGCTGGCCGCGCGCGCCTGGCTCGGCTGGCTGATGTTGCTGGGGATACCCCTCCTCGTGCTGTCGTTCTTCAAGGGACGCTTCTTCTGCTGGCACCTCTGCCCGATGGGATTCCTCTCGGAGACCGCCGGGCGGCTGAACCCGTGGGGAAAGGGACTCGTCAAACGCGTGCCGCCGATCAACAAGGTCGTCGCGCTCGTCATCGCCGTCACGGCCGCATGCGGCTATCCGCTACTCATCTGGCTCGACCCGCTCTGCATCTTCAACGGCTTCTTCGCCGTCTGGCGCGAGCCGTTCACGTGGGCCGCCGCCACCACGGGCATCGGGTTCGTCGCGATCCTCGTGCTTAGCATGATCGTCCCCAACGTCTGGTGCCATAGGGTCTGTCCCCTCGGCGGGCTGCTGGAGTCCATCATGCTCCTCGCGCGCCGGCTCCGCCAGCCGAAAGCCGAAGCCCCTGCGCCGTCGTCCCTCTCTGCCGCCGCCGCCACGCGCCGCACCGTGCTCGCGGCGATCCCGGCCGCAGCCGCCGGCATCGTCGTGAAGCGCGCGTTCGGGCCAAACGGATGCAAGGCGATCCGTCCGCCGGGCGCCGACCTCGCGCGGATCAACGCGCTGTGCGCACGCTGCGGCAACTGCATGAGGGCCTGTCCCTACCAGCTGATCCAGCCCAACCTCGGCGAAAGCGGGATCGACGGACTGTTCACCCCCGCCCTTCGCCTGCGCAGCCGCAACATCGAGCAGGAACAGTACTGCTTCCAGGACTGCGTCGCCTGCACGCAGGTGTGCCCCACAGGCGCGCTGCGGCCGCTCACGGTGGAGGAGAAGCACGCCACCCCGATCGGCCTTGCGGTCATCGACCGCAAGAAGTGCATCGCGTGGGAGAAGAAGGAATACTGCGCGGTATGCGACGAGTACTGTCCCTACAAGGCCGTCAAGCTAGTGGAGCGCAACGGAGTCAACTGCCCGATAGTGGACGCGGACAAGTGCCGCGGCTGCGGAGCGTGCGAGAGCAACTGCCCCGCCGACCCCATCGCCATCGTCGTCAAGCCCCTCGCGCCCGGTCATCGTTCCGCATGATCAGCATATAGTCTAATGGCGGAAGGCATTTTGTGCTATAATGTCCGCCAAGCGAAACGGCAAATAAGATGAACGACACGAACCAGCTTGCGACGATAATCCTGAAATCGACCGGACTATATTCGGACGAAGCGCTTGCGCGCATCGAGAACGGGCGCGCAGAGAACCCGGAGATGGGTCTCGCCGAGGCGGCGGTCAAGTTCGGCGGCTCAAGGGAGCCGGACTTCCTGAAGAAGGTCGGCGAGTTCCTGGGCATGGACTACATAGAGCTGGAGAACGTCCAGCCGCGCCCCGACGTCCTCCAGAAGCTCCCCGCGAGCGCCGTATACCAGTACAACGTCCTCCCGCTCAAGCTTGAGGGCGGAGTCCTCACCGTAATCTCCTCCGACCCCTTCTCCACCGTCGCCGGCGACGGCCTTCGCCTCGCAGCGGGCTGCCCCGTCAAGATCGCCCTCGCGCCTCGCGAGGAGATCGACAAGGCCGTAAAGAAGTTCTACGGTGTCGGCGCTGACGCAATCGAAAAGATGATCGAGGACGGCCGCTATGCCGTGGACGACCTCGACGGGTCGATCTCTAAGATCGACGTTGGCGCAGAGGGCGAAGAGGCCTCCATCGTCAAGTTCGTGAACAGGATCATCGCGGAAGCCGACCGCCAGGGCGCGACGGATATCCACATCGAGCCGCAGGAGACGGAGCTCCGCATCCGCTACCGCATCGACGGCATGCTCCACAAGGTGGATGTCCCGCCGCAACTGAACCGCCTGAAGAGCGCCATCATCTCCCGTATCAAGGTCATGTCCAACCTCGACATCGCCGAGAAGCGCCTCCCCATGGACGGACGTATCGGCATCCGCCTCGGTGGCGAGGACATCGACATCCGCGTATCCACAATGCCCGGCGCATGGGGCGAGTCGATCTCGCTGCGACTCCTCGCCAAGAGCGGCAACTTCGTGAAGATGTGCGACCTCGGCTTCAACGACCGCGACTTCGCCGTCGTGGACAAGATCATCCGCCGCCCGAACGGCATCTTCCTCGTGACCGGACCGACCGGATCAGGAAAGTCCACCTCGCTCTACTCGTTCCTCCACGAGGTGAACACGATGGACGTGCGCATCCTCACCGCCGAGGACCCGATCGAATACCAGATGGACGGCATTATCCAGGTGCAGATGAACAAGGACATCGGCCTCGACTTCGCACGAACGCTCCGCGCCTTCCTCCGCCAGGACCCGGACAAGATCATGGTGGGCGAAATCCGCGACCGCGAGACTGCCGAAATCGCCATCAACGCGTCGCTCACCGGCCACATGGTGTTCTCCACGCTCCACACGAACACCGCCGCAGGCGCCTTCCCGCGTCTCACGGACATGGGCGTGGAGCCGTTCCTCATCGCGTCCGCGGTCGCCGGAGTGATGGGCCAGCGCCTCTGCCGCCGCCTCTGCCCGAAGTGCAAGGTGGAGGTGCCGCTCGACCGCAAGTACTATGACCTCTCATACCCGCCAGAGCGCGAGACCGTGTGGGATCCGGCAGAGCACGGCTGCGAATCGTGCAGCCGCACCGGCTACAAGGGCCGCCGCGCCCTTTTCGAGGTGCTCGAAGTGGACGAGGAGATCGAATCCGCCATCATCCAGCGCCAGAATGCGACGCAGATACAGACGCTCTCCCTCTCGAAGGGCATGAAGACCCTGCGCGAGGACGGCTGGGCGAAGGTGTTCAAGGGCGTCACCTCGGTGAAGGAAATCCGCCGCGTCACCGAAGACCAGTAGCAATTTCGATCAAACCATTTTGTGGTTGTGTCCGAGGCGAAAAAACGATATACTATAGCCGCTTTTCCGCCATGGAAGGGTGTCCGAGTGGTCGATGGTGCAACCTTGGAAAGGTTGTGTGGGCGCAAGTCCACCGGGGGTTCGAATCCCCCCCCTTCCGCCAATGGCGTCAATGGCGTTTTAGTGCCTAGTGCTTAGTGCCTAGTGCGGACTTTGCAGACCAAACATTGGCGCGGAAGCAACGCACCAAGCACCAAGCACTAGGCACTAGGCACCAACCACCAGCCGTCCGTACATCGCCTCGTAGCGAGGCATAGGCTCCAGGATGCCGCCGCTCTTCTTCCAGTAGTCGGCATCCAGCTCGAACACGCCTCTCTCCGTGCGAGTCCAGTGAGCTGTCTCGTAGGCTAGATCCTTGCGCATGGTCTCCCAGTTGCGGAAGTTCTGGTGGCCGTTCGTCTCCACGAGGCCGAGGTCGCCGAGGCCAGGGAACGCCGGCAGGCGCGCCGCCACGGCCTTGTTCCACTCCACCATCGCCGGGCACACGGTCAGGTCGGCGCAGAAGCACGGCACGTCCTTCTCGAACGCCGCCTGCGCGATCTTCATGCTCATGGACATCGTCTTCGCGATGGGCTTCAGCGCCATCGCTCGGTAGCCCATCTGGATGCGCTCGAGCGCATCCTTCACCGTGTGTGCGCTCTCGTCCGCCGCCAGCCGCAGCGGGATGTCGGAGACGTCGATGTCGGCGTGCTCGTCGAACGGCTCCTCTATTATCGCCACCTGCTCGTATGCGCCGATCTTCTTGAGGTGGTCGATGAACCTGAGGAGCGTCTCCTTCTTCTCGTAGCGACCGTTCGCGTCGAAGTAGTAGGGAAGCTTGCCCGTCTTCGTGTAGGGCGTGCGGCAGTCCTTCAGCGTCGCATGGATCTGCGAGACGCGGGCCATGTCCTTCGCGAGCATCTCCTCCTGCGTGCCGGGCTGGCCGATCTTGATCTTCATGAAGAAGTAGCCGGAGTCGACGGCCGCCTTGATCTCGTCCATCGACGCGCACTTCGCGTGGCGCGCCGCGAGCGCCGGACGGTACTCCGGCGGGATCATTGAGTCGAAGTCAGTAAAGCCGTTCTCGCGCGCGAAGAGCACCCATGCCGCGTTGTCGACGGCAACAAGCGCGTTCAGCGCGAACGTCGCGCGGAGGTCATCGCGGCAAGCGACCTTCTTCCCGTACTCCAAAACCTGCGGCCACAGCGCCTCGTTCAGCTCAACGGGCGTGACGAAGCTCATCCCCTTCGCGAGGTTCAGCGCGTGCTGCGTCATCGCGAACATGATCGCGTTGCCGCCCGCCTCGGCGTTCGCGGCGAATACGGCCGCGTCGCTCCAGAGGACGCTCTGCGTGCCTAGTCCGATGCCGTGCTTGCCGGAGGTCGAGCGCAGGCAGGCCGAGACGATCCACTCCTCGGTGAGGTATCCGCCCTTGAAGCCGAACGGACGCACCATCGGCTCGCGCTCGAAACCGCACGCCGCCGACTCGATCGTGATGCGCTTCAAGGGACGGCACGCCGTGCCGCCGCACGCCTGGGCCGACGCCCCCTTCCCGATCGCCGCCGCCGTCCCGGCCGCCGCCGCCAACTTCAGAAACTCGCGCCTCTCCATCCTCAACCTTCCTTTCCTATAACTTCTTTCTGATTTCTCACATTGCTTTCGCTGCTAGGAGTTTTGGCGTTTAGGAGGCTTGGAGGATTTTTATAATTTTCTCCGAAGCTCCTAGTCTCCCAATCTCCCAGTAGCGAAAGCAATCATCAACGCTGTCCTCATTTACATTTCCACCAAGCACCAAGCACCAAGCACTAAGCACTAAGCACCACCTACTTGCCATTGATCTCGTCCAGGATCGCCTGTATCTTGGGCTTGCACTTCCCGCAGCCGCCGCCGGCCTTGGTGAAGTTCGTCACCTCCTCAACTGTCGTGAGGGAGTTCTCCGTGATCACGCGGCGCACCTCGTTCTCGGACACGTTGTAGCACGTGCAGAGCATCGTGTCCTCCAGGTTGCGGTCCGAGTTCTCGCCCGTCTTGAAGTTCTTGATGGCGGCCTCCAGCGCCTCGCGCCCCATCACGCTGCAGTGCATCTTCTGCGGCGGCAGGCCGCCGAGGAAGTCCGCGATCTCCTTGTTCGTGATCTTCGAGGCCTCCTCCAGCGTCTTGCCGATCACCATCTCGGTGAGGGCCGACGACGACGCGATGGCCGACGCGCAGCCGAACGTCTGGAACTTCGCTTCCTTGATCCGCCCGTTCTCGTCCAGCTTGAACTGGAACGTGAGCGCGTCACCGCACGCGAGCGACCCCACGGTCGCCGTGCCGTCCGGGTTCTCTATCGTCCCCACGTTCCTGGGGTTGCGGAAATAGTCCAGCATCTTCTCAGAGTAGTTCCACATGTTTCTTCTCTTCCTTGTGCAAAACAGGCATGTAGTATACCAAACTTTCGCCTCACGTGGCGGGGAGGGACGCAATTTATTGCGTCCGCAACGGCATCGGTAGGGTCACGCGTCCCGCGTGACCGCACGGGAGGGTCACAACTTGTTGCGACCGCCTCGAGAGGGACGCAATTATTGCGTCCGCAATGACAACGGGAGGGACGCGCTCCCGCGCGTCCGCACCTGACTGGGACAGCCGCCATCTTGGCGGCGACCTAAAATCATTAACGACCCTAAAGTCCTTAACGACCTTAACGTCCTTAAAGACCTTAATGTCCTTAAACACTTTACCACGACACGCCCCTCCCCACGCGCGCCGCTACGGCAACTCCACCAACACCTTGAAGAACCGCATGGTGGACTGACGCATCATGTCAACAATAATACCTAATTTCACCGAAGTGCTTGAGCCACCGCGCCGCAATATACTCGTGCTGCGCCTCAATCGCATCCATGATGTTGCGCAACACGTTAAACGGAATGGACGACTCGTTGCCAGCCAATAACGCCCCGCCATTCTTCGTCAACCAGACCTTCGTGGAATTTTGCGACGGAACCCCTTGCGAAATATGCACGTGAACAGGTTCTAGCGGTTCGTTCTCGTTCGACCAGAAGTAAACGAGATATGGCCCCATCTTAAAAACCTGAGGCATTCTCGAACCCTCCGTTTCGCGCAAAGCGTATGATCAGATGAACCCTTCCACATCAAAACTACGGTAGGACGGCAGTTCCCAATAGGCCGTCTTGAACCCACCCTCCACCGGACGTTCCACACATACCTTGACGGAACCGTTCTCTCGCATCTCAGAATGCGTAATCTCGGTTCTGTCAGGCATCTCCATGAACTTGTACATCATGGCCTATCTCCTTTCTGGCGGTTGCTTTTCACGCAAGTATTATACCATAACCGCTCGTCTGGGAGGGACGCGCTCCCGCGCGTCCATATCGGTAGGGTCACGCGTCCAGCGTGACCAAACCTGACTGGGACAGCCGCCATCCTGGCGGCGATCTAAAAGTATTAAGGTCATTAAAGTCATTAAAGTCTTTAACGACCTTAACGACCTTAACCCGACACGCCCATCCCCGCACGCGCCATGAGTGCAGTTCGATTCTGCCCGTCAAAGGCCTTTCTCCAGCCATCGCGTGTCGTATCCGTTTTCCGCCACCACTCGCCAAGGTGCGTACCCTCGTGGCGTAACAAGTATGCCGCACCTCGTTTCCACAGTTTCAGACATCGGGGTGGTGGCGGAAACATAGCACCTCCTCCGATGCATCAAGGGAGGTGTGTAGGATGACCTTCTAACGATAACATCGAAGGAGGCAAATACTGCACGTAAGGCAGTGCCTTCTTGATGCGCCGTTAGAGTCCGTTTCCTACACTTTCCCTTGACGCTATCCCAAACGCGACGGTTGCGGTCACGCGGGACGCGTGACCCTACCGCTGCGCGGGTAATCTGTCTTGTCCCTCTTCCTTGCGGAATCGGAACGCCGCTATTCTACCCCATTCCCTGCCCGAAGACAAGCCGGAAATCAAAGTTTGCGGAATTGCGAAAACATTGGCCGGAGCAATTCTTAATCATGTGCCGCCAAGATGGCGGCGTTCCCAGTCAACGCCATGCGCGCAGCCCTGACTGGGACAGCCGCCTTCCAAGCGGCGGCATTTCCAGCCACTGGCACGCAACTTCCCATGCGGACGCGCAGGAGCGCGTCCCTCCCGGTCAGCTTTGAAATAGCGGCGCGGGGCGCGCCGCAAACTTTTACGCCGCGCCTCGCGGCGTGATATGGAGGACCGCTCTCGCTAGAGGCGGCTGGATTTGCAGTTATGGCGGCGGGGCGTCATGCAGTCACGCTGTTTTCGTAAACAAATTCTGGTGCGACATCAAGCTCGCCGTCGAGCCATGTTAGCGTTTCGTAATCCAACTTGCAATCGGCAAAGGCGTCGGCGTCGGCAAGAGGGGCGAACGCCTCTCCCTTCAAAAGAGTATGTCCATCGAAGATGCGCGTCTCGCCATCATTGAACACAACCCTCATGCGATGCGGGGCGAACGTCTCGAATCCCGTGATCTTCAACACGGGCAACGGATTTTCCGCATAGCATTTTCCATCTCGTACGATCATCGCATCCATCCTCACATCGCAGGAACGATCTTCTCGAACGGCTTGCCCTGAACGGCAAGATTCCAAGCCGCATACGCTTCCTCTTCATGAAGCGCCATCCATCCGTCAAGAATCCGACGCTGTTTGACAGGCAGTTCTCCCGACAGCATCTCGCCGTCGAGCGCCACAACTGACTCGTCTTCGTTGTACTTCACATGCACATGCGGCTTGTGGTGCTGCTTCGTATCGAAGAAACGCAAGTAGATGACCAGCGAACCTATCCGTGAAAGCTCACCCATTCCACACCTCCCTTATGGTCACGCCAAACACATGTTACTACCATACGGACGCACGAACATAACCGCCCAAGCCCTTCGGCCTTGCGTCTCCTCGCGATTGAGCAGATCCTATCCCGCTTCGCGCGTATCTCGTCCAGCATGCACATTTTCTGACTTGTCCCTCTTCCTTGCGGAATCGGAACGCCGTTATTCTACCCCATTCCCTGCCCGAAAACAAGCGGGAAATCAAAGTTTGCGGAATGGCGAAAACATTGGCCGGAGCAATTCACAATCATGCGCCGCCAAGATGGCGGCGTTCCCAGTCAGTGGCGGCGGTGCATAGGGAGTGCCACTAGGGGTTGGCGGGCCGCCCGCTGGGAATTTCATTTTCTGGTGGGTGAACCAAGACACCCATGACACCCAAGACACCCAGGACGGCGGCAAGGCAGGCTTGCGGGCCAGTGAAAGGCTTGCGGGCCAGAAAATGGCTTACGGGCTGAGCAATTGTCCCTTTGGGCCTGTTCCAAGTGCGAAGCACCAAGCAGGCGCAGTCCTGGGTGTCTTGGGCGTCCTGGGTGTCTTGGCCAAGGCGTTAGAGCGCGAAGCGGCCTAGCGCCTGCCCAGCCATTGGCCCGCCGCCAAGACGCCCAGGAATCAATGGCGCGGCCAAACCAGATTTTGGTATCATATCCGCATGGTCATACACCCTTCAGACAACGTCGAGATCCATGACGACGGGCACAAGTACGCCCGCCGCGCAATCGCCGCCGGCGAGGCCGTAGTCAAGTACGGCATGCCGATCGGACACGCCACGCGCGACATCGCCCCCGGCGAGCACGTCCACGTCCACAACCTCGCCACCAACCTCGGTGACGTGCTGGAATACCGCTACGAGCCGGACTTCGCCGACCTCCCCCGCGAGCCCGCGCCCACGATCATGGCCTACCGCCACTCCGACGGACGTGTCGGCATCCGCAACGACATCTGGATCATCCCTACCGTCGGCTGCGTCAACCGCCTCTGCGAACGCCTCGCCGCATCCTGCAGCGGACTCGCCCTCACCCACCCCTACGGCTGCTCGCAGCTCGGCGCAGACCACGAGATGACGGCCAACCTCCTCGCCGCCCTCGCCCGCCACCCCAACGCCGGCGGCGTCCTCGTTGTCGCCCTCGGTTGCGAGAACAACACCCTCGATTCCTTCGCCACACGACTCGGTTTCGACCCAGGCACATTCGATTCGGCTTCTGGCACATTCCAGCCCATCACACCTTCCACAACTCCTACACACCTTTCACCTTTCACCTTTCACCTTTCACCTCCAAACATCCGCTTCCTCCGCGCGCAAGATCCCGGCGACGAGTTCGAGCGCGGCAAGGCGCTCATCGCCGAGCTGCTCGCGAACCGTCCGCTGGAGCGCGTGCCCGTGCCTGCCTCGGAGCTCGTGGTCGGACTGAAGTGCGGCGGCTCCGACGGCTTCTCGGGCCTCACCGCGAACCCGCTCGTCGGCCGCTTCAGCGACTGGCTCGTCGCGCGCGGTGGCGCTACCGTCCTAACCGAGGTCCCCGAGATGTTCGGCGCGGAGACGCTCCTCATGAAGCGCTGCCGCACGCGCGCCGTCTTCGACCGCTGCGTCGCCATGGTGAACGACTTCAAGGACTACTACACGCGCCACAACCAGGTCTGCTACGAGAACCCTTCGCCGGGCAACAAGGCGGGCGGCATCTCGACGCTCGAGGACAAGTCGCTCGGCTGCGTACAGAAAGGCGGATCCGCGCCCGTGGAGGACGTGCTTGGCTACGGCGAGCCGGTGAAGGCCCACGGTCTCTCGCTCCTCACCGGACCAGGCAACGACCTCGTGGCGTCCACCGTCCTCGCGGCGGCGGGCTGCCACCTCATCCTCTTCACCACGGGACGCGGCACGCCGTTCGGCACCGTCGTCCCAACCATGAAGATCGCCACGAACGCGACGCTCGCCGCCGCCAAGCCGCACTGGATCGACTGGGACGCCATGACGAACCCCGACACGGAATCGTTCGCCGCCAAGGTGCTTGCCGTCGCCTCCGGCGAACCAGCCCGCAACGAGACGCTCGGCGACCGCGGCATCGCCATCTTCAAAGATGGCGTTACGCTCTAGCCATAGCGCTCCAAGTACTTTCCAAGCAATCCGGAAAGGCGCGTTTCGAGCCATGGCGTCACGCGCCACCAGTCGCGCAGGTTCAGGTAGTCCGACACCGCCCCTCCCTGCCCCGGCTTCACGCCGTACTCGGCACGCAGCAGGATGTTACGCGCGGTAGCGTCTGGCGAGACGAACTCCACGACCTGCGTCTTGAACCCGAGAATGCGCAGGATCATCGCGCGGAAGGAGTCGGTGAGGATGTCGCACAGCCGCTCGCGCAGGATGCCGTGGCGCAGCACGCCCGCGAACGCACTCGTGTCCGCACCAGTCTGCCCCAGCGTCTTCTGCAGCTCATGCTGGCAGCAAGGCGCGGAGACGATGTAGCGGCTCTTCCACTCGACGCCCTTCGCCAGCGCCTCGTCGGTGGCAGTGTCGCAGGCATGGAGAGAAATCGTCATGTCAACCCGAGAAGCGGCCTGATCGCCCGTCGGCTGCCGAATGTCGAATGTCGAAAGCTCCGCGGCGACAAACTGCACCTGGTCCGACACATCCAGCTGCTGGGCCATCTTCTGGGCGGCGGCGATCACGTCCGTCTTCCTGTCCACGCCGATTACGCGCACTCTTGGGAACTTCAGCGTCTGCGTGAGGAAGAAATAGAGCGCCAGCGTCAAATATGCCTTCCAGCATCCGCAGTCCACTACGGTGAAAGGTGAATGGTGAAAGGTGAAAGGAGTGGTGAAAGGTGAAGGGTGAAGGGTGAAAGGTGTTTCTTCATCACCTACCGCATCACCTTTCACCTTTCCCCTTTCACCTTTCACCTCATCTTTCACCTTTCCTCTTTCACCTTTCACCTCATCTTTCACCTTTCCCCTTTCACCTTTCACCTCTCCCTTCAGCACGTCCTCGATCACCTTGAGGAACTCGTTGACCTGGTCGTACTTGCCGCGCATCGAGGCGCGGATCTTTCCGTCGCCGTCGGCGAGGCCGGTCACGCGAAGGAGCGCGGCCGAGTCGAACGAGGTGAGCGGCGTCTTCTTCACGCGGTCGTGCGGCAACACCTTCGCCACGCGGTCCATCTCGGCTGAGCGGGTGGCCATCACGTGGCCCTTGCGCGTAACGCGCACGTGCAGGTCGCCCTTCGCCGTGATGAGGTGGAGGTCGCGCGCGCCCTTCTGCGCGATGATCTCCTCCAGACCCTCGGCGGCGCCGTTCGCGTCGAAGTTCTTCACGCGCGTCTGCCCTTCGTCCACCATCTCGGCCTGGAAACGACGTTCTCCGCCGATCTCCACCGGGCGCATCGAGATGCGGAACGTCTTTCCGTTGCGCCGCACCGTCTGCACGATCTTCATGAAGCCGTCGCCCAGCACCCGTGCGCGTATCTCCTCCGCCAGCTCACTATCCAGCTCACCTCTCTCCATCACTCTTCACCTTTCACCCTTCACCTTTCACCCTTCACCTTTCACCCTTCACCTTTCACCCTTCACGGAGCCAACCCGTTCCCGCCCGCCGACTGCGCGGAGTAGAACTCCTGGCCGGTCGCGTCCATGACGCTGCGCCAGAGGTCGCTCTCCAGCTGCACCGTCTGACGCTCGATGGTTGCGAGCTTGATCGGCACGACCGTGTACCACTCGCCCACGCTGCCCACCACGCAGTTCGTGCGTCCGCTCATCGCGGCGTGCACCGCGTTGCGCGCCAGCATGTAGCAGCGGATGGCGTCGGTTCCGCGCGCCGGCACGCTGCGTATCATGTAGCTCGGATCAAAGTACTTCACGCTCGCCACGATCCCCTTCTCCTTGAAGTGCTGCGTGATGCGCGTCTTCAGGAACTCTCCGATGTCCTTCTTGAGGATGTTGCCGCTCGCGTCGCGCCCCATGTCGCCCTCCATGAGGTGCTGGCCCGCGCCCTCCGCCACGACGATGACCGTGTGTGTCTTTCCGCTCGCGAAGCGCCGCTCCATCGTGGCAAGGAGTCCGCTCGGACCTTCCAGCTCGAAGTTCATCTCCGGGATGAGGCAGAAGTTCACCACCGGGTTGGCCATTGAGGCGTACGCGGCGATGAAGCCAGAGTCGCGGCCCATGAGCTTCACGAGGCCGATGCCGTTGAACGTGCCCTTCGCCTCGGCGTGCGCGTTGCGGATGACGTTCGTCGCCTCGGCGACTGCCGTCTCGAAGCCGAAGCTCGGTCCCACGAACTGCAAGTCGTTGTCGATGGTCTTGGGCACGCCCACCACGGATATCTTGAGGTTGCGCCGCGTGCACTCCTCCGCGACGTCTCGCGCGCACCTGAGCGTTCCGTCTCCGCCGATGCAGAACAGGATGTTTATGTTCATGCGCACAAGCGTGTCCACCATCTCGTCCGTCGGCTGCTGTCCGCGCGACGAGCCGAGGATCGTGCCGCCGTGCTCGTGGATCGTGTCCACCGTGTCGGGATCCAGCATGAGCGGCTGGTAGCCGAAGCGCGGACTCAGCCCCGCGTACCCGAAGCGTATGCCGAAGATGGTCTTCACTCCGTAGTCGAACGACAGTATCTCCACCAGGCCCTTGATGACGTTGTTCAGGCCGGGGCACAGTCCGCCCGCGGTCAGGATCGCGACGCGCGTCCAGCTGGGGTCGTGGAAGATGCGCTCGTGAGGGCCGGCGCGCTCGAACGTCGGCTCATGGCCCAGGCGTTCGCGAAGCCAGTCGCGCAGCGGCACGCTCTCCGTCATGATGATGCGGTCCCCTTCCGGCACGAACTCGTGGTGCCGCACAGGCGACGCGATGGTGCACGGGCCGAGCGTGTCGACCGTGCAGGAGTACTCTCCAGGGTTGGCTGTGATCTTTTCTAGGGTGTTTGACATGACACCATTATAGCACAATCCCGAACCCTCCGCTGGATTCCGGCGGCAGGTTATGGTAAAATAGCGGCGATCGAAGCATCAGGAAGCGGCCGCCCGTTGCGGCCGCGCCAACCGAGCGGCGACGCCACGGTGGTGCGGGACAATCCCCCGGATGCGCTTCGCAAGTACGAAGAAATGGAAAGTGACAAGAAAATGACGAAACATGCCGGACGGCACGTTTTCACTTCCGAGTCGGTCTCGGAAGGACACCCCGACAAAGTGGCAGACCAGATCTCGGACGCCGTGCTGGACGCCTGCCTCGCCAAGGACTCCCGCGCCCACGTGGCCTGCGAGACCATGTGCGGGCCAGGACTAGTGGTCAACATGGGCGAGATCGCCTGCAAGGGGTTCGACACGATCAACACGCAGGAGATCGCCCGCCGCGTGGTGAAGGACATCGGCTATGACCGACCCGCCGAGGGCTTCAGCTGGGACACGTTCAACTACGTGAGCGCGCTCCACGGCCAGAGTCCCGACATCGCGCAGGGCGTGAACCGCAAGCAGGCCGAGAAGCAGGGCGCCGGCGACCAAGGGATGATGTTCGGCTACGCGACGAACGAGACCCCCTCGCTCATGCCCGCGCCGATCATGTACTCCCACGAGCTGCTGGTCCTCTTCGCGCGCCTGCGCAAGACGGGCAAGCTCCCGTTCCTGCGCCCCGACTCCAAGAGCCAGCTCTCCATCGCGTACGAGAACGGACGCCCCGTCTCAATCGAGACGGTCGTCGTCTCGCACCAGACGACCGAGGCCGGCGCCAACAAGAAGGCTTACGCGCAGATCGAGGAAGTCGCCCGCGCCTTCCTGGCCAAGACGAAGCTCCTCACGAACCGCACGCGCTTCTACATCAACCCCACCGGCAAGTTCGTCGTCGGCGGTCCCACTGGCGACAGTGGCCTCACCGGGCGCAAGATCATCGTCGACACCTACGGCGGCATGGCCGCCCACGGCGGCGGTGCATTCTCCGGCAAGGATCCATCGAAGGTCGACCGCAGCGCCGCCTACTACGCGCGCTACGCCGCCAAGAACATCGTCGCTGCCGGCTTCGCCGACCGCTGCCAGATCCAGGTGGCCTACGCCATCGGCGTGGACAAGCCCGTCTCCATCTGCGTCAAGACGTTCGGCACGAACCACGGCGTCACCAACGAACAGATCGAGAAGCTGCTCCTCTCCGGCAAGGTGTTCGACTTCCGCCCGTACGCGTTGATCAAGGACCTCAAGCTGACCACGCCCAAGGGCTGGTGCTACCGCGACACAGCGTCCTACGGCCACTTCGGCCGCAGCGCGTTCCCGTGGGAGAAGACGGACAAGGTCGCCGCCCTCAAGGCGTCGCTGTAGAGCTATCTTCTCAAACCACGAAATACACGAAATACACGAAATTCCGTAAGGGATTGAACGAATTCCTTTCGTGTGTTTCGTGTATTTCGTGGTTTATAAATTTTTCTTCCCGTGAACTTTTTGGTGTGACGCAGCGTCTTTTTTTATAAAGTGGAGATTTGGCAAGAGATTGCCGCAGACCAGCCTGGGCTGGACAAAAAAATGACATTTCGTGCATAACGGGCATTTGGAAAAATGACATTTCGTGCAAAATGGCCGTTGCAAAAACTGACAATCCGTGATATGATTAACGCCGCGAAATCACGGAACCAGCTAAATGAAGCGAAAAATCTACCAAAAACTTCTTGAATGGAAGTCTCTTGACCACGGAACGTCGGCCGTACTGATCAATGGGGCGCGGCGTGTTGGCAAGAGCTATATCGCCGAGGAATTTGCGAAACGCGAATATCGCAACTATCTTCTAATCGACTTCTCCAAGGCAAAAGACGATTTGCGTGTCACAGACACCTTCCGCACGTATCTTTCGCAACCAAAGGAATTCTTCCGAAGGCTGTCGGTGATTTACAACATGACGTTTTATGAGCGCGACACGCTTTTCATCTTTGATGAAGTCCAGAAGTTTCCGCGTGCACGCGAAGCGATCAAGACGCTTGTCGCGGACGGACATTACGACTTCATAGAGACGGGCTCGTTGGTTTCTATCAACGAAAACGTAAAGGACATCCTCATTCCGTCCGAGGAAATAGACATTGACATGTATCCAATGGATTTCGAGGAGTTCCTATGGGCAAAAGGCAATGAGACCCTGATGCCGATGATCCGCGAGTGCTTTGAAAAGCGTATCCCCATGGGGCCTGTGCACAGAGTGGCGATGGATGCCTTGCGCGAATATCTGATTGTGGGCGGAATGCCGCAGGTCATCAACAGGTATCTTGAGACTAATGACTTCAAGGCGGCAGATCGGGAAAAGCGAAAGATTCTTGCGCTTTACCGAAAGGGAATCAAGGAACATGCCGGGGCGCTAGCTGAACGCGTAGAGGCATTGTATGATTTCATACCCTCCCAACTCCAACAACACGAAAAGAAGGTCGTACTCGCAGATTTGGAGCCTGAAGCGAGGATGCGAGAATATCAGGATCCGCTCTTCTGGCTCAAGGATGCGCGTGTCGTCAATGTCGCGTATAACGCCACGGAGCCAAATGTAGGGCTTGGTTTGAGCCTTGATCATTCCACCATCAAGTGCTATTTTGGCGACACGGGACTTCTGATCAGTCATTCGTTTGATGAAAACGATCTGATGGCAGAGGACATTCACAAAAGACTGTTGTTCGACGACATTGCGCTGAACAAAGGCATGCTGACGGAAAACCTGGTGGCGCAGATGCTTACGGCGGCGGGCCGAAAGCTGTATTTCTTTTCCCGATCAGATTCCAAAGATCGAAAGAATCGGATGGAGATTGATTTTCTGATCGCAAAGTCCAAACTCGCCAGAAAAAACAACATTCATGCGATTGAAGTCAAAAGCGGGAAGAACACCACGCACCGTTCCCTTGACAAGTTCTCCGCTAAATACCTAGACTGGTTGGACACGCCCTATCTTCTTTGGGATCGCGATCTTCTGATCAAGGACGGCATTCTTCACCTTCCGCTCTACATGGCACCGCTCCTTTGAAGAACGAGTCCCTTTCGTGTGTTTCGTGTATTTCGTGGTTTTTAAAAAACCGCTCACCCGTGCCACGGACGGGAGCGCTCTGGAAGGCCGTTCGCGAACACATCGTTTGCCACGTTCACGTCCTCGACCACCTGGTAGTCGTACATGCCGCAGCAGATGAAGTCCGCGCCGCCCTTCCAGGAGACCGGAAACGCGTCGCGCGGATGCTCGATGCCAGCACCGAGGACCTTGAACGCGATCCACGGCTCGGGACGCGAGGCCATGTAGGCGAACACCTCCTCCCGCGTCGTATCCACGAACCGGTTGTCGCAGGAACCGAGGCCGGCAGGATCCTTCCGTTTGTCCTCGTTGAGGTGCGCTGTGGGGTAGTCCACCTTGTGGACGGTCTTCATCCAGAAGTCGGGCAGGCAGTCGTGCTCCACGCAGAACTTGACAGTCTGGAGGCTGTGGCAACCGATGCCCACAGGCACGCCAAGCTTCCGGGATTCATCGAGATACTCGCGGAAGAACTTCCAGTTCTTCTTGACGACGGCATTGGTGTCGGCATGGCCGCCGTGGAGGTAGACCATGCTCGCGCCGTTCTCGACGCTGGCGATGGCGCCCTTGACCACGCCGCCAGGGTAGCCGCAGTCCGAGATGAACTTGATCTTGCCGCCCTCCTCGCGCCAGTAGCGGTTGATCACGCGCATCAGGGCGGGGTTGGTGAGGATCGTGTTCACGCCGCACGCCTCGGCGATGCGGAAGTTGCGGGCGTATGCCGTCATCGGACGGGTCAACCCCTCGAGGTCGCGCTCGGGGACGAACGCGGGAATCTCCGGCCCCGTCTCGCGGACAACGTCCTTCGAGCGCATCGCCCTGGTGTACGCGGCCGCGCCGCCAAGCGCAAGCATCGCCGCGCCGCCAAAAAGCATATCCCTGCGGTTTATTGCCGTCTTCGCGTCATTCATTGCGCAACCTCCTTGTCTTCGCGGGAGGGTCGCGATTCATCGCGACCTGACGCAATAAATTGCGTCCCTCCCGTCGTAGGAACGTCTTTTTTCCACGTCATTACAAACATGAGCATGCAGATCTCCACAATGTTGCGGTCGATGTACAGGAAATGGCTTTCCCCCGTGTGCCCGAAGTGCGGCGGGTTGAGCACGTACATGAGCGCCAGGTAGAAGATGCCGAACACGGCCGCGTACCTCGCCGCCTTGCCGAGCATCAGCAGGATGCCGGCGAGCAGCAGTCCCCAGGCGAGGAAGAGATCGACCACGCCCATCGCTGCGGAATGGCCGATGGCTCGCAACGTGTCGCCGAACAGCCAGTGGGCGCAGCGGAAGCAGCCGGCCCACGAGTAGTCCCACGTGGACGTCACGGCCCACACGCCGAGATACGCGAGATGCCAGCCTATCGCGAAGCGCATGGCCGTCGCAACCAGATTCTGCCTTTTCTCTAGGAAGTTCACTTCTTCTGCCCTCCTTTCGCGTCGTTTTCCTGCGGCCGCGCAGGAGCGCGGCCCTCCCGTTTTTGCGGCGAAGGCGCAGGAGCGCAGCCCTCCCGTTTTTGCGGCGGAGGCGCAGGAGCGCGGCTCTCCCGTTTTGGCGGCGGAGGCGGCGACACGATGCCGTTCACCGTCTCCACGATCCTGTAGTCCAGCAGGTCGATAGCCACCGCCGTCGCGTCGTTGTCCTTCGCGAATTTGTAAGCCTTCACCGGATCTATCGCGCCGCCGGCAAGGCCGCGGACCGCCACCCACGGCTCCTTGCGCGTCTTCATGTAGTCCGCAGCCGCCTTGGGATCGGCGCACCAGATGTTGTTGCACTTCGTCTCCATCCGCGCAGCCGGGTAGTCGAGCGAGTGGAACGCCAGCACCCAGAAGTCCGGCACCACGCCGTTCTCCGCGCAGAACTTCACCGTAGCCACGTCCTCCGCGCCGATGCCCACCGGCAGCTTCGTGCCCTTTAGCACGCCGAAGATGGCCTTCAGGCCTTCCGCGTCGTTCTTCTTCGCAAAGGCGTCCGCAGTCTCGGGACGCAGGTACGCGCCCTTCGCGCCGCCTTGGGCGGCCAGCTTCGCGTCCTCGGCGTTCGCGCAGTTGGCGAAGAACTTCAGCTCCTTGCCGAAGGCCTTCGCTTCCGCGCTCATCGGCGCGAGGAACTGCGGCTCGGCGAAGACCGAATCAATCCCGCAATGGAGGCAGTAGCGGACGGTGCGGCCCAGCGTCGCGCCGCTGTTGTAACGGCGCATGAACTCGTCCGTCCAGATGAGGTCGCGCGCATGGGCGTGTCCCGCGATGAGTTCGCCGTCGAGCGCGAGACGCGATATCGCCACGCCGCCGAGCGTCGCCTTCTCGGCGAACGGCTTCTTTAGCGCCGCAAGCGCGGTGAACTCGTGCACCTTCACGGTGGCGGACGTGACGGCCTCCACCTTCTTGAAGCCGCCTGCCTTGTAGTGCGCCCAGAAGCAGCCGCCGAACGCCGCAAGCACAACAGCGCCCGGCAGGAGCGTCCGCAGGAACCCGCGCCAGCACGGCATCACGGCGATCAGCGCCAGTCCCAGCGCCTCGATGGCGTTGCGCTCAAGGATGAAGAAGCGACCGTCCGCGCCCGACATGGCCGTGGCGAACGGCTCTGGCGGCTGGCAGCAGTAGAACATCGCCATCAGCGCGATGCCGAAGAGTGACGCGACCCGAGCCAGGACACCCGAGATCAGCGCGAGTCCGATGGCGACCAGCCCGAGCTGCACGGCCCAGTTCCCTGTCGCCACGATCCAGCCCTGCGACGCCATCCACTTGAAGAGCGGCGCGAGCGGTCCCTGCGCCGCACTCAGGTACGACAGGCAACTCCAGCCGTCCTTCTGCATGAGTTTCCAGCATCCCTCGTAGAGGAAATGCCATCCTATCGCCACACGCAGCAGAGTCAGCGCGACGTCGCGAAAAGTCGTCTTGCATTCGTTCCCGGTCATTTGGCCCTGTTACCTCCTTCCGCCTCTACAGGCGGAGACATCCAATCGAGCACGCCCATCACCACAGCCGTCGCCACCTTCGCCTGGCGAGCCGAATTCCACGACTCCGCCTCGCCCTCTGGAAGGTTGATGAAGTCCACCTCCAGAAGGCAACTCGGCACTGCCGGGTTGCGGCACACGGCGAACGAACGCATCTGCGCGCCCGCGTCCTTCACCGGCGCCAGCGTCGGCGCGATGTGCTTCTGTATGCACTGCGCGAGCGCGAGGCCGTTGGACGTCGACGCGTAAGCCGTCGTGTGGCGCGCGACGCGCGGGTTGCGGTTCGCCGCCGTCGCATTGTGGTGCACGGATATGAAAGCGTCCATGCGCCCGTCGTAGGCCTTCTTCGGCCTGTCGTACAGCGCGGGGAACGAGTCGTCGTCTCGCGTCATCACCACCTGGAAGCCGGCCTTCTCCAGCGCGGCGCGTATCGCCCGCGCCTGCATCAGGTTCACGTCCTTCTCGAACCACCCGTGCGGAGAAAGTGCTCCCGTATCGCTCCCGCCGTGCCCCGGGTCTACGCATATCCGCACAGTCTCCGGCCGCCGCCCGTGCGGCGGCTTGTCGGGGAAGCCGATCGCCGGATCCGGCGCATGGGTCATCTTGGACGGCACCTGCCGGTCCGGGCAGCGCCGCGCCAGCTTCCGCTGCAGATAGCCCCTCCGACCTTCCAGCCACACGGCCAGCCACTGGGTGTCCTTCACCTCCGCGCCGCGCAGCACGAACCCATTCGGCAGGTAGAAGATCGTGTCGCCGTCGTCGATTTCCGCCCTCACCCTGTTCGTGAACAGCGTGCCGGTCGTCTGCCAAGCAGACTGCTCGCCGATGCGCGGATCGTCGTCCGACTCGATCGGATCAGGCTTCTTCGCCGCCTGTGCCGGAGGCTCGGCCACGACGAACGTCCTCACAAGCCTGTCCCTGCCCTGAAACACGGTCAGCGTGTTCGTGCCCGGCTTCACCGGCACCATCGCGAGGAACGCGCCGGTGCGGTAGACATCGGTGGTGACGCCGTTCACGTAGAGAAACTCGGTCCGGCCAGGGGCAGTAGCGCCAATGACGTAGGTCTCCTCGACGGCGGGCAGCCTCTGGCGCTCCGCAGGGAACGCGACGCCTATCTCCGCGCGAGCAGCGCACGCGCATGCCAGCGCCGCCGCAAGGGCTAGCCGGCGGGCCGCGCGGGCCGTTCTGGTACGTTCCTTAGTTTTCATGGCACAAGCAGTATACCATATACCGCCGTTTTATGGTAAACTGTCCGCATGAAAAACAAAGTTGTTCTCATCGTCGCCGTCCTGTTCGGCCTCCTCGCGGCCGTCCTCACGCGCACATACCTCTCATCGAAGTCCGACGAGTTCAAGAGACTCACCGACCGTTTCAACGCCACTCATGGCACGCTGGACGCGCTCTGCTTCAAGACGGACGTCCCCAGCGGCACCGTCATCTCCAAGGACAACCTCGGCATCCTCACCGTCCCCGAGGCCGGTCTGCGCGGGCAGGCGCTCACCAAGTCCGACCTCCAAGTCATCCTCGGACGCAAGATTCTCCTCGGGCACCGCAAAGGCGACATCCTCTTCTGGTCCGACATCGAGGGCGGCAATCCCGTAGCCGGCGGACTTGCCGCCGACATCCGCCGCAAGAAGCGCGCCATCTCGATCAGCGTCTCCGGAGCGGCCGCCGTCTCGGGCATGGTCAAGCCCAACGACCATGTGGACGTCATCGGCACCTTCTCCTTCCCCAAGCCGGCCCCGGACGGGAAGAACGTGCTTCAGGAACTCGTCACCTGCACCATCCTGCAGAACGTGCTCGTGCTTGCCACAGGCAAGGAGACGTCCAAGTCCGGCTCGTCTCCGTTCGGCAGCGGCTCGTACTCTACCGTCACGCTGGAAGTATCGCCGCGCGAGGCGGAGATGCTGGTGTTCGCCGAGCAGATACGCGGACGCCTCGTGCTCTCGCTCCGCAACCGCAACGACACCTCGTACGAGAAGGAGCTGCCGCAGGTCGACTTCGAGAAGATCCGCAGCGAGATCGAGGACCTGAACGCCAAGCGCCAGGCTGAGATCGGAGGGGGCCGCTGATGGCATTCTCGCTCGACTTCATACGCCCCGGCGAAGGCACCGCCACGCGAAACACGCTGGAGGACGGCTCCTACCTGATTGGCCGAGGTAACGCCTGCCGCATACGGCTTCCATTCCCAGATGTCTCGGAGCGACATGCCCTGCTGCTGCTACTCGGCGACAAGGCGAAGATCGAGGATCTGCACAGCGCGAACGGCACATACGTGAACGGCATGCCCACGGACGGCATCGTGGAGCTGCTTCCGGATTCCGTCATCCAGATCGGCGAAAGCATGCTTCGAGTTTCCCCCATCACCGATCCGCAAGTTCCCATCCCCGACCCCCAAGCACCAAGCACCAAGCACCAAGCACCAAGCACCGATTTCCAAGCACCAAGCACCAAGCACCAAGCACCAACCTCCAGCAACCGTCCTGATCCTGCGGCCGTCAAGGCCGCCGCAATCCGCCGCCAGGTGAAGGAGCAGATCCAGCGCGAGCTCATCGAGCGCCTCGACCTGAAGCGGCTAACCGTATCCGGCGTGGACCGAGCCGGCCTGGAGAAGAAGGCCACGGAGAAGATCCACGAGATCGTCGAGCAGGTGCGTACGAACGGCAAGCTGCCCGCCGGCATCGACGCCGCGCGCCTGGAGCGCGAGATTTTCAACGAGGCGCTGCGCCTCGGTCCGCTCGAGGACCTCATCGCCGACGAAACCGTCACAGAAATCATGGTCAACGGTCCCCGCCAGATCTACGTGGAGCGCCGCGGCAAGCTGCAGCTCACCGACCTCGAGTTCCTTGACGACTCCAGCGTCATGGCCATCATCGAGCGCATCGTCTCGCCGATCGGCCGCCGCATCGACGAGTCGCAGCCGTACGTGGACGCCCGCCTCGCTGACGGCAGCCGCGTGAACGCCATCATCCCGCCCCTCTCGCTCACCGGCCCAACTCTCACCATCCGCAAGTTCGCCAAGCGCACGCTCACCGTCGAAGACTTCATCCGCTTCGGCACCTGGACGCGCAACGCCGCCGAGTTCATGAAGGCTTGCGTCATCATGCGCAAGAACATCATCGTCGCGGGCGGCACAGGCTCCGGCAAGACCACGCTCCTCAACCTGCTCTCCGGCTTCATCCCGCACGACGAGCGCATCGTCACCGTCGAGGACGCCGCCGAGCTGAAGCTCGTCCAGCCGCACGTCGTCCGCCTCGAGGCCCGCCCCCCGAACATCGAGGGCCGCGGCGCCGTCACCATCCGCGACCTCGTGAAGAACTGCCTCCGCATGCGCCCGGACCGCATCATCGTGGGCGAATGCCGCGGCGGCGAGGCGCTCGACATGCTCCAGGCGATGAACACCGGCCACGACGGCTCGCTCACGACCGTCCACGCCAACTCGCCGCGCGACGTCATCTCGCGTCTCGAGACGATGGTGCTGATGAGCGGCATGGAGCTCCCGTCCCGCGCCATCCGCGAGCAGATCGCTTCCGCCGTGGACATCATCATCCACGAGTCCCGCCTCTCCGACGGCAGCCGCAAGGTCGTCGCCATATCCGAGGTCACGGGCCTCGAGGGCCAGAACGTGGTGATGCAGGACATCTTCGCCTTCCGCCAGAGCGGCGTGGACGAGCACGGGCGCGTCATGGGATACTTCCGCCCGACCGGCGCAGTCCCCACGTTCTTCGAGCACCTCAGGAGCCGCGGACTCAACCTCGATCCCGCGATGTTCGACCCGAGCATCGACCGCGAGGTGCACCTTGAGATCGTCGGAGGGAACGCATGACCATGCAGCCCGACACGATCCTCTTCTGGTCCGCCATCGTCACCGTCGGACTCACCTTCTTCGGCTTCGCCTGGTGCTTCGTGGACATCATCAACGAAGGCTCGGGCAACTACGCCAACACGATGGGATCCGAGACCAGCCGGGCCTTCGAGGACGTGTTCCTCTTCATCTCGCCGGCGAAGATCGCGCGTCTCGGCCGCCTCGCCGCCATCGCCGCGTTCTTCCTGTTCTTCATCCCGCTCTTCAGCTTCACCAACGCCGTATCCACGCTTGTCGGCGTTGCGCTCGGCATCGCCGCCGGCGCGTTCACCTTCACGCTCCCCGCGCGCTACGTCCGCTTCCTGCGCGTGCGCCGCCGCCTCAAGTTCAACGAGCAGCTCGTCACCGCCCTGGGCACAATGTCCAACGCCCTCCGCGCCGGCTTCTCGATAAACCAGGCGTTCGAGAGCGTTGTGGAGACGGGCGACAAGCCCATCTCTCAGGAGTTCAGCGTGTTCCTCCAGCAGCTGCGCGTCGGCATGAGCTTCGAGGACGCGCTGGCCTCGCTGGACCGCCGCGTCGCCTCGGACGACCTCACGCTTGTCTGCACGTCGATCGACATCGCCCGCCGCACGGGCGGCAACCTCACCGAGATATTCGACCGCATCTCCACGACCATCCGCGACCGCATGCGCATCGAGCGCCGCGTCCGCACCCTCACCTCGCAGGGCCGCATGCAGGGGATGATCGTCTCGGCGATGCCGTTCATCCTCGGCCTGGCCATGTACGTCATGAAGCCATCGGTGATGAAGCCGTTCGTGTTCTCCTTGAACGGCGCCGCCTGCATCGGCGGCGTCATTGTGCTCGTCACCGTCGGCTGGCTGTTCATCCGCAAGATCGTGCGTATCGACGTCTGACGCAGCTCACCTCACGATGATCGTCATACCGGCGAAGGTGATCTCAGCCGAGACCGCAACGCGCGACACGCCGTCCACAGTCACCGTCTCCTGCTTCGCCTTCGCGAGCCAGCCCTTCGGGAGGTTCGCCGAGACAGGCAGAGCCTTCAGCTCCGCGTCCGTCAGCGTCGTACCATGCGCGAGCAGCATAAGCGGCACCGTAAAGAACGCTTCGTTGTTCGCGATGCGCGAAGCGATGCCGGCGTGCGTGAGCGCGCTCCCCTCCTCGAACGTAATGGCCCCCTTCAGCACCACGCCGTAAGGCAACGTCGCCGCGTCGTCCGGCGCGCAGAGCGTACCGCCCGCCAGCACCGTCACCGCGCCGGGAAGCGCGTCCGCCGACGCCGGCACGAGCGTGCCGCGCCGCACCAGGGTGCCGCCAGTGTAGGCGTTCGCGCCGGCGAGCGTGACCGTGCCGTCCGCATACACGCTCAGCGCGCCCGGACCCGCGATCGGGCAGTTCACCCGCAGGGTCGTGCCCGCCCCGTAGGCGTTGAACCATGCGCCGCCGGGATACACGCGGTCTGCCGCCAGCGAGTTGGTGGGATAGCTCGCGCCGGATCCGGCGTCGTCTTGCAACGTACCGCACGTGCCGCCCGTGTTGTAGAGCCAAATGCCGCGGTTCGAGTCGTCGAGCGTCACGTTGTTCGTCACCATCAGGCCCGCACCGTTGAACTGCAGCTGCCGTTCCGCAAAGGACGGGGGATTCGCGCCGAGCGACTCCTCGCTCGCGATGCGGCAGTAGAAGTTCGTCTGCCCGTAAACGTAGGTGACGCCGTTGAAGTTCGTGTTGGCCGCATGTAGCGCGACGGTGTACATCTTCGATCCGTACGCCGGATTGCCGTAGCCCCATATCTGGAGCTGGCCGGCGCCAATGAGTTCGGAATAGACATCGCAAGTGCGCTTCTGCGACGCCGAGCAGAACCGAAGGGCGTAGTCCCCGATCGGCGGCAGGTGGAGGTCGCCGCCGATGCGGATATTATGCGGCGCAGACACCCACCAATCCGACTTGTTCATGCACCATGTGTTCGTCATGTAGCTGATTGGCGTGCCGTTGTATCCCTTGAGCGTGACGCCAATCCCGCTGAAGGCCAGCTTGCTGCCGGGGAACGTATAGACGCTTCCCTTGTCCGGCGTGCGGAAGGTCCCCCATTTGACGATGTACGTGTTCCCCGCCGTCGCCGCCACGGCTTCCTCGTTCGCATCGTCTTTGTTGTGCTTCCACGCGAGGGACGTGAACGCGGAGGTGTCGATCACGTCTGCCACCGCATGGTAATAGACGTTCGCCGAGGGCGTCCGCGTGAACAGCAGCGTTTCCGTGCCGTCGCCGTTGTCGCGCACGGCGAGGTCGACCGTGTCCGGGTTGCTCGGGTAGATCCAGCCATGGGCGAGCGCCTCGGAGAGCGCATGCCCCGGCGCCTTCACAAGCTGGAACGTGATGCCATGCACGCTCTCGGGGACGGTGGCGCTGGTGTTGTAGACATTGATCGCCCCGACATGCGTGAACTCCAGCGAATCGGTCACGACGAGGCGCGGCACGTTCGGATCGGCATCGCCGAGCGATACCCAGAGGTTGCCTTTGACAAGGACAAGCCTCGCGACTGTCAACTCGTTGGACGAGACGCCAAAACCAGCCTCCACGGACATGCTTTGAAGCGAGACGGGATCCGGTCCGTCGAACCACGTGACGCCGCGGTCGAGCGAGATCGCCCCCGTGTAGTTCGCGAACGAGCCGGTGAAGTGTACGACGCCGGAGTCGCCCGTCTTGACGATCGGCCCCGCGCCAGAAATCGGTCCGCGAACCCACGCCGTCGCGTAGCTGGCCACCTGTATCCGCATGCCGGGATAGCAGTTGTTGACGGTGTTCGCCGTAGTAGCATTTTGCGTGTTTGGCAGGGTGATGCCGCGCGTCTCAGCCGTCTCGAGGTTGTTTGTGATCTTCCAGAGCGGACCGTTGATCGTGATGGCGTCTGCCGTCGTCGTTGCGGGGACGGCACCGAACGCGGCATCGGAATTGACGATGAAGTATCCGCCGCCCGTCGCGCGGAACTTCCCCGTGAAACCGGAGTTGTTCCCTTCCAGGCACACGTACTTCTCTGCGTTGTTCGCCATGTTCGTCCGCGGCAGCTGAAGCCAAAGCTCAGTGCCGGCGCCCGAGATCGGCGCCTTCACGATGATGCCACGCGTGCTCGGTTCGACGGTCATGAGGCGGAAGTCCTTGCCGCTCTTCACCGTGATGTTGCCGTCCAGGTTGAAGTACGTCCAGTCTGAGGCGTTCTGGATGTAGCCACCGTCGGCGATCAGGTTGGGGACGGTGATCGTGGTGCCGCTCTTGCCCTTGAACCCGATGTAGGCACCCGTTCCGGAAAGTGTCAGGGAATCGCCGCCGAAGGTGTGGTCAGAGGCCGAATTGTTCGGCGTGCGGAGCATGGCCGTGGTGATGTAGTCGTTGCCCGCGCACGGCGGCTCGGTCGCCGCCACGGAGGTGTTCGAGTTCAGCACCCATTTCCCGATCGCGTTGAACGACGTCGTCCCTGGCGAGTCCTGCCCGCTCATCTTGTACGTCTCGCCGCCCGCGGCAAAGGCAACGCACGCCATGCTGATCGCGAAAACGAACCTATGCATGTAAGGCATTTTCAACTTGTCCATAGCTACTATCCTCACTTTCTGTTACAACATTTACTTTTCCAGCAGCCGCTCGCGGAGGCGCTGGACGTCATCCTTCGTGAAGCCAAGCTTCAGGAAGTACGCCTCTGCCTTGTCGGCAAGGGTTTCTCCAGGAAACTCCTTGAGTTTCTTCATGGCGTCGCCGAAGCGCTTCTTGTGGATGGCGTCGCTGACGACTCCCACGAAGCCGGTCGTGAGATAGTCTCTCCAGACTTCCTCCTCGGGGACGCCCAGCAGCGCCTCAAGGAACATCGCCACTGTGCCCGTGCGGTCCGCACCGCCGATGCAGTGGAACACGATCGGATAGTTGTTGTCGTCCATGAACACGTCGAACACCTTCTTCGTGACGGCCATCCCGTTGGTCGTGAAGGCACCGGAATAGGCGCTGTACGAGTAGTGGAACCACGTGACCGACGGCCCGAGCGGAGATCCCGTCATGCCGTAGCATTCGTCGTCGGACCGCAGGTCGATGTCGCTGCGGATGCCGTAGGTCTTGAGAATGCGCGCAACCTCGGCGTCCGTGAAGCGGCGTGCGCCAGGCGCGAACCTCTTGCGCTTCACGAGCCTGTTCTTCTTTGGATTTGACGACAGCTTCTCGCCGGCCTTGAGCATCCTGTGAAGCGCCCGTCCCGTATGGCCCATCTTCTTCAGCTCGCCCTTCTTCTCGAGCTCAAGGATCTCCTCCGTCGTGTAGTACTCCACGGGCGCGTTGGAGTTGAGGCCGGCGGTGCGGTACACGAGGCCCTGGCGGATGCGACGTCCGTCGAGCCCGCGGCGGCCGCCGATGTCGCGGCAGTTGTTCGAACCCGTCATGCGCACGAGGCGCGGGAGGAGGTCCTCGGTCTTGAAGCGGCTGACGAGGCGGTCCTTCCCTGCGGAGACGGTCCACTCCCACTCCGTGGCGATATCGAGGCTGTCCACCTCCACGCAGTTCGTGGCGACGGTCTGGTCTAGCACGACCTTGCCGTCAGGCAGCCTGCGCACGGACACCTGGTACTCCTTCGCGTCGCCTTTCCACTTGAGCTTGATCGGTACGGGCGTGGATCCGCGGCTTCTGAGCTTGGTCGCGTTCTTCGCGCCGTCGAAGCACTTCTCGCACGTCGACCAAGGCGCCTTCGCGTACTCGCGCTGGACCGTATGCATCTGGCGCACGACAGCGTTGTTCGCGGGCGACACGAGCTCGATCTGCGCCAGGAGCGTCATTGCGGACAATGCCGCCACGCAGAAACCGTACAAATTCTTTCCGTTCATGTTGTATCTCCTTTAATGACTTGAGTTTCTCGACGTGAGGATTTTAGCGCAACGAGACCGGCTGGCTTCCAGGATTGAGCGAAAGCGTCTTCCCCTTCCACTCGAACGTTCCCGTCAGGTTGCCCGGCAGGATGACGGTGCCGGAGACGCCGCCGTCCGCGAACTTTAGGTCCGTCTCGATCAGGCCCTGCGGATGCGGCGTCTTCGCCTTGATCCATTTCAGGTCGGCAGGCTGCGGCGCGATGCGCACCTTAGCGAAGAACGGCGCGTCGCTCTTGACGCCGAGGACGCCCGAGTGCAGGTGGTAGAGCGGATGCGAGCCCCATGCGTGGCAGTCGCTGCGCGCGTTCGCGCCGGGCGCCTCCAGAGGCGTGCAGAGGTTCATCTTCACGTACTCGCGCCACAGGTCGAGGCGCTTCAGGAAGAGGTCGGACCGACCCATCTTGATGTAGGTGTCGAAGAGGTAGTGGGAGAAGTAGACGGTTGTGCGCGCAAGGTCGGTCGCCTCCACGAGGCCCTTGAACGCGCGGTCGCGCTGGGCTGGCGAGAGCGCGTCGGCGAGGATGGCGAGACACTGCGCGTGCTCGCTGTAGAGGTCCTTCTTCAGCGTGTCCGCCATGAGGCCGCGCGCGTCGTCCCAGAACGCCTCGACGATCGCCGGGCGCAGGCGCTCGGCCTTCGCGCGCCAGTACGCGGCCAGCTCGCGTTCGCCGACCGCGTCCTCCACCTCGGCCGCGCCACGCATGGCGTAGAGGTAGAACAGGTTGTTCAGAGCGTTGGGACGAGGCCCCTCGCCATCGGGAGAAACGCCGCCCTTCCAGGCCGGCACCCAGTCCATGAAGCTCCAGCCCGCCAGGTCGCGCAGGAGACCGTCCGGACCCTCGTGGAGCGCCAGGCCCATCAGCGTGTGGTTCATGCCTGGAAGGCGCGCCTTCAGCCAGGCGACATCGGCATGGTTCGCCATGTAGTCCCGGAACATGAGCAGCCAGCAGAGGGTGTACGTGGACGACTCCTGCGTGCCGCGCGTGGGGAAGTTCATCGCGATGAGGCCGTTCTCGCGGCGATCGAAGTCGTAGAGGGAGATCGCGTGGCGGATGAGTCGGTCGTCGCTGTTGAGCGCGCCGACGGTGAGGTACTGCACGCGGCTGTCGCCGGGATACATCTGCTGCTCGAAGTACGGGCAGTCGAAGAACATCTCGTGCATGCACATCTGCATGCCGCGCACGCAGATCTTCTGCACCGCGTCGAGCGAGGGGTCGCTGCAGCGGAACTCGGCGGAGGGCGGCGTTGGATAGCGCGTCTCCGCGATCTCCACCTTCTGCATGACCAGCGGCTCGTCCTGCGTAGTCACCTCGATCATGCACCAGCGGCCGCACCGCCACCAGGGCGCGGTGAAGAAGCCGCGCGGACGGCCGTCGGCGTGGAATGTGTCCACCATGCCGATGGTGAAGTCCTTGCCGTCGATCGCTGCGCGGTCGCCCTTCTGCCCCTTCTCGTCGCGGAGCGACTCTGTCCAGCCCCAGCGCACCGTCGCTCCCCTGCCGCCGCGCACGGTCAGCTCCGGGTAGGCGCAGTAGTAGTCGCCGAGGTCCCAGTACGCCTTTACCGACGAATTCGGCGGCACGGTGAAGCCTGGCGCGATCAGGTTCGGGCCCTTGCGGACCTCGCCCGGCGTCTTCTTCTCGTGCATCTGGTCGGGGATGGTGGTGGGGAAGAGCATCCATCCCTGGACGATAAGGCCGCCAAACGTCTTGATCGGCTTGCGCACCACCTTGACCGGCACGAACGCATCCTGTGGCGGCTTCTCGTCGATGAACGCCGTGCCGGTCACCTCGCACTGCGAACCCACGCCGAACGTCTTGCTGTTGCCCTTGTCAGTCATGCGCGTGTTCGCGAGCCGCGCCACCTTCCACTCGGCCTTGCCCGTAGTGAGCTGCTTGTCGTACTCGCCCTCGGCCTTGAGGATGAACCCGCCCCGCACCGACATCTGCGCGAGCGGCGCGTGGTCGCCGATCTGCCAGCAGACGGCCTCCATGACGTGCCTTCCAGGCTGCAGATCCGATATCTCGTAGGACTGGTAGTTCCAGTGGATCGCCTGTCCGCGGTGGGGCCCGCGCGCCACCTCCACGCCGTCAAGCAGCAGGATGAACCTCTCGTCGGCGCTCACGTCGAACTTCAAAGGCGCGCCGCCCGCCGGCACGGAGAATTCCTTGCGGAAGCGGGCAAAGAAGCTCGGCTTCTCAAGAAGGTCTTTCGCGCGCGTCTCGGAGAAAACGGCCCCTCCCCACACGTCGTGTCCCGGCAGCCAGACCCAGGACGCGTCGTCGATGGGCTGGAGCGGCACGATGTTGGCGTTTCCGCGCTCGTAGCGCTCGGGCCGGAATATCTGTTTAACCTCGGCGGCCTGCACGGCCACTGCGAGCATCAAGGGGATCAGGCAGTTTTTCATGCCGAGATTATATCATATCCAAGCCCGTCACAGAAGCCATGGGGCGCGATTCGAGCGGATGAGGCGCTTGCAGGCCTCCTCGTCGCCGGGGAACGTGCATGTGGCGAGGTCGAACTTCAGCTCGCGGTTCAGGTGGTATGCCACCGTGGCCGCGTGGCAGGCGACGTGCGAAAAGTGGAGCGCGTCCGCAGGCGCGCTCGCGCGCAGGCGCGAACGCACGCAGGCGACGAACTCCGCCGGATGCGCCACGGGGCGCGTCCAGCTCTCGTGGCGGATCGAATGCCCCTCCAGGAGAAGCGGGTCGCTCACGTAAACGCTGCCGGAGTCGTCGGTCTCCACCCATCCCTCGTCGCCCTCCAGGCGTATGGCGCAGGAGTCCTTGAATCCGTTCCGCCGCATCACCATCTTAAGCCCGTCGGGATAGAACGCATGCAGCTCGGTCTCCGATACCGGCACGTAGCGCGTAGGTGCGGTCAGCTCGCGCCCGAGCGCCAGCTGGCAGAGATCGACGGTGTGCGACCCCCACTCGGTGAGGTCGCCGTGGAAGTCGTACTGCTGATGCCAGCCGCCACGGACGTACTGCTCGTTGTAGGGGCGCATGGGCGCCGCTCCGATCCACATGTCCCAGTCGATCACGTCCTTCGGGGGAAGCGGCTGCTCCGGCAGGTAGGTGTTCGTGCGGCTGCGGCCCATGCCCGCCATGCCGGCGTGCACGGTGTGGACGCGCCCGAGGCGGCCGGACGAGGCCAGCTTCATCGCGGTGACGAAGTTGCCCACGTTGCGGCGCTGCACGCCCCCCTGGTAGATGCGCTGGTACAGCTCCGAGGCGCGCATCACGGCCTCGCCCTCGGCGATCGAAAGGGCGATGGGCTTCTCGCAGTAGACGTCCTTGCCCGCACGCATCGCGGCGATGGAGAGGCGGGCGTGCCAGCGGTCGCCCGTGGCGATGTAGAGCGCGTCGATGTCCGGGCGCGCGAGGAGCTCGCGGAAGTCAGAGTACGCCACGCAGTCATTGTTGCCGTTGTAGTCGTCCACGGCCTTCTTCGCCGCCGCGCGGCGTTCGCCTATCGCGTCGCAGACGGCGAGGAACCGCACTCCGGGCTGCCCTTGGAACACCGGCAGCATCTGCCTGCAGCGTCCGCCGTAGCCGATGATCGCCATGGTCACCGTGCGGGACGGCGGCACGGCAGCCTGCGCCGCAGTGCGGCGGATCGGCAGCATGCACGCCGCCGCCGATCCAATTGCCAGGAATTCGCGCCGATTCAATCGCTGGATTTTCATGGCGAAAATTATACCACATTTCCCCTGTGGGAACCTGGTCGCTTATCTGCGTTTGCCGCCGAAAGTTTCTCGAGTTTCTCGACAATGGCCTTGAGCATCTCGCCGTGCTCTCGCAGGATGCGGTCATGGTCGTCATCCCTGCCACGCTGACGCGCCAGCTCGTTGTCATGCTCCATGTCCTTTTCGCGCTGCCGCTTCAGCTCCCGTGCCGTTTCCGTGTTGCGAGCGATCCGTTCCGTAAGCCCCGACGTGATGATTCCCGTTGGAATCGCCAGCGCCGCGATGCCGGAAAAGGCGATGCATGCCCCCAGAATCCGGCCAAGCGTCGTCACAGGGTATATGTCGCCATAGCCGACAGTCGTCAATGTCGACACCGCCCACCATAATCCCGAGAACGCGTTGCGGAAGACGTCTGGCTGAGCATCGTGCTCTACGGTAAACATAAGAAGCGAAGACACGAGCATCAGAAGGACAACAAAGAACAGAGATCCGATCAGCTCGCTTTTTTTCGCAACCAGCACATCTCCAAGCGTCCTGAGCGCGTCGAAGTACCGGTTAAGCTTCAGTATCCTCAGCAACCGAACAAGCCGCAACGCCCGAAGCGCCAACATGGAACACGGAAGGAACATCGGGAGCCAGAACGGAAGAATCGCAGCCAGATCGATAAGCGCCATGGCCGAAAATAGGTACTTGATGCGGGAGGCGAAGAACCCTTTGTCGGGATAGAGCAGATCAGCTGTCAGTATCCGCAGAAGATACTCGACGGAAAACACGATTGACGCGAACTGCTCAAACCTGTAGAGCGCACGCAAGGCTGGCCTTGGCAAGCCGAACGTCACGGCAAACACCGAGACGACGCTCATCAGGATGAGCATCGTTATCATCACGTCGAAAACCCGGCTAGCTATAGACTGCCCACGATTCGGCTGGATGATCTCGAAAATCTTCCGGCGCATGTTTCCAGATGACATTGAGAATCCGCTATTTGATCTCGTCGGGGATCAGGAATCCGCACCAGCGCCCGTCCGGCAACCTGCGCGTGCGTGCGCTGAATATCTTGCCGTCAAGATCGACCATGCCCACATCCGTGCGCATGGAGAGGCGCTTGAAGCTACCCAGGTCAGTCGGGCACGCGAGGGTATGCGTGGGATATTCCTTGTTGCTGTAGCAACCGAAGAGGAACTGCCCACGCACGAAAGCTGCGGCCTGGATGCCAAGCACCGTGTAGCCGGTCTCAAGGACATGACGCTTCACGAAGATGAAGTCGGGCGTGTACTCGTACACGTAGTTCCTCACGTGCGTCGGCGGCAGGCCGCCGATCACGTAGAATGTGCCGTCGCGGAAGGTGATGCCACCCGCGCCGTGAACAAGCTCCGGCACAGGATACTTCTTCTTGAGCGAGAGGTCATTCGTGTCGTAGGCCCACACCCAGCTCACTCCGCCCGTCTCCGTGTTGAACTTTCCGAGGTTCACCGCGATGTAGAGCGTCCCGTCGACCACGCAGCAGTCGCCCTGATGCGACGGCTGGCGCGTGGAGGCGACCACGTGTCCCTTGAGGTCCGTCTTCACGATCGACTTCGTGAAGGGCCAGTAGATGAACTTCCCGTCCGTGGCGGTGCCCTGCAGATGGCCGTCGTACTCGCCTTCGCAGAGGATCGCGCCTGCAGGCAGGCTTGCGCGCGGATCGACCTTCGCCTGCTTGTCCTTCTTGGCTTTCTTCTTCCCGTCCTTGCCCCAGCGCCGCTGGTACATGGTGGCCGCCACGTCGCGCGCGGCCTGCACGAGCTCCGGATACGGCACGTCGGCCACGTTCAGGAAGCCGATCTGGTAGTTCTCGCCGTCGGAGCGGCCCGTGAGGGCCTGGTCCTGCCACTGGAACCAGTGCGTGCCCACGTAACGCGGATGGTCGAGGCAGGCGTTGACGAAGTCGCGGTAGCACTGCGCGCGCTCGTTCTGGTCGCGCGTCGGGACGAGGCCGGTGTGGAACATGCCGCGGTCGAGCGCGCCGAAGTGGAACTCGCCGTTGATCATCGGCTTGTCCTCGGCGTCGGGCGGCAGATCCTTGGTCGGACGCCGATTGTAGATGTTCACGCTCACCACGTCGCAGTGGCGCGCCGCCGCGCGGTAGATCACGTCCGTGCCCCACGCGATGCGACAGCCGAGGTAGAGGTGATTGGGCAGCTCCTCCTTGAGCACGCGGCGGATGGTGCTGAAGTACTTCTCGGCCACGTCCTTCATGCGCTCCTCGCCGTTCCAGGAGAGCTCGTTGTCC
>CACXPT010000056.1 GCA_902769585.1 uncultured bacterium
CGCGAAATCGACGGGCTCGTCGAGCCACGCGAAGTCGTACACGCCCTTCGTCTTCTCGCACTTCGCCCACCCGCCCTGCAGGCGGATGGAGCGGATGCCCAGACCCGGCAGGTAGTCCTTGTAGGCCGAGAAGCGCGCAAAGTCGCGGTCGAGAACCTCGCAGCCGATCATCCACTGGTCGTCGTTCGGATCGGGCTTGGAGCGCGGCACTAGCGTCCCCACGCGCTTGAACTCCGCATCGCCGTCGCACGGCACCACGCCGGCCGACAATGCCTGAAGGCCGCACGTAACCAGCGTCGCGGCAAGTGCGCAATCCGCTAGTCTACCAGCATGTCTTGTCATCGTAATCATTAGCTCCATCTCTAAAATTCCTTTGCGACTTAGAGAAAGCTGGGGAGAAAATTGGTGGCCAAGGCCGGGATCGAACCGGCGACACGCGGATTTTCAGTCCGCTGCTCTACCAACTGAGCTACCTAGCCACATGCGTTCTTGGTGAATGGTAGGAGCAGAGGGATTCGAACCCACGACCCAGTGATTAAGAGTCACTTGCTCTACCAGCTGAGCTATGCTCCCATGTCACCCGTCTCCGCAACCCCAAGAATGGAGCGAGCTAAGGGACTCGAACCCTCGACAACCACCTTGGCAAGGTGGCACTCTACCAACTGAGTTAAGCTCGCACTTGGTGTCGTGAAAACGCTCGATAGTATATCAGATGCCGTGGCGTGGCGCAAGGGGGTAAATTAAAAATTTTGCTTTCGCTCCCGTCTTACCTGCCTTCGTCGCCGGATTCATCTCTGACGTCGCCCTTGCGCGGATCCGAGACGAAGAGCTTCCGGCGGGGAGCTGAAGGGTCGAGCACGTAGCGGTTGCCGCGGAGCGTGACTGTAGGCGAACCGGGGCCTTTCGGGCGGTTGCCGAAGAGGCAGACGATCGCCTCGTCCTTCGCCAGGTGCGGCACGCGGTTCGTGGCAATGAACGTGTTGTCCGCGATCGTGACGTCCGTGAAGTCCGGCAGGCGAAGTGCGGCGTAGAGCGGATCGACGACCACGTTGCCGATGAAGAAGAATCCGACGCATGACGGGGGCCGCCCGTGGTGCCCTACGGGGATGAGCTGGGGACCGAGGTTCTCGCTGGCGCCGAACCAGCAGCCGGCAACCGTCACGTTCCTGTTGTAGAAGGCGTCCTCCGGATTGCAGATGATCGGCGATGCCCATTTCTTCGGATTCCCCACTATGGCGCCCGGGGAGGTCTGCTCCACCTGGATTGTCTCGCGCGTGAGGATGCCGTCCATCTTGTAGCCGGCGAACAGGCAGTTCGTGACGACCACGTAAGAGCAGCCGTCTATCTGGAAGGCGTGGTTGTTCGGGAGGTCCTTCACGACCATGTTCTCCAGGCGGATGTTCCGTCCGCAGGCGAACGCCAGGACGAGCATCTTCCCCTCGCAGTCGAAGACGCCGCCCGAGATGGTGATGTTGCCCACGCCGTTCGTGCAGTACGCCGGCGGCACGAGGTTGTACATGAAGATGTGGCGGACCTTGCGGTCGGGAATCGTGCGCACGATGGCGGAGACCTTGGGGTCGAGCGTCGCGGCGCGTACAGCATCCGTGTACCCCTCGCGTGCGTCTCGCGCGCCGCCGGCCAGCTCCAGGCGCACGCCCGCGCCGATCGAGAGCGAACCGATCCGGTAGAGGCCCGGCGGCAGGTAGACAGTTCCGCCGCCCGCGCGAGCTGCCGTGTCGATGCAGCGCTGGATCGCCGCCGTCGAGTCCGTCGCGCCGGTGCCGTCCGCGCCGCCGTCCGCCACGGCGTTCCATCGGTGCGTCGACGTACATCCAAGAACGTACGCGGAAAGGATTCCGACGGCCAGGTGCCGGACGAGACGAGGAATCATGCTATTTGTCTTCATGGCCACAAGTATAGCAGAATCCTGCCGCCGTAGGCACATGGAATCGGCGTCCTTGACAGTCTGGGCCATTTCGTGGACAATATCCGCACCTGTTCACGAGAAAGGACACACGATGAAGAACTTCCTCTGCCTGGCGACCATGTGCGCCGCGACGGCCGCCATTGGCGCAACCGACTACCCCATCCGCTCTGCGGACATGACGAACGTCACGATCACGGCCGGCTTCTGGCTACCGCGCTTCGAGACGAACCGCGTTGTCACCGTGAAGGCCGACTTCGACAAGAGCGAGGAGACGGGCCGCCTCGCCAACTTCCGCGAGGCGGCAAAGCGCGCCAAGGGCACGTTCAAGGGCTGCCCGTTCGACGACTCCGACGTCTTCAAGATCATCGAGGGCGCGGCCTACACGCTCGCCACCCACCCCGACCCTGAGCTTGAGAAGTACCTCGACAAGCTCATCGCCGACATCGCGGGCGCGCAGGAGCCGGATGGTTACCTCTACACCGCGCGTACGCTCGGCATGGAGAAGGTGGAGGGATTCCCGCGCACGAAGATGATGGGACCGGAGCGCTGGAGCAACACGGGGGCCAGCCACGAGTTCTACAACATGGGCCACATGATCGAGGCTGGCGTCGCCTACTGGCAGGTGACCGGCAAGCGCCAGCTCCTCGACGTGGCGATCAAGGCGGCCGACATGATGGACCGCACGTTCGGGTACGGGCCGGGACAGATCCAGCGCGTGCCCGGGCACGAGGAGATCGAGCTCGCGCTCTGCAAGCTCTACCGCGCGACGGGCGAGGTCCGCTACCTGAAGCTCGCGAAGACGCTGCTCGATTTCCGTGGCGGCGGCAAGGCCTACAACCAGAACCACCTGCCCGTCACGCAGCAGGACCAGGCGTGCGGACATGCCGTCCGCGCCGGTTACCTCTACACGGCGATGGCGGACGTGGCGGCGCTCCTCGGCGATCCGTCCTACCGCGTCGCCTCCGAGCGTCTGTGGAAGGACGTGGTGGATACGAAGCTCCACCTCAACGGCGGCATCGGCGCGCACCGCCACGCCGTCGTCCCCGGATTCGGGAGCGTGGGCGAGGCGTTCGGCGCGCCGTACGACCTGCCGAACGAGAGCGCCTACCTCGAGACGTGCGCGGCCATCGCGAACGCGCTCTGGAACGAGCGGCTCTTCCTCTTCTCCGGCGACGGAAAATACATGGACGTGATCGAGCGCATCATCTACAACGGGTTCCTCTCCGGCATCTCGATGTCCGGCGACGAGTTCTTCTACCCCAACCCGCTCGCATCGGTCGGCGGCTACGCGCGCTCGAAGTGGTTCGGCTGCAGCTGCTGTCCCGTGAACGTGGTGCGCTTCATCCCGCAGATCGCGCAGTACGCCTACTCGACGTCCGGGAACACGGCATACGTGAACCTCTTCGTCGCGAGCGACGCGAAGCTCCAGCTCGCGTGCGGCACGGTGACGCTTTCGCAGCGGACGGAGTATCCGTGGAATGGCAGGGTCGAGATTAAGGTGGTGCCGGGAGAGACGGCAAGCGTACAACAACAAGGAAGATTCACGCTCAACGTGCGTATTCCGGGATGGTGCGTGGGGCGTCCAGTGCCGAGCACGCTCTACGAGCAGACCGAGCCGAGTTCGCTCTCCAACTTCAAGGTGAAGGTGAACGGCGTGCCGTTCGTGTTCACGCCGGAGAAGGGCTACTGCTCCATCGACCGTTTCTGGAAGAACGGCGATGTCGTGGAAGTTGACATGGACATGCCCGTGAAGCGGATCAAGGCGGACGCGCGCGTGGAGGCCGACCGCGGACGGCTCGCCGTTGAGCGCGGCCCGATCGTGTGGTGCGCCGAGGGCATCGACAACGGCGGGCGCGCGCTCGACATCGTGCTGCCGGCGGACGCGACGTTCGCGGAGAAGTCCGTGGACGTGCTGTCCGGTCACGCTGGTTCCGTATTTCGCGTGGTGTCACCGCGGCGCGGGGGAGATGCAGACGTGGTTCCCCGCGTCGCCGGACGTGGCCGCAAAAGGTTCGGCGCTTGCGCTGAAGGCGAAGGCCTCGTACATGCATGAGGGCGAATCGGCGGTATCCCTCTTCGACGGCATATTCCCGAATAACGGCGCGGCGTATGACAAGCACCAGAAGCGTTGCACGTTCTGGCCGCACAAGGGCACTGAGGAATGGGTGGAGGTGATCCTGCCGGGCGAGGAGCCCGTGCGCGGCGTGGACGTTTACTGGTTCGACGACGAGCCGGTCGGCGGCTGCCGCGTTCCCGCGGAGTGGAAGGTGCAGACGCAACTCGGCGAGATGACCGGTTGGCAGGATGCTGCGACCGGCTGCCCGATCGTCAAGGGCAACTGGTCGAGCGTGACGTTCGCGAAGCCGATGCCGGCCGTCGCGGTACGCCTTCAGGTAAAGCTCAAGCCCGGCTTCTCCGCAGGCATCTGCGAACTGCGTCTGCGCTAGTCGGCGAGGAGTTCGATCGAGACGGGGCCGTCGTTGAGCAGCTCCACCTTCATGTGGGCGCCGAAGCGGCCTGTCCCCACGCGGGCATCGCCGAGCTGCTCGCGCAGGCGGGCGACGACGCGCTCGTAGAGCGGTTCGGCCAGTTCGGGGCGGGCGGCGGCGGAGAAGCCCGGACGGCGACCGTGCGCCGTGTCGGCATAGAGCGTGAACTGCGAGACGACGATCACCGAGCCTCCCACGTCCTCCAGCGACAGGTTCATCTGGTCGTTGGCGTCGGTGAAGAGGCGCAGCACGGGAATGCGCGCCGCGATCTTGTCGGCCGAAGCCTCCGTGTCCGTGTGCGTGACGCCGAGAAGGACAAGGTAGCCTTGTCCGATCTCGGCCACGCGCTCGCCGTCTATCGTGACGGACGCGTGCGACACGCGCTGGATCCATGCCTTCATGTCAGCGTCCGGCGAAGAACTTGATGAGGCGCTGGACGTGGGCGGCGCAGGCGTCGATGATCGGGTCGGCAAGCTTGTCCGGCGGCACGAACGCGCCGTTGAGGTCGCCGAACACCTTGAGGGTCGACTTGATGTAGCCGTCGAGGAACTCGGTGGCGATGTTCACCTTGGCGATGCCGCTCTCGATCGCGCGGCGCACGTCGGCGAGCGGCGTGCCGCTGCCGCCGTGGAGGACGAGCGGCGTGTCGGGCAGCGCGTCCGCGATGGCGGCGCAGCGGGGGATGTCGAGCTTGGGCTCGGCCTTGTAGTAGCCGTGCGCGGTGCCGATCGAGACGGCAAGGGCGTCAACGCCGGTCGCCTTGGCGAAGGCTACGGCTTCGTCCACGTCGGTGAGGGCGGTCTCGTCGCCCTGGGCGACGTGCCCGATCTCGCCTTCGCAGGTGGCGCCGAGCGCGTGCGCGTAGTCGGCCACGTGCTTCGTCCACTTCACATTCTCGTCGTATGGCGAGCGCGAGCCGTCGTACATGACGGACGTGTATCCCCAGGCTAGGGCGTCGGTAGCCTGCTTCACGGTGGAGCCGTGGTCGAGGTGCAGCGCGACGGGCACCTTGCCGCGGAAGGCGAGCCGCTGCAGCATCCCGCAGAGGTCGTATGCCTTCCCCGTATCGAAGAGGCGCATGTAGAGCTGGATGATCACCGGCTCGTTCTCGGTCTCGGCGGCCTTGAGGACGGCGGCGGCGGTCTCGTAGTTCGTGATGTTGAACGCGCCGATCGCCTTGTGCGCCTTGCGCGCGGCGGTCAGCATCTCCTTCATGTTGACGAGTGACATAATATCCTCCCTATACGCGCACGTTGAAGCCGCGGTCCTTGAGGAACTGCTTGAGCGCGGGGATGGCGATTAGGTTGAAGTGGAACACGCTCGCGCCGAGGAGGACCGTTGCGCCGGCCTCTGCGGCCTCGGCGAAATGCTCCATCGTGCCTGCGCCTCCGGAGGCGACCACGTCCGCTGCCGTCACGGCGCGGATCTGGCGAATGAGCGGCAGGTCGAAGCCCGTGCGCGCGCCGTCCGTAGACTTCGATGTCGGCAGGATGCACTTGACGCCGTAGCCGTCCACTTCCTTGGTCCACTCGAGCGCGTCCTTGCCTGTGGCCGTGCGGCCGCCGTCGATGTAGACCTCGTAGCCGCTCGGCATGGCGGCGTTCTGCGCCACGTCGATCGCCACGGTCACCTTGTCCGCACCCAGCTCCTTGACCATCTCGCCGATCATGGCGGGACGGCGGAAGACGGCCGAGGAGGTCGAGACCTTGTCGGCACCGGCCGCCAGCACGGCCTCAGCGGCCTGTACGGACGAGATGCCGCCGCCCATCGTGAAGGGGACGGTCTTGACGGCCGCGACCTTCTTTACCACCTCCAGCATCGTGGCGCGGCTCTCCACCGTCGCGGTGATGTCCAGCATCGCGATCTCGTCGGCGCCCGCTGCGCAGTAGGCTCGGCAGCACTCGACGGGGTCGCCCGCGTCGCGGATGTTGACGAAGTTGACTCCCTTGACCACTCGACCGTTCATCATGTCGAGGCAAGGCATTATAACCAGTGGCTTGCTCATTCTTTCATCTCCTGTTTGGGTTGCAATTATATCATAATTTTGACGGCGCTCGCAGTGATTTGATATCATGTGCATCGCCTTTGGGCGGTAAGATGATGACATGACGCAGAAGGAGAACTTTTTGTGAAGAAACTTTGCCTGTGTGCGGTGACCATGCTGGTGGCGGGGATTTGCGCAGGGGGGAGTGCGGACGTGCCGTTCCGCACGGGAGAAGTGTTCGGGAATGCCGTGAAAGTGGTGGAGGGGGCGGCCGGTTTCGGACGTTGCGTGAACATCGAGGGCGATTTTCTGTACGTTGGCGGGAGGGAGACGCTGGGCGTGTACAGCCTGTCGGGCGATCCGCTTCGCCCGAAACTTCTGGGCGAGACGAAGGATATCGCGTCGGGGCGGCAGATCGCGCTGCAGGGCGGGATGGCGTACGTCTCGGCGCGGGCGAACGGAATCTGGGTCGTCGACTGCCGCAATCCGGCGAAGCCGTTTGTCGCGGGGCATTACCCGTCCACGGCCAACTGCACAGGTATCGACGTGGCGGGGGACGTGTGCTTCGTCGGCGGGTCGAAGAGCGGACTGGAGTTCATCGACGTGTCGCGTCCGCAGAACCCGCAGCTGATCCGGTGCGTGAAGAAGGAACCGGTGGAATCGCAGTCGGTGGCGTACCGCGACGGACTTCTCTTTTCCGGCGAATGGGGCGGGAAATGCGTGACGATCTGGGACGCGCGGGACATGAAGTCGCTTAAGCGTCTTGCGTGCTGCGCGCTGGAATCGAACGGCGATGGCGTGTGGGTGGACGGGAAGTGGCTCTACGCCAGCACAGGTTTCAGCAAGGAGGACAAGGTGCCGGGTGCGAAAGCGCATCCGGGACAGATGGGCCTTGAAATATATGACGTGGAGAATCCGCACGCGCCGAAGAAGGTCTCGCGCGTCGACTTCGAATACTGCAAGCCGTGCACGTACGACATGTGGCTGGTGCGCGTGGCTGGAGGGATGGCGTTCTGCACGGCGACGGCCGGGGGCTTGTATGCGGTGGATGTGTCGGACAAGTCGGCGCCGAAAGTGGTGGACCGCTGGGTGCCGGAAAACAAGCGTCAGGTGATATCCGTCGCGGTGGGGGACGGCGCGGTGTACGTGACGGTGGCGAACTCCGGGACGTGGGCGATCTCGGCGAAAGGCGCACAACGCGTGGCGGCTGAGCGAGGCAAGCCACCGGCCAACGCGAGCATGCGGATGCCGCGCCCGGAGGCTCCGAAGGGATTCCGCCGGTGGCTGCCGTCCGACACGTCGTTGTCGGCGAACGTGACCGGTCTCGCGGTGACGGGGGACGTGTGCTACGCTGCGGCGGGAACGGCAGGGATGTTCGTGCTGGAACTTTCGGAGGACGGAATCGCGGAAAGGCGGCGCATCCCATTTGCGGAGTGCATGGACGTGGCGATCGCGGGCGACAGGCTTTTCGTGGCGGCTGGACGCGATGGATGGATCGTGTTCGAAATGGCGCGGGCGGGCGAGTTGAAGGAAATCGCGCGCGTGCCGAGCGTGGTGGCACGCGACGTGTACGCGTATGGCGACGGGAAACGGTGGGCGGCATTCAACACGACGGTCTATGATATTTCTAATCTGGCAAAACCCAAGCCGCTCGCCAACATGATCAACCAGTCGCGTTACAACAAGTACCTGTCGCCAGATCTTCTCGGTGGAAGATGGGTTGCGGGGAATTCCGCGTTGAAGTGCTTTAGTTGGTTGGAATTGGTCGCGCAGGAGCGCGACCCTCCCGCGAAGCCGCGCAAGATGGAAGGGTATGCATCGAGGATGGGCGGCATGTGCGCATTCGGGGAAAAGGCGTTTCTGGCCGATAACGGCGGATGGGCGATCGTGGAGCCTGGCGGACAGGACGTGCCGCAGATACGCCAGTTCCCGGGCAAGAAGCGGGTCTCGGGGCTCCCGCGCTGGAACGGCGGGAAACTCGTGGCGGTGTCCGGGGGAGACCGCACGGCATCGATCTGGGATTTCGGCGACATCGAGAACCCGAGTCTCGTCCGGTGGTATGCGTTGCCGAGTCCGACCGATGCGGGGAGTTTCTGGCGAGACACGCTCGTGATTCCGGCGCGTCTCCAGGGCGTGCTTGTCGGAAAATGAGGATCGTATTCGCGGCGACATCCTCTAGCTGGCGAGGCGGTCGACGAAGTCCTCTACTTCCTTGCGCTCGTCGGGGGAATCCTTGAAGATAGCGTTGCCGATTAGGAGGCAGGCTATCGTGGCGGCGGCGGTGGCGAGGTAGCAGGGCTTCATCTCGCGGAGGTACGGCCACCATGCGCCGGCGACGAACATCGCGAGGCCGAAGGCGATGCCGCCTACGAGGCCGCAGAGGCCGGCTCGCTTCGAGAGGCGGCGCGAGAAGACGCCAACGAGCATCGGGATGGATACTGGCGGGAGGAATACGCCGAACACCTTGTTCGTGAGGTTGAAGAGGTCGTCGGCGCCTTGGGCGTACTGCATGACGAACGTCAGGCCGATGACGGCGAGGCCGACGAGGACAGTGGCGGCGCGGGCGGCGAACATGCGGCGGCGGGGGGTGTCCGCCTTCGCGAAGCGTCCGTATATCTCGTTCACGAGAACGCTGGCGGCGGCGTTGAAGTTGCCGGCGAGGGAACTCATGGTGGCGGAGAACATGGCGGCCACGACCATGCCCATCATGCCGACTGGCAGGACTGCGCGGCAGAGGATCGCGTAGACGCCATTCATGTCGGCGTCGGGGATGTCAGGGATGAAGATACGCGCGGCCATGGCGGGGAAGAAGAAGAGTGGCGGGCCGAGGAAGAGGAGCGCGGCGACTAGGTAGGCCATCTTCTTGGCGTCCTTGTCGGACTTCGTGGAGTAGTATCTTTGGACGAGCGACCAGTTGGTGGAGAGGGTGGAGCCGACCATGAGGAAGAAGACGGCCATGTAGGGCCAGTCGTACTTGCCGGCGGTGAAGGAGAAGAAGCCTTGCGGCACCTTGTCTATGAAGCCGGAGAGCCCGCCGACCTTGTCGAGGCAGAGGAAGGGGAGGGTGAAGACGACCGCGAGGATGACGAAGAACTGGATGAAGTCGCAGACGAGGGTGGCCTTGAGGCCGCCGAGGAACGTGTACAGGACGATGATGGCGCCGGAGGCGGCGATGGCCCAGTCGAGCGGGAAGCCCATGCCGACGCCGACGACGGTGCCGATGGCGAGGAGCTTGAGGGCGTTGTCCAGGAGCTGCATGGGGAGCCCGAGCCAGGCGAGGGACTTGCACATGGAGGGGGTGTAGCGCGTGGCGATGAAGTCGATGGGGCTGCCCTTTGCGGCGCGCCGCCAGCGAACGGCGAGGAAGCGCGCGCCGAGGAGGACGGCGGGGACGGAGAGCCAGCTGACGGTGACGGGCACCCAGCCGTACTTGTAGGCGAGGGCGGAGTACATCACGAACGCGAGCGCCGAGAAGCTGTTCATGTAGAAGGATATGCCGGAGAGCCACCATGGGACGGTCTTGTCGCTCCCGAAGAACGTGCCGGCGTCCTGGCGGCGGCGAGAGAAGAAAACGCCCACGCCGACCATAGCGGCGAAGAAGACGGCGACTACGGCGTAGTCTGCGATTGTGAGTTCTTGGCTTGTCATGGCGCGTATAGGATATCAAAACGGCGGGATTTTTCAAATAGGGTCTATCCTTCCGGCCCGGAATCTGGTATAATTTCAACTTTCGCGTCCCGAATAGGCTTTTGTCGGGGCGAGGAAAGCAAATGACGGAGACTACCGGAATGTTGGACAAGTCAGATGATTTCATGGTGTTCTCGGGAACGGCGAACCTGCCGCTCGCCGAGAAGGTTGCCGCATACCTTGGGCAGCCGCTCAACAAGATCGACATCAAGCACTTCCCCGACGGCGAGACGTTCTGCCAGGTGCAGGAGGGCGTCCGCGGGAAGGACGTGTTCGTGATCCAGAGCGGCAGCCCGCGCCCGAACGACGCGTACATGGAGCTGTTCGTGATCATGGACGCGCTGAAGCGCGGAAGCGCGGCGCGCATCACGGCGGTGCTGCCGTATTACGGGTACGCGCGCCAGGACCGCAAGGACATGCCGCGCGTGCCGATCACGGCGAAGCTGATCGCGAACCTGCTCACGAAGGCGGGGGCGGACCGGGTGCTCACGATGGACCTGCATGCGAACCAGATCCAGGGGTTCTTCGACATTCCGCTCGACCATCTGCACGCGGAGCCGGTGATCCTCAAGTACATTCGCGACATGCGCTTCGCGAAGCCGATCGTGGTGAGTCCTGACACTGGCGGCGCGAAGACGGCCTACGGCTACAGCCGCAAGCTGGGCACTGGGCTCGCTATCGTGGCGAAGCAGCGCACGGGCGACTCCACGGTGGACGCGTTCAGCGTGGTGGGCGACGTGACGGACTGCGACGTGATCATGATCGACGACATGACCGCGACGGGCGGCACGCTGAGCGCCGCTGCGGCGCTTCTGCGCGAGCACGGGGCGCGGAGCGTGCACGCGTTCGTGAGCCACTTCCCGCTGACGGCCAAGGGCATGGAGCGCCTGATGGAGGAGAGCCAGCTGGACGAGCTGGTGGTGACGGACTCGATCCCCCTGCGCGAGGGGTTCGACCCCGCGAAGCTGCCGTTCAAGCTGACGGTGCTCAGCGTGGCGCCGCTGATCGGCGAGGCGATCAAGCGCATCCACAGCAACAACAGCGTGAATGACCTTTTCAACCATGAGTGAGGACGACAAGGCCCGCACCAAGCACTAGGCACTAGGCATTAAGCACCAAGCACCAACATTTGCCGCCGAGGGTAGCGCGCGTGCGCGAGAGCAGGTGGCGTGAAGAAAAGAGAAGACAAATGGAAAAGATAATGATCAAGGCGGAGGATCGCGCGGAGCATGGCACCGCGGCAGTCCGCCGTCTTCGCCGCACGGGGAAGATCCCCGCGTCGGTGATGAAGATGAACAAGGGCGGCACCCAGCTGATCGCGCTGGACGCCCACGAGTTCATGATGGCGATGCGCGGATTCATGATGGCGATGCGCGGAAGGAGTGGCAAGCAGCTTCTCGTCGCGCTGGACATGAACGGGTCCACCATGCACGCCCTTCTGCGTGAGATGCAGAACGACGTGCTGGCCGGGACTCCCATACACGTGGATTTCAGCGAGGTGTCGCTCACGCAGAAGGTGCGCGTCACGGTACCGCTGTACCTCACGGGCGAGGCGACGGGCGTGAAGCTCGGCGGCGGCGTGCTGGAGCAGGTGCTCCGCACGGTCGACGTGGAGTGCCTCCCCGACGACATCGAGGAGAAGTTCGACGTCGACGTCACGTCGCTCGGCCTTGACCAGACACTCTTCGTGAAGGACCTTCAGCTCGGCGACAAGTTCACGCTCGTGACGCGCGGCGAGTACGCCGTGGCTACGGTGAAGGCGCCCGAGGGCGCGGACACGCCGGCGGCCGCAGCGGCCGCGGCGGCGGAGAAGTCGCCCGAAGTCATCAAGAAGGGCAAGGAGGACGCCGACGCCAAGAAGGCGGAGGCGAAGAAGTAACCCCGAAGTCTCGGTGTCTCGATGAAGGTAATCGCAGGACTGGGCAATCCGGGCGCGGAATACGCGAACACGCCGCATTCGATCGGCTTCGAGGTCGTCGATGCGCTGGCGCGGTCGCTGGACGCGTCGTGGAAGCGCTCGTCCTCCTTCAACGGCGAGCTGGCGCAGGGCATGCTCGGGAGCGTGAAGGTTCTGCTGGTGAAGCCGCAGACGTTCATGAACCTGAGCGGGGACTGCGTGGCGCCCGTCGTGAGGTACCACAACGCCGACGCGGCGGAAGACCTGCTCGTGGTGTCGGACGACATCGACCTCCCCGTGGGGAAGATTCGCATCCGCAAGGGCGGTTCCGCTGGCGGGCACAACGGCCTAAAGAGCGTGATGGAGCGCACCGGCACGGCGGACTTCGTCCGGCTGCGCCTGGGGGTCGGCCGCGACGCGAGGAACCGCGCGAACGTTGTCGGGCACGTGCTCGGCAAGTTTGCGGCGGAGGACCGCGCGGCGATGGACGAGGTGGTGGCGAAGGCCGTCGAGGCGATCGGGACGATAGAGCGGGAAAACCTTGAAACAGCTATGAACCGGTACAACGGCTGGACCGCGCCAGCGGCCGCCGCGGCTGCCGGGGAAGGAGACAAATGAAGAAGTACGATGGACTCTACATCTTCGCCGGGCAGGCGAAGGACGACGTCTTGGCCGGCATGATCGACAAGGCGCTCGCTGAGGTGACGCGCCTGGGCGGCAACGTGCTCGCGCAGGAAGTGATCGGCAAGCCGAAGGACGCCTACCCGATGCACAAGTGCGAGCGCGGCGTGTACGTGCTGGTGCGTTTCGAGCTCGACCCCTCGAAGGTGAGCGAGCTCGTCAAGCGCTACCGCCTGGTGGAAGAGGTCTTCCGCGTCCAGATCCTGGTCGTGGACGAGCGTCGCGAGGCGGTGCTTGCCGCTCAGCGCGAGGCTGCGGCCCAGCGTGCCGCGGCGAAGGCCCAGGCAGAGGCGGATGCCGCCCCGGAGGCGGAGTGACTGCGAGGTGACTGATGCCCTCATTCAACAAAGTGATCGTGATGGGGAACCTGACGCGCGACCCTGAGGTCCGCCAGGTGGGCGTGAACGCCGTGAAGGTGTGCCGCTTCGCCCTGGCCCTCAACGAGCGCCGCCGCGACCGCAACGGCAACATGGTGGACATCCCCACGTTCGTCGAGGTAGACGCGTGGGAGAAGCTCGCCGAGCTGTGCGGCCAGTATCTCCGCAAGGGCCGTTCGGTCCTCGTGGAGGGGCGTCTCCAGATGGATTCCTGGGAGAAGGACGGGCAGAAGCACCAGAAGCTGAAGATCCGCGCCATGACCGTGAAGTTCATGCCCCTGCCGGCGCCAAACCAGAGCCGGCTCACGGGCGAGCCGATCGTTCCCGGCGGAGCGTCTGCGGGCGGAATGCCGCCCGCGATGCCGTCCGGCGACGAGGAAGGCTATGACGAGGATCAGACATTCAACGACTAGACAACGAACAAGAGAGAGCAAAAATGGCTTACCAGAAGAAAGAGCATGCCGTGCGCGAGGATCGCGGGGAGTTTTCGGCCCGCCGCCGTCCCGAGCTGCCGGCCAACGACAAGATCGATCTCAACGACGTCGAGCTGCTGAAGCACTTCGTCACGGAGTACGGGAAGATCCTCCCTGCTCGCGTGACCGGTGTGACCGCCATGCAGCAGCGTCAGATCAAGAAGGGCGTGCGCCGCGCGCGCAACGTCGGGCTGATGGCCTAGGAAAGGAGCGTCAAGATGGTTGAAGTGATGCTGATGGCCGATGTCAAGAAGCTCGGCAAGGCGGGCGCGATCGTCAAGGTCGCTCCCGGATATGCGCGCAACTACCTCTTCACGCAGGAGCTTGCGGCTCCGGTGACGGAGGCGGCGAAGCGCCGTCTCGCGAAGCTGGAGGCGGCGCGCGCGAAGGAGCGTGCGGAGCGCAAGGCCGCCGCGGAGGAGCTCGCCAAGAAGATGGCTGGGCTCAACGTGACGGTGTCCGCCCGCACGGTGGACGGCAAGCGCCTCTACGGAAGCGTGAGCGCGTCCGACATCCTGGGCGCGGTGATCGCCGATCGTGGCGTGCAGCTCGAGCGTTCGCAGCTCGACCTGCCCGACCAGCTGAAGGAGGTTGGCGAGTACAACGCCAAGCTCGACCTCGGCGAGGGCGTATTCGTGCCGTTCAAGGTCAAGATCGACAGGGACGCCGAAGAGGTCGAACAGGCCTAAAGTCTGTACGGGTAGGGAAGGGCGTGTCCGCTCATGCGGCGCGTCCTTCCTGATCCTTGCGGCCAGAAAAAATTTTTGTTGTTCCCCCCTTGTCAGAACCCTAAAAAAAGAGTATTCTTTTAATCGGCTTCGGCGTAGCAGTGGTTGATGTGCTATGCCGTGAACGGTAAACGATGAAGAAAGCATTGAAAATATTGGCCTTTGTCGCCATAGGAACGAGTCTGCTTGCCTTGGGCTGCGGGTGCTCGACGATATGGTCTGCCATAGCCGGCCAGGACGATCCCGGGAACGTTGATGTTGACCAGATGGCTACATATTTCGACGGGGAGCCCATGGTTCGGCCCGGAGTGGCCCTTGCAATTTCCGTGACGGCTACCGGGTCGTCTGGCACGGCGGCCAAGCAGTATTTCGTAGACGCGGAGGGCTACATCACGATGGAGCTCGTCGGTCGCATAAAGTGCGACGGCTTGACGCTCGTTGGGCTTCAGGAGAAGATTGCCGCCGCCTACAAGGAATATCTTCTCGAACCGCATGTGACGGCCACATTCATCTATCAGGCAGGCCAGAACATGGTGTCTCCATGGGGGACGGTCACTGTCCTTGGGGAAGTCGGGAAGCCAGGGCCTGTCGATGTGCCTTCGACACTGGACCTGCGCGTGACGCGTGCGCTCCAGCTGGCTGGCGGAGTGAATCCGATTGCCGACAAGCGGCGTGTGCAGGTGACGCGTTGCGACAAGGACGGAAAGAGAACGAAGACGAGGATCGATTTGCTTGAGATAGGCGAGGAGGGGCGGCCCGACAAGGACATGCTTCTTCGCGCCGGCGATGTCGTGTGGGTGCCGATGTCGTGGTACTGAGTGTTGTTTTCAACAAAACGAAAAAAGAAATGAGGTATGAGATGAAGTTAAACTTGGCGAAATTGGTGGCATGCGCTTTCGCGCTTGCCGCGCTGCCGATCTACGCGGCAGATACGATGCCACGGTCCGAGTGGCACGCGCTAGTTGGGGATTGCGCGCAGAACCCGCAGACGCTAAAGCAGACCATCGGCAAGCTTTCTGCCGATGACCAGTTGGCGTTTGTACAGGAGGTCAATGCGGCAATCTCGAAGATGCCAGGTTCCAACGAGGAGAAGGGAGCGGCCTTCTACAACGCGAACCGCGCGGCTGTCTCCGGTGCAGGCAAGGAAAACCTGAAGGCCGTCCTCGCCGAGGTGTATGCGACGGTGCCGGTCGAGTACCTCACCGAAATCAACGAGAGGTTCGCTAAGGAGCTGTTCAGCCGTACGGCGAATCCTGCGCACGTGCCGACAGACCAGGAGTTCACGCAGTTGGCAACCAGCACGATGGCGGCGGTAAACGAGCGGTGCCAGAAGGGCGAGGATGCGAGTGTCCGCGAGACGTTCGCGATTCTGATGCTCGTGCGCGCGTCTGGCGGCACTCCCGCTGACCTGGCGCAGACGCTCGTTTCGCAGTTGCCTGACGCACAGGCCCGCGAGACGGCTCTGAACGACTGGATCAAGCCTGCCATGGGCGATGGACAGGAACAGACGTACGATCCAATGTTGTCAGCTGCCCAGTCTGGCGGAGACGAACCTGACCATACAGTTGTGCAGCAGCTCACTGGCGGCATGCAGATTAATGATGCTCTGCTGGGCGATTTGGCTGCCGCATCGGATGCTGGGGGCACCGCAGCAGGTATCGGCGCCGGTGCGTTCCGTGCGCCAGGTGTCCCTGGTGCGGCGGTTCAGGAGTCCGACATCGGCCTGTCTCGCATTCCTCGTGCGTACGTCAGCAGCAAGACCGCTGTAGGCGGCACTGCGGCAGGTCCTAACTCTGACCCCAGCGTAAACCCCAATGCTTCTATTAACCCTTATTATACTAAGGACCGTAGTGGGCATCCGGGCCTGTACGAGCAGTAATCTGCGGGTGGACGTTGCTAAAGTCAAAGAGCAATCAAATTAAAAGAAGGGTAAAACCTAATGAAAAATCGTGTTCTTAACATGGCCGCTGTCGCCGGACTGGCGATCTCGGCTGCTGCCGCTGGTGGCAGCGAAGCAGATAAGCCGCAAGGATTCCGCTTCTTCAACCAGCATCTTACGATAAAGCCGTATGTTGCAGTGTCGTACACGTATGACTCGAACTTCGATACGACTCACCATTCCGAAGGCGACAGTATCTTCTGCCTAAATCCTGGTGCAGACTTCATTTGGCTGTCAGATCGCTGGTCTTTGGCTGGCACGATTTGGTACCGTTGGAACTCTTACGCAAAGAACAACGGGAATATGGGTGAGAACAGTTATGGCGAATCCTTGACTTACAAGTGGGCGACGTCAAAGTCGAACGAGAAGGGGTGGTCGCTGTTGCTGGGTGAGCGCTACAGCTTCATCAACCAGTCCGACGGACTTGACACCCGTAGTGGCCGTGGTATTTGGCGGGACCGCCAGAACCTTGACATTAACGGTGTGCTTGAGCGTCGTTTCACCGAGAGATGGCATGCCGACCTGATGGCGCAGTATACATGGCTCGACTACAAGAATGATACGGGCAAATACGCGCCTTTGTACGGCTGGTCAGAATGGGCGGTCGGCGCAGAGCTCGGCTACGCGGCATCGTCGTGGACGGATCTCCTCCTTGCTGGCGGCTACGCAGACTATACTCAGAAGGGCGGGCAGGGCTATCGGAACTACAGCAACGATAGCCATGTCTGGTCGGTTCAGGGCGGTCTCGCGACTCGTGCGACAGAAAAGATTTCATATCGTATCTTGACCGGCGTGTCATGGCTGGAATATGGTGGATATGCAAATACCGACGTGGGTTGGACATACTCTCTGTCTGGCAACTGGCGGATCACCCGTCAGCTGCAGTGGTCGGTTCTCGGTTCAAGTTACTACCAGCCGTCTGAGCGGACTATTGGGCAGGCAGTCAAGGTGTATGCCCTCTCGACAGGTCTTTCCTACCTGACGCTCGGCGACAAGATGACGCTGTCCGGCAACATTGCTTGGCGTCATGAGGAGAACGTATACTCCGATCTTTACCTTGGAGCCGGCAACGACTATGACGAGGACTTCATGTCCGTCCGCATCGGTGCTGATTACACGCTTAACCGCTGGATGTCCATCTTCGCCAGTTTGATCTGGGAAGAGGAATGGTGTGAAAAGCACAGCAGCTACGACTACGATCGTTTCCGCGGTACGCTGGGCGTTCGGTTCCACTACTGACAAGGTGGTGGGAGCGGATGTTCCACAGGCTGATCACCAAATACGGGCTGGCAACGCATCTCGCGTTGCTAGCTTCTTTGCCTCCAGCTCTGTTGCCGTTCCTTTCAGAAAGGCATTTGGGCTTGACCATATTTTGGTTGAGCGCTTTGGCGGGATTGTGGATACTTCTGGAACCATCCATTCTCGCAGGCGAGCATCTCTCGACTGCCAGAGGCCGTGTTCGCCATGACATGGTTCGCGATCCGCTGTTCTGGTTCTTCTTGGCTACTGTCGCTTTTGCAGGATTGCGCTGGCTGAATTCCGGGATTGGCATGCATTACGATCCTGAAGAGGGCGCATGGTCTGTAGCAAAGCCGTTGATGGAAACTTTGCCGGCATCGGTAGGTGACTCTGGTTTCCTGCCGTTTGCGGTTGCCGTTGGGTTAGGAGTATTGGTTCAGGGGGTGTTGCATGGCTTAGGGCTTTCGGCGCGTATCTCCTTTGGGATAGTGACTGGTTTTGTCCTCGGGATAGCAGGGATTGCATGTGCAACTTTTGTTTGCTTGGAATGGGCACCATTTGTGCAGCATGCAAGGGCCGGATTCATGTCGGGGCCATTTTACGGCTCATTCTTCGGGTTGATCCTGCTTATGTCGTTATTGTCCGGGATACAAGCAGAAAGTTGCAAATGGACTGCGGCCAGGCTGCCGTTCTGTGTGGCGATCACCGGGAATCTGACGGGTCTACTTTTTTTTGCTCCGCCTGTCTTGGCCATGGGTTATGTAGCCATCGCTGCGCTGATGACCCTCTTCGCGCTTATCCATCAGTCCAGGGGCGGCTCATTGGGGGGGGTCGCTTACAGCCTCACGATGGTCATCTTCGGAACTGCCTTTGCGGTGTGCGCTTTGCTGTCGTTCGCTCCAGAGACGGTGGTCAAGGCGAAGGCCGAAGGACTGGAGTTGGCGAAGGCTTTCCCCGATTCGTATAGGCAGGCATCGGAAATCCTGAATCGGATCAGCCGTTTGATGTGGAAGGAGTCGCCGTGGAGCGGAGTCGGTGTCGGCGCCTTCAACCTGCATGCAAAATTTCTTGCAGAAAAGGCCGACTGGTATGTGTTGGCTCCGAACGTTTCCTCCGCGCTGAACTCTTATTGGACAATTCTTGCCGAACGCGGCATTCTCGGATCTCTTACGCTGGTCAGCGCAGCAGTCCTGTTTCTCTTTGCATGGATAAAAAGCTTGGTTCAGGCAGTTATCTATCTGCATACTCGTGATGATGCGGATGTCTTCATGTTTGCTTGTGCGCCAATCGCATGGGTGTTACCCGCAGTGCTTGCGCTGTTCTGTGTGGACGCGCTGTTTACCCCAGTTCTCTCCTGTAGCGTGACGCTGTTTGCCTTTGCCGCAATCCTTGCGCTTTCGGCGGCATCGTTTCCTCGGGCCCCTAGGTCGCGGGCAGCGACAACCGATTAGGGATTAAGACTTATGGCAAGCCCTTCCTCATCCTCAACATACGGTCAGAAGCCGCTTTACTACGGATCGTCACAGAAGCCGCTATATTACGGCTCTTCGCGCAAGACGCCACTGTATTATGGATCCTCGCAACCTGCCTACTACGGCGGCTCGCAGCCGTACTACTACGGCGGTGCGTATGGCGGGAACTCGCCTGGGCAGGATGCGGACTCGATTGTGGGCACCATCACGGTCGGGCGTGTCTTGCGAGTGATCTCCCAAAGGTGGATATCCGTTCTCGTTTTCCTGCTGGTCGGCCTCGTGGCGGCGTTTGCGGTGTATCGAATCTCCCCCACGATCTTTGAAGCGAAGAGCGAGTTCACGATGGACATGCGCCGCCCGCAGAACACCGGCGGACTGGTCCAGACGGTTGAGCCGGACTACGGTTCGACGTACGAGGAAGTGTTCAACACGCGCCTGTCCGACTGGCGCTCGGACAAGATCGTGACAAAGATCATCCAGCAGTATCGGGCTAACTACCCGGCCTCTACAGTCACCGACAGCGAACTCATGGACACGCTGCAGAGCTCCGAGCTCGAGCTGATCCGCCACTCGCGCCTGATCACCATTGCCGTGCGCTCCACCTCGGCCCAGCTGGCCGCATCCCTCGCCAACGCCTACGCGCAGGCGATCGAGTCCTTCACCGACGAGGAGAACAAGCTCAGGTGCGACAAGGCCGTCGCCCAGATACACGAACAGGTGGAGAAGCAGCGGCGCGCGGACGAGAAGATCGCAAAGACGCTCCTCGAGTTCAGAACCGCGAACAAGATAGACAACCTTACGTCTGAGCGCGAGATTCTGCAGCAGTCCATACAGAAGACGACCGCAGAGGTTCTTGACCTCCGTTCGAAGATAACCGCTGCAGTCGAATGGGAGAAGGTCCTTCAGACAGCCCAGGAAAAGCCCGAGGACTTCGGCGCGCTTCCGACCGACGTGCCGCGGTCGTCGGAGATCGGCAGCGCTTACAGCAGACTCCAGCAGACGAAGATGGAGCTGACCACACTGTTGGCGCGCTTCACGAAGCAGCATCCCGATGTCAGGTCCAAGGAGAAGGAGTTGGAGACCGTCAAGCAGGAATTTGTCGATGCTGTCAGTCGTGCGCTTGCGACGGCTCACGGTAACTTGGCAGCATACAGGAACCAGCTGGTCGAATTCGAGAAGACCAGCGAACGCCTGCGTGCGGAGTCGGCGTCTATTGAGCAGAAGATCGTCGCTGCGGATGCTGGCCTCAAGCAGCTGGAACAGGAGAAGAAGGTTTCGAGCGAGCTGTACCTCGGCCTGCTGACGAAGGAGAACGAGGCGCGCATTGCTGCCGAGCAGAACAATGAAATCGTCCGCGTGGGACGCCCGGCATTCGTTCCAAAGGTTCCTGTCTTGCCGAACGCGATCGTCATTTTTGTCGCTGGTACCGTAATCTCCCTCGCCGCGGGACTTCTGTTCGTGCTGGTGCTTGATCACCTTGAGGATACGATTGTCTCCCTCTCGGACATCGAGGGACGTCTTTCGCTGAAGGTTCTGGCCGTGCTTCCCCATGTGCGCCGCAAGAAGCGTGAGCAGGTGGCCAAGTTCATCTCCGAAAACAAGTACTCACAGTTCGCGGAAGCAATGGCGGGTCTCCGCAACCTGCTCGATTCGCCACGCTACCAACCGATCTCCCAGGTGCTTCTGCTGATGTCCACCCAGCCCGGCGAGGGCAAGACAATCACGTCCTGCTCGTTGGCTATTTCGAGCGCCCAGGCTGGAAAGAGGACATTGCTGGTGGACTTCGACATGCGTCGTCCTCGTCTGGCTCGCGTCTGGGGGCTGCAGATCGACCAGGATCATTCGTTCTCGCACTACCTCTCGGCGCAGTCCGGCAGAGACTTCCAGAAGCTGGTCAACCCCAGCGGCGTGGAGCATCTGGACGTGATTGGTTCGCTTCCCCCGGACAACGTCAATCCGGCCTCCATCATGGGGTCGCAGATTGTGCCGGACTTCTTCCAGTGGGCGCGCGAGCACTACGACCGCGTGATCATCGACTCGCCGCCGTTCGGCATCGTCGGCGATGTGATGACGCTGGCCTCGCTCGTAGACTCCGTCATGATCATGTGCTGCCCCGACCGAACGCACTTCAAGCCAATCCAACATGCGGCCCGTTCGCTCGGCGAGTCTGGCGCGACGGTGATCGGCATTGTGGTCAACGACGTCGAGATGGGATCCGCCGGTGGCGCGTTCGCCCCGTCCGGGCACCACGGCTACGGTTATGGCTATGGCGGCTATGGTGGTTACCGTGCATATGGCGGATACAGCCCGTATGCGCCTCGCAAGACGTCGGATGACAAGAAGCCAGCAGGCGCTTCGGATAAGGGTGACGGAGCAGAGTCGGCAACCCCAGCAGCGGACGCAGGAGGGAATACGCCTGGAGACGGCAAGGAGACGCCGCATGAAGACGCGGCGCCCGTGAAGGATCGGCCGCTTTCGAACCCGGAGTTCACGGACGAGGCCTGATGGATCTGGGACTTCCAGCCGCATCGGCCCCGCTGCGCGGCAGCGTTGCCGTTCCCGGCGACAAGTCGCTAGCACATCGCGTTGCCCTTTTCGCTGCGCTTGCTTCTGGCGAAACCGAGGTTTGCAACTACCCCGACAGCGGAGTGACGCGCGCGATGCGCAGCGCCCTTGAGGTGCTTGGAGTGCCGTCGTCGCTAGAGAATGGCGTCCTGAAGCTGTCCGGAAGAAAAACGCTTTCGCCTTTCCAGGCTAATGGCGTTGTCAATTGCAGGAATTCCTGTACAACCTTCAGGCTTCTCGCCGGCGCTCTCGCTGCAACTGGTACCGTCGCGACGCTTGATGGTAGCGAGGGCCTGCGCCGCCGACCGATGGATCGCATAGCCGAGCCGTTACGCCTCATGGGTGCCGATGTGTCTGCCACTGATGGCCGAGCTCCTCTGGTCTTCCGTCCTGCGCCTTTGCACGGTATCGACTACACCCTGCCCGTCGCCTCCGCTCAGGTCCTTAGTTGCCTCCAGCTGGCAGCGCTGGGAGCGGATGGCGACAGTACGTTCCGTGTGCCAGGGCCTGTGCGCGACCACACTACGCGCATGCTTCGCGCGATGGGAGCGCGAATCGACGAGGACGGCCCCGCGACGTGCATGCATCCATTGACGCCCGAGGATTCCCTTCGCCCTTTGCGCGGTACGCTCCCTGGTGACATCTCTTCGTCCGCGTTCCTCCTCGTAGCCGCCGCGATCGTTCCCGGCTCGTGCGTCACGATAGAGAACGTGGGCGTGAATCCCACGAGAACGGGAATCCTCGATGTCCTGGTGGAGATGGGGGCTACAGTCACCGTTGGCAACAGGCGCGAGACATTTGGCGAACCGGTCGCCGACATTACGCTCGAGGCGGCGCCGCTTCGCGGGATCGACATCGGCGGCGACATGGTCGTGCGCAGCATAGACGAATTCCCTGCGATTGCCGTCGCCGCCGCGTTCGCTGACGGGACTACGACCGTAAGGGATGCGGAAGAACTTCGCTACAAGGAGTCTGACCGCATCGCAGCAATCGTAGCCCAGCTTCGGGCGCTTGGCGCGGAAGTCGCGGAGACGCCTGACGGATTCTCGGTTCGCGGCGGTACGGTTCGCGGCGGGGTAGCCCGTGCGAACGGCGACCATCGGCTCGCCATGTCCATGGCCCTTTGCGGACTTCGTGCGCCTGCTCCGGTGACTGTTGAGGGCGCGGAGATACTGGACGAGTCCTTCCCTGGCTTTGTGTCGTCGCTGGACTCCCTCCGTCAAGATGCCAGATGAGTAGACTTGCCATGGACTGGAAATTCAGGAGATCGGACTACCGGCGTCCGCCGGTTCAGCTTGAGCACATGGACGTGCGCCTCGCGTTCTTCGAGGACCGCGTGGAAGGTTCCGGCACGCTCCACCTCTGCGCGCGAGAAGCGGTGCGCGAGGTGCTGCTAGACTGCGACGGGAAGAAGATCCCTTACGCGCTCGACCGCGAATACGCGCCGGGCGAGCGGTTCACGATCGACGTGGCGCACACGTGCTATCCCGACGATCGTCGCCTTGAGGGCATCTATCGCGACGTGACGCCGCCAGGATGTCCGCAGCAGTACATGAGCCAATGCCAGCAGTACGGCTTCCAGCGCATACTGCCGGTGATAGACGACTGCACGGCCAAGTGCACCTTCCGCACGGTGCTGGAAGGCGATGCGCGCTACACGCACCTCATATCGAACGGCGACAGGATCGACCTCAATGACCCAAAGGACCTTAAGGTCTTCAAGGATTTTAAGGTTGATAAGGGATCTAAGGGTGTTAAAGTCGATTATATCTTTAACGACTCTAATGACCTTACTGACCTTAACGACCTTAATGGTCGTCAGCGAGTGGCCTTTATAAATCGCAAGCCGATGGCGCCATACCTGTTCATCGCCTGCGCCGGCACGTGGGACGTGCTTGCGGACGAGGTGGAATATCCAGACACGCATCGGCGCATACGCCTCGAGTATCTGGTGCCGCCTGGGCACGTGGAGGGCGCGCGAGTGCCGATGGAGATTCTCAAGAAGTCCATCCTCTTCCAGCACGAGCTTACCGGGTTCGAGTATCCCTACGAGACATACCGCACGATCTGCATGGAGAAGAGCCTGTACGGCGGCATGGAGAACACGGGGAACACCACGATCATAACCGAGGCGGCGCTCATCGACGAGACGATTCCCGACAAGCGGCTTGTCTACGCCCACGGCGTCATCCCGCACGAGTTCGAGCACAGCCACTGCGGCAGCGGCGTGACGATGGAGACGGTGTTCGACATGTGGCTGAACGAGGCGTATACCGTGAACGTGGAACGCGCGTTCATCGCCCGTGAGTTCGGCGCGGCGTTCGCGCGGCGCATGGAGATCGACGCCCTGCGAGAGACGGGCGGCGCTTTCGCCGAAGAGGAGGGCGGCGCTGCGTCAGCAGTGGTGCGCGAGGGCGTGAATGATCCGGACGAGGTGGTGGACGCCATCACATATGACAAGGCGCCAGAGGTGCTGAACACGCTCCGTAACCTCATCGGAACTGACGCCTACGATGCCGCCTGGCGCGAGTACTTCTGCCGGTTCGACGGTGGCAACGCGAACACGGACGACTTCTTGAAAGTCTTCGGCGAAACTACCGGTCGCGACGTCGCCGCGCTGATGCGGACGTGGCTATTCGACGCCGGGCATCCTACTGTGACAGCCAAGTGGTCGTGGGCGGACGGTACGCTGACCGTGGACCTCACGCGCGACAAGGACTACGTCATCCCTGTGCCGTTCGCGCTCGTGAAGGACGGCAAGGACGTGGCGTCCGGCACATTCGTCCTTGATGGTCCGCGCCAGACATTCACCACGCGCTGCCCGAAGCCGGACTTCATCTCGTGGAACCGGGGATGCGGCTTCTACGGCGTGCTTGTGGTCGATGCCGACGAGACGGAACTGGCCCTGCAGGTACGTACCGATCCCGATGGCGGCAATCGTGTGGAAGCGATGCGCATGCTGCGCGACAAGGGAGCTGTCGACACTTGGCTCGCTTTATACGAAGAAACATTTGCTGATGACTTGCTCGATATGGGAGTGAAGGCGGCCCTCCTTTCCATTCCGGCCGATTCCCTCGACCGTCGCCGCAGAGCCTTCGTGCGCGAGAACGTGCGCGAGATGCGCGCTCTGCGCGCCGCCGCCGCGCGCCGCGTCTTTAAGGAGTTTAAGGTCTTTAACGTCCTTAAGCTCCCTAATGACCTTAACGACCCTAAAATCCCTAACGACCCTAACGTCCTTAAACACCCAACTGACCTTTACAACCTTAACAACTCTAACGACCTTAAACACCTTAATGACCTTACAGCCTCTGCCATCGTGCGGCGCGCCTACGAGAATTGCCTCCTCCAACTCCTCGCGGCCGCCAACGTGCCGGAGGCCTGGGCGGCGATCCGCGCCTACCTCGACCGTTCCACCAACATCACAGCTCGCCTCAACGCCTTGCGCGCGCTCGTCGCGAGCGACGATCCGCGCCGGTACGAGACGCTGGCTGCGCACGGCGAGGAGCTGCGCTGCTCGCTGAACGGCTACATCGGATACCTTGGCGTGGTGGCGAGCGATCCGCACGAGTCCGTCTTCGCGGCCATCGCCGCAGAAGAGGCGCGGGAAGGGTGGTCGATCACGCATCCTGCATTGAGTCGTGCGCTCTATTGCGGATTCGTCGCGAACGGCGACCAGCTCTGGACGGACAAGGGACTGGCGTGGCTAGAGGCGACGATCGTCAAGTACGCGCAGGTGAGCGAGTACAACGCCATCCGTCTGCTCGCGCCTCTCATGAACTGGAAGTGGTTCTCTGAGGACTTGCACACGAAGGTGGACGGTCTCCTTTCTCGCGTCTCTGCGGCGTTGCCGTTCGACCGCTATCCGTTCTTCGGCGGCAAGCTCCGCGCGATGCGCGGATAAAATATGGTATAATTATCACTTTCAACCGAAAGGCCAGACTATGCTGACATGGATGCCTGAACTATACAACCGCTCGCTGATGCGGATGACCTCGTTCACCGACGAGGAGATGCTGAACCTCATCGACCTCGCCGCCCAACTGAAGGCGAGGCGCGCCGCCGGAGTGCGCGGCGACCTGCTGCACCGCAAGAACATCGCGCTCATATTCGAGAAGTCCTCCACCCGCACGCGCAACTCCTCCATCATCGCCGCGCGAGACGAGGGTGGCGGCGCGGAGTATCTCACTCGGCCCGACATCCACTTCGGGAAGAAGGAGAGCGTGAAGGACACCGCGCGCGTCCTCGGCCGAATCTACGACGGCATTCTCTTCCGCGGCTTCAAGCAGTCGACGGTGGAGGAGTTGGCGAAGTGGAGCGGCGTTCCGGTCTGGAATGGTCTTACGGACGACTACCACCCTACGCAGATCCTCGCTGACCTGCTCACCGTGAAGGAGACGTTCGGCTCTCTTGACAACTGCACGGTCGCCTACGTGGGCGACGGCCGCAACAACGTGGCGAACTCGCTGATGATGGGCTGCGCCAAGGCGGGCGTCCGCTACGTTTGCTGCTCGCCGAAGGAGCTGTGGCCCGACGAGGCCGTCCTCGCCGAGGCGGAGGCCGTGGCAAAGAAGAACGGCACAGACATCCGCGTGTTTGCGGATCCCGTGAAGGGCGTGAAGGGCGCGAACGTGCTGTACACGGACGTATGGGTGTCGATGGGCGAGGAGTCGAAGACGGCAGAGCGTATCAAACTGCTGAGTCCGTACCAGGTCAACATGGACCTCATGCGCGCGACCGGCAACATCGACGGGCGGCTCATGTTCCTGCACTGCCTGCCGGCGTTCCACGACTTCAACACCGACGTGACGAAGGACTGCGGCGCGCTGGAGGTGACGGACGAAGTGTTCGAGTCCAAGTACTCCAAGGTGTTCGACGAGTCCGAGAACCGCATGCACACGATAAAGGCGCTGTTCGTGAGCGCCTTGTGCGACCATGCGGCGCTCTGATTCATGCAAGGGAATACGAGAGCGATGAAACGGCAGGTTGGCGAACTCAAAGGAATGGTGTCGGCAATCTGCCGTGCGGGCGGCATTCCCTCTGCGGATGCCGAGATGATCGCGGACGTCCTCGTGACGACCGACATGCGCGGTATCCACTCGCATGGCGTCGTGCGGCTCGCGCGCTATCTGGACTGCATCCGCGCCGGCGGCATCAAGCCCGCCGCCGAGCCGGTCATCTTGAGCGAGAGCGCCAATTCTATCATGGCGAGCGCCGACGGCGGACTTGGCATTCCCGCGTCGATGAAGATCATGCGGCGGCTCCTCGACAAGGCGGAGAACAGCGCGATCTCTATCGCGACGCTCAACCATTCCGACCACTACGGCGCGGCCGGCCAGTACGCGATGATGGCGGCGGAGCGCGGCTTCGTGGGCCTGTCGATGTCCAATACGTGTCCGCTCGTGGCCCCCACCGGCGGACGCGCCGCCGCGATCGGCAACAACCCGTTCGCCTACGCCGCGCCCGGCAAGAAACACAGGGCCGTCCTGTTCGACGTCTGCATGAGCAAGGTCGCCGCCGGCAAGATCGAGATCGCCCGCGGTGCGGGAAAGAAGATCCCGACCGGCTGGATCATCACCAAGGACGGAAAGGACACCGACGATCCGGAGGATTATTGGCGCGGGGCCGTGATGCTGCCGTTCGCCGAGCACAAGGGGTACGGCTTCGCTACGCTGGTGGAGACGATGACGGGCGCGCTCGCGATGAGCGGCATGATGTCCGGCGTCCACAGCTGGAACATGCAGCCCGGCAGGGACGCCGACACGGGCCACTGCTTCATCGTGATCAATCCGACGTTCTTCGGCGGACAGGACGCCTTCAAGGAACGCATCGACGCGATGATCGACGAGCTGAAGCGCTGCCCGACGGTCGATGGCGTCGAAGAGGTGCTCTATCCCGGCGAACTGGAATGGCGTCGCGAGGCATCGGCGATCGCGGATGGCGTGGAACTGCCCGCCGCGTCCGAGAAGGAACTTGCCCGCGCAGCGCAAATGACCGGCGTGCACATGGCATAGTCCCGAGAGGAATGCCTCTTTCACTTGTCCTCGCGGAAGGCCGAGGGCGGGGCGCCGCAATGGCGGCGGAAGATCACGTTGAGGTGGCTGGCGTCGCAGAAGCCGCAGGCCGTCGCGATGGCCGCCTGCGGCATCGACGACTTCGCGAGCATCGTCTTGGCGCGGCGGATGCGCAGATCCGTGATCTCGGCGTTGAGCGAACGCCAGGTTGCCGCGCGGAACCGCGTCTCCAGCGTGCGCCGCGACACGCCGAGGCTGGCGACCAGGTCGGCCACGTTGAAGGGGCGCCCGATGTTCGCCTCCATCAGCGCACGGCACCGGCGCACGAGCGCGTCCGCCACCGCGTCGCGCGCGGTCGAGCGGCGCGCCACGACATGCGTGCCGGTGAAGATGATGTCGGCCGCGCCGCGCGGCCGCCGCCCGGTCGACATGACACGGTCCAGCAGCTCGGCCGCGCGGAAACCGGCGTCCGCCATCGAGAGCGGGATGCTGGAGAGCGCGGGCGTGGCCGTCTCGCAGATGACCTCGTCGTCGTCCACGCCGAGAATCGCGATGTCGTCCGGCACCGCCAGCCCGGCCGCGTGGCAGGCGTCGAGCACCTGCCGGGCGCGGATGTCGTAGGCGGCGAAGAGCGCGGTCGGACGCGGAAGCGCGCGCAGCCAGTCCTGCAGGCGCCGGCCGTCTTCCGCGCCGCCGCCCTCGTCCGCCTGGTAGACGCGGCACGGAAAGCCGCGCCGGGCGATCTCGTCGGCAAACACCCGCTCGCGCGCAACGGACCAGTGGATGCCGCTCCGCTCGCCGACAAACGCGAAGTTCTCGAATCCCTTTCCCGCGAGCGTTTCCGCGGCGAGGCGCGCGATGGCCGCGTTGTCGCAGAGGATGCGCGCGATCGGCCGCACCTCGCGCCCGATGTCGTTCATCACGATCGTCGGCGTGCGGTGGCGGCGGATGAG
>CACXPT010000057.1 GCA_902769585.1 uncultured bacterium
ACGTGGCGCAGGGACGGAAGCTTGCCGATCTTCCCGCGCATGAGGTCCACCCACACGTAGTCCTTCAGCTTGCCGAGGAACTCGAGGTTGGCGCACTCGTATTCAAGCTTGTCGTTCGGGCGCTCGCCCGAGAACCACACGGCCCACACGGGGCGCGAGTGCCGCTCGAACTTCGCGACCGTCATCTCCTTGCCGTTCACGGTGCGCGTCTCGACGGAGATCGGGTGCACGTCCTCGTCGAAGTAGGAGTACACGTTCTGCATCGCGAAGAAGCTCGGGCGGCGGTAGACGGGCTGCTTGAGCGTGTTCGAGCGCACGAGGCCGAAGCTCTGCAGCATGAACGTGTATTGGAGATCGATGAAGGTGAAGCAGCTCGACGGGATGTTGCGCACGTAGTCGCCGATCGCGCGGCGGAGGTCCCATTTCGCCTGCGCGTACTCGGTCCACTCGATGGAGTGCATCGCGTGCGCGAACTCGAGCTGCGACGGGCATCCCGTCTCGCCCTGCAGGATGTCGTAGTCGGGCGAATACGACTTCACGAGCTGGCGCAGCTCCAGCGCCCACGAGTAGCAGGACTCCGGCACGGGCGTGTACGGGTGGTAGATCCACCACTTGACGAGGCCGAGGGCGTTCTCCTTCTTGAGCTTCTCGAGCACGGTCACGTAGTCGTTCTTCGCGGGATCCTTGTTCCAGCGAATTGCGGTCACGAGGCAGGTCGCGTTGGGCTGCACTTCCTTCACGGCCTTCGCGGTCTCGTAGACCATCAGCGCGTACTCGTCGCGCTGGCCGAACGGCTCGTTCCAGATCTCCCACTCGGTCACCACGTCCTTGTAGCGCGCCACGAGCGCCTTCACGTACCGGATCCAGGCGGCGAACGCCTCCGGGTTGTCCGTGATCTGGCGCACCTTCATGCCGAGACGGAAGTCGCTGCCCCACACGGGGTTGCCGTAGGAGATGCAGATCCAGGGCTTCACGCCCATCGCGGCCATCTCGCGCACCTGCGGGTCGAGCCAGGTGAAGTCGTACTTGCCCTTCTCCTGCTCGGTCTTCGCCCACCCGCTGAAGAGGCGCCCGCGCGTCACTGACCACATGTTCGAGCGGATGGCCTTCGCGGGACGCGTCTCGAGCTGGCCCGCCGGCTCGAGGTCGCTCGACATCTTGCGGATCTTCTCGAGCGTCACGCACCGCTTCTCCTTGAACGTCCAGGTGGTCGGCGTCTTTCCGGCGTCGCCCCAGGCGTCCCAGCTCTTGATCTTGGCCGCGTCCTTGAAGGACACGACCTCGGCTTGCGCGGTTGTCGCGAGCGCCATGCCGGCAAGCACGGCGACAGAGAAGTTTACAAGTTGTGCTTTCATGTCTGACAGTATACCATTTTCTGCCCGCCCGGTGTTCTTAATTTCGGCACTACCAACTTTCTCGCATTGCTTGCGAGGGGGACGACGCTTTGATATACTGATTCGGTCAAAGCGAAAGGAGCTTTTCCATGAAGGAGTTTTTTCAAGTCGACGCGAAACTGACAAGAAACCCTAGAAAAGGGAGCGGGCGTGAGTTTGTACTTGCGTGGGTCCTTTGTGCCGCAAGTGCGTTCTGTCTCACATCTGTTGCCGGTACCGTTTATGTGGATAACGGTCTCCAATCCTACACCGGTCATGACGGCACCAGCTGGGCCATGGCGTTCAAGACGATCCAGGAGGGCGTGGACGCGGCGGCGGACGGCGATACGGTGCTTGTCGCTCCTGGCGTCTATGGCGACGAACAGGGTACGCGCGCATCATCACTCAGCGACGCCTCCATCACGACGCGCGTCCTGCTGCCTTCCGCGAAGGCCGTCACCGTGAAATCCAGCGAGGGCAAGGCCAAGACGCATATCGTCGGCAAGAAGGGTACTGGCACGGCCGGGACCGGTTCGGGCGCGGTTGCCGGCTTCGTGATCGAGAACGTCTCGGGCGGCAAGGGCAAGGATTCCCGCGTGGAGGGGTTCACCATCCGCGAGGTCGCACCAAGTGCCGGCGCACGGGGCGGCGGAATCTCGTTCCTGCCCAATCCAGGAAACCGTACGGGAATCGCCAGCCTGCCGTGGGTGGTGGACTGCGTCGTCTCCAAAGCGTCGGCGTCAGCCGGTATCCTCGGCAACGTCAACTGCGCACGTACGTGGGTGACGGACGTCACGGTGGACGGCAACAACACCTCCTGCGGACAGAACATCAACGCCATTCACTCCGTTTTCACGCACTGCAAGGGAATCGCCGTCGCGAACTGCGACATCATCGCCAACTGCTACTTCGCCGACTTCGGCAATCGCGTCACGTCGACAAGTGCGCCGAATAAGATTTACAACACCATCATCCAGTTCGCCGGGGGGCGCGTTGACGCGGCTGCCGGATATGACTACCAGGACAACATATTTGACGTGGGAACCGTCTACTCGCAGCCGGCATCCGGCGCCATGGTCAACACCCTTGTCAAGTCGGGGAGCCAGGTCGTCAACCTGCCCCTTGGGGACTTCCGCCCGCTCGCCAGCAACTCGTTCATGAGTAGCGAGGCGTACAAGGCCGGTGCCGCCAACCACGGGTCGGCGTCATGGCTTGAGCTGTTTCCCGAGGAGTTCCGCTACGTCGATTTCTACGGCAAGCCTTTCGCGCCGGAGAACGGCAAGGTGCACGCGGGCGCGTCGCAGGAGCTGGTGACGCCGAAGTCGTGTCTCAAGCTGCAGAGCAGCGTGTCGATCAACGGTTCCCCGAAAACCGTCAGGTCGTTCGAGTGCCAGACCTATTCCGATGTCTGGCCCGTCATCTACAGGCTCACACCCCACCTTGGCTCGGGCGAGAAGCTCGTCTACTACCAGTACAGCACGTACATCACCGACACCAATGTGGGACATGTCAACATCAAACCTGCCACAAAGGGCGACTCGGCGCTGCTCGTCCCGCATCCTGTCAACGTCAACCAGCTATTCGCCGTCAAGGCGAAGAAGGAGTTCTGGGTGGATCGCTCCGCGGCCGCAGGCGGCACGGGAACGGAAGCCGCTCCCTTCCAGACAATCCAGCAGGCGATTGAGGCCACTGGGTCGTCCACCTCCTACGTGCATGTGGCGAGCGGCGTGTACGACCAAGGCGAATGTGGAGGACAAGGCGCCACCTCGAACCGCGTGCAAATCACGACCGGCGCATATCGGTTCGTCGCGACGGACGGCCCCGAGAATACCGTCATCAAGGGTGCGGCCGATAGCTCGGAACCGGACAGCGGATGTGGTCCGACGGCCGTGCGATGCATTTATGCCGGGAACATTCCTGCCGTGTTCGAGGGCTTCACGCTGACCGACGGCCACGTCTCTTCTTCAGACACCTCGACGGCGAATGTCGCCACCCGCGGCGCCGCGTTTTACGGCGGAGGCACGCGCACGGCCTTGGTGAACTGCATCGTCACCAACAACTGCTCGCCGCGGATCGCGTGCATGTACAAAGGCTCGGCCTACCGATGCAGGTTCCTCGACAACAGGGTGACAGCCAAAGAAAACTTCTTCGCGGATGTGCGCATGGGCGCATGCCTTGTGGGGCGGCACGACGTACCGGCCGACAACATCTGTTTCTTTGATAACCTCACATACGTCACGCATTGTACCGTACGTAACTACACGAACAAGAACATGGTGCTGCTATCGGCCCACGGCTACGTGTTCAACACCATCGTCAACCACGCCCGTCACAACAGCGCAAATGCCAGCCAGAAGCGCATCCTCGGCTGCGTGCTCAACGACTTTACCTACAATTCCAACATCAACACGAACGGCATCCACTACGTGAAGAAGGATCCGCTCTTCGTCGACGACACGGAGCATGGCGACTGGCGTCTCCTCGCGAACTCTCCCGCCTTCGGCGGCGGTACGGCCTGGGACGGCCTCGGCGAGCTGGGCAACGCAACGGCCTACGAGACGTATTACGCGCTCGTGACGCACGATCTGGCGGGCGACGAGCCTCTCTTCGTGGACGGCAAGCCGACGTCCGGCGCGTACCAGCGGCCGGCGCGTGTCGCCGTCCCCGTCGCGCCCAAGGGTTCCTCGTTCTCGTTCACGGGCGTCGAGGACGGAACGGTCGCGTTCGACGAGCCCGTGACCGTCACGCTCTCCGGCGGCGCGCGCGAGGTGTACGGGATTGAGATCGGCGGCGTGGCGGCGGACGGACTCTCCGCCACGTTCATGCCCGCCGACGTGTTTCTCGCCGGCGGCGCATTGGACATCCGCGCGCTCGTGAGCACCAACTGGTACGCGGATGCCGTCAACGGCGTAGATGACGCCGCGCACCACGGGCGCACGCCCGAGGCGGCGAAGAAGACGCTCGAGGCCGCGTTTGAATACGCCGACGCGGGCGACGTGGTACACGCGTTGCCGGGGACGTACGAGGACGGGTTCATGAAGTCGGACGAGACGGTCTATCTGCGCTCTCGCGTATACATCCCGGAGGGCGTCAGGCTCGTCTCCACGGACGGCGCGGCGGTCACCACCATCAAGGGACTTCACTACACGGGCACGGGAAATGTGTTCGGGTTCCTTGGCGGGCTGGATTCGTCAAACAGCCTCATGCGGTGCGTGACGATGGCGCCGAACACCGAGTTGCGCGGGTTCACGCTTCTCGACGGCGGCACGTTCTCCAACAATTGTCCGGTTGCCACGGGCGCTGAAAACAGGTTTGGCGGCGGCGTCTTCTCGAAGGATTTCTCGTCTGCAGCGAATCATTCCGTGTTCGTGCGCGACTGCCTCATCAAGAACTGCGGTGCGACGCAAGGCGGCGGCGGATACCGCGGCGTGTACGAGCGCTGCCGGTTCCAGGGCACGATGGCTCAGCTGGGGGCCGGCGGTGCCACATACGACGCGGCGGCGATGCGCAACTGCATCGTCGACGAGGTGCGCGGCGCGACCTCCATCGACCAGCCGTATCTCGTCGTAAATTGCACGATAGGCAAGAACAACCACATGGCGGGCGGAACTGGACAGGAGGGAACCGGCACCTTGCGTGCGCGCGACGACGGCAAGTCCCAGCTGGTGAACATCCTCTTCCTCGGCGGCACGCCAAACATCCCCGTGGACGGTTGCACCAACTGCGTGGTGCCGAGCGCCTCCTACTTGAAGACGTCGACGGCCGCGCGTCCGGGCCTCGTGGTGGCGGAGGTGGAGGTGGACGAGAACTACCGTCCCGTGGCCGGATCGGCGAACATCGACGCGGGCGCGAACTTCTCGCTCTCCGGCGATCCGGGGGAGACGGACTTCTACGGCACGCAGCGCGTGTATAACGGCACGGTCGACATCGGCGCGGTGGAACACGACTGGCGGCCGCAGTACAAGGCCGACCTCGGCGGCAGCCGGCGGCTCGAGGTGTCCGCCGCCTCGTCGAACGTGCTGCACACGGCCTCTGGCGTGCAGCTCTCCGACGCGCAGACGTTCGAGGCGACATGGCTCTCCGTCAGCGGGACCAGCAGCTGCGAGTGGACGGTCGCGCAGGAGGGCGAAGGCACCCTGTGGCTCGCGGTCAACGGCGGCGAGGAGGTGCCGGTCTCCCCCGGCATCCTCAAGAAGCATCTGGCGGCCGGCGAGCACGTGTTTGCATTCCGTTTCGACGGCTCAGGCAGTGCGTTCTTGACGAACTTCGCCGACCTATCCGGTACGATGCTGATCTTCAGGTGATTTCGCTGCTCTTGTTGCGCCCCCGAACGTGAAATGATAGAATCGCGACACGTATAAGTATGCGAGGCGCGAAAGAAGAGAAGCACAAAATGAGACAAATGGCATTTTTTGCGGCAATGGGCCTAGTGACGGCCGCGACAAGCGCGACTCTCCCGAAAGTGTGGATGAGCGCGCAATGGCGCGACCCGTTCGCGGAGACGATCCGCGCTTGCGCCGAGCAGGGCGTGGACGTGGTGGAGGTGCCCTCGTGGGCGACCAACCACTGCGCCTACGTGTTGGCCGCCCTGCGCAAGTACAAGGTGAAGGGCTTCACGTCGAGCGGGTCGGAACCGTCGGAGAACGTTCCCCCTGACGCGGTGGAAGGTAAGACAGTCGAACGCGCGGTCTTCACCGGCGGCGCCTACCGGGGGAAAGCGATCGACCGCACGCTCTTCTCCTTTGAGCCGAAGGCGTACGACATCGTGATCGAACCGCCCGTCTATTCGGCTCGCCAGGCGTACACGTCAAAGAAGAAAGGGCCGGACGGCAAGATGCGCACGATACGGTCGGGACACTACTTCGGCGCATTCGTCCCCACCGGCGAGGCGGAGATCATCGTGCCGGAGAAACTGTTCGACGGAAAGCCGCACGTGCGCATCATCCCGTGCAAGGTCCTGCCTGTGGAGGACGGACGCAAGCCGGAGAATGACACGGTGACAGAAAAGATGTCCGGTCCCGAGATCGAGAACCGACGCCTTGTGCGCCTCGTGTTCGATTTGTCCGACTGCAAGGGCCTGATGCTCGACAAGGTGGGCATCGCCGTCTACTGGGCAAGCGACACGGAAAGCGACGGCTGGAAGAATCTTCGGCGCGGCCAGTTCTCCGTGTTCTCCGAGCATACGCGGCGGGCGGCGCGGGAGAACGGCTCGCGGCGGGCCAATCAGTGGGTTCGCGTGAACGGCGGCACGTTTCCGAAGGACGACATCATCGCCATCCGTTTCGGCGACGAGTGCTTCAATCTCACCGGCTGGGTCGACTGCCCAGCAGCCAGCTTCCCCCTTTGGGGCTTCTCCCCAAGCGGCCGTGCCGCGTTCGCACGGGAGGGGCGCAATTCATTGCGCCCGCTCATCCAACCCCGAACCTGGGGCTATTCCGAAATCTACGGTACGGAGGCTTACGGCATCGCCCTCTACTCCTACCACAAGGCGTGCGCGGAGCTCACGCGTGCGTTTGCCGAGGGCGTCCATTCCGTGGCGCCGTCGCTCAAGGTGTTCCGCAACACGACGCGTGGCGACGCGTGGAGCGAGGGGAATGATCACGACGGCTCCGGCCAGGAACTGCTTGCGCGCGAGCTTGACTTCATCCACCTCGACCCCTATCCCGTGAGCGGACGCTACAACAGCCAAGCGATTCCCTTCGACATGGGCTACATGAGCGGACTCGCCCGCCGCTACCACAAACCGCTTGTGCCGTGGATGCAGGCGCACTCTTACGCGCCGAGCGGACTCGGCAACATCACCCCCGCCGACATGAAGCGGATGTGGGAGCAGCACGCGCCATTCGCGCCCGATGCGATGATGTGGCTCGGGTTCGACATGAAGCCTGGCAAGACGGACACGGAAATGACCTTCCCTAAAGGTTCGCCAGAAAGCTGGGCCTACGCGAAGGAGCTGTTCGCAGAAGTGCATGGAGGTGCGGACGCGCAGGAGCGCGTCCCTCCCGTTGCAAAACTCGCCGTCATACGTCCCTACTCCACGCGGGCGATCTGCTGCTCGCAGGGGCCGGCGTGGGCCGCCTGGCGCAACCCGGCCGACCGCATCCTCGAAGCCTACGTCCGCGCCTGGAGCGTGGACAACGGTCTCCTCTACGACATCTTTGAACTTCCCCCAACGGGAGGGGCGCAATTTGCGCCCGAACTGAAGAAGTACAAGTACATCGTCTCGACCATCCCGCTCCCCGACGACGGGAGGGACGCGCTCCCGCGCGTCCGCATCCGCATCCTCGGCGAAGGCACCGAGGGCAGGGTGATGACCGCGAAAGAAATCGCCGCGCTCCGCAAGAAGTTTGCCGCCGAGATCGCAGAATTGAAAACGAAAGGTGAAATCCATTCTAATGGCCGCACCGATTGAACCCGAATCGGGGGGCGTGAGTTAACGCTACAGCGAGCGCATCGATGTGATTTTACGCCGTCCGTGCCTAACGGAGAGGACGTCGCACGAACCGGCATTCGTCCTGTAGATGATTCTGTAAGGCGCAAGTATGAGTTCGCGGATTTCCTTGCGGCCTATCTCCGGGACGACACGCCCGGAAAGAGGGAAGTCTGCAAGTTGTTCCGTTGCGTCAAAAATGTCGCCGTGCCATTTGAGGGCGGTAGAGATTCCATCGCCAAAGGCGATCTCCCGCACGATGCCGTTGAGACGTTCAAGTCCTCGCGGAGTCCAGTTCACGTTCATGGATGCTCCTTGACGGTGCCTCATGCTATTTGCTTCTGCAATGCAAGCAGCAGCTCGCGCGACTGCCGGCGCGCTTTTGACTGCTGTATGACTTCGCCCCGCTCAATCTCTTCCTCTGCGATGCGTACGTCCTCGATGAGCTCCAGCGTCTCGCGCATGTCCTCGAAGTCCGAGATGTTTACGAGCAGCGTAGAGGCGCGCCCGTTCTGCGTGACGATGATCGGGCGGTGCGTCGTGCGCGCCTTCTCGAAGTACGTCAAGACGCGGACGCGAAAGCAGGGCGGGGCGGATGCGGCGAGATTTGCTGGCAATTTTACGGGGCTTTGCGGTAGGCATGTCTGATCCTCCTGTTGACGCGAATAGTGTACACAATAGTGCGCAGTTATGCAAGTGCGTCTTCAGAAAAATCTGGCTTTATTCAGGTCTGCGGGTAGAGATGGAGCCTTGCCTTGAAAACGGAATTACTCACGTCCGTGGATCGCATGTTTGCGCCAAGCGCGCATTGTCATGCCATAGGTGGCGCGGAACAGGGCACAGAGGTGGGTCGGCGAGGAAAATCCTGAGTCGTAGGCAATGCTGGAGATCGTACGGTCGGTTTCGCGCAGGAGGCGGGCAACGCGGTTCATGCGCTCTTCGCGCAGGACATCGGCCACGCCGCGGCCCAACACTTCTCGGAAACGGTTTTCCAGCGTCCGGCGCGCCAGGTTGAGGTAGGCGGCGATGTCCGCGACGGTGATCTGCTCGTGCGCATGGAGGCGGATGAACTCGCGGGCCTGCGAGACGATCCGGCCGCCGCCCTTCAGGTCCTGCGTGGAGGCGCGCACGACGATCGTCTTGACGCCGTATGTGCGGTAGACAGGCTTGCGCGGGCGGATGCGGTGCGAGAGGATGTCATCGAGCAGCTGCGCGGCCAGAAAGCCGCCCTGCTCGAAATCCGGCAGAATGCTCGTCAGCGTGGGCTGCATGTTTTCGCAGATTTCAATCTCGTTGTCCACGCCGATAAGCTGAATCTGCCCTGGAACCTGCAAGTGCGCGAGACGGCAGGCGTCCAGCACGGTCTGGGCGCGGTTGTCCGAATAGGCCATCACGCCGCATGGATGTGGCAGTTGTGTCAGCCAGTCCGCCACCTCCTGAAGATCGTCGGTTTCGATTTGGCGCGGTGACGGCACGAAGGTGTCGCATGTGGCGCCCGCATCCCGCGCGGCACGGCGGAAGGTCTCAAGACGTTCGGCCTGATAGGGGTGCTCAAAGACCCTGTCCACGCCGACGAACGCGAGATGGCGCAGGCCTCCCTTGAGGAAGATATCGGCGGCGGCATTCCCGATGGCTGCGTCGTCCAGGATCAGGCATCCGCCGATTTTTGCAAGGGACGCGGAGGAAGTCTTTGCGTCGAAAATGACGACGGGGACGTTCGGCGGGAGGTTTGTCCTGACGAGGGAAAGCCTTTCTATGCCGCTGATCAAGCCATCCAAGTTTCCGTAGTTCATCGTCTCGTTGGCGGTATGCAGGATGCCGGGCATGGCAATCAGCCGCACCTCCCAGTCAGGGCGGGCCGATGCGTAGCGCATGATGCCGGAGATGCGGTCGCGTCCGGCCTTGAGAATCCGCGAATCGGCCACGCCAATGCGGAATATCTTTTGTCTCAGAGGAGCCATGTGTCCAAGTGTACCATCTGTGGCGGCATTCGTCAATGCGCAAAATCAGAATATAATGTGCGCGATATCATAGGAGGATGGAGGAAAGAAAATGGTATAATTTCATCATGCTTAAACAGAAAGGAATCGTTGAAATGTTCTATACGTTGAAATCGATGGTAATCAACCGCCGTACAGGCAGACGCGTTTCGGCGTGTCCGAAGGCCGTTCTGTTTGTGGCTGCGATGCTGGCGTGCGCGGCCTTCGCCGCCGCAACGACGAACGAGGGCGGCGAATACACCTACACCGGCTCGCCAGCCGACAACAGAACCACGGGTCAGACGGGCGACCAAATCTGGAACATCGCATCGCCCGTCACAATCGGCAGTTTCTTCCCCGGTCAGATAGACACTGCACCATTTTGGCAGATATACAGGGGTGCTGTCATCACGGCGAACGGCAACTGCCGCGTGATGAAGGGCAACGTTGTCTTCGAGAACGCCGTGAAGTGGACGGGTACGGATAACCACATCGGACTCACCGGGCCGGCGAAGCTTGTTCTGCGTAACGGCGGCTCGCTCACGACGACGACGGAGCATCTGCGCATCGGGCAGTTGCACAGTTCTTATCCTACATCGACCGCCACGTTGTTCATGGAAGAGCCGAGCATGCTCTCGGTGAACGTGGGCAACGCCATTGCTGGAAACGATCGCCCTGGGGCGATCTGGATGGACGGTGGAACGCTGGCCGTGTCGAATGGCGTCTTCAAGACAGGCGGCACCGCCAGCCAAGACGGCTACATCCGCATCAATGGCGGCGTGGTCTCGCTGGGGGCGGGGGATGCCGACTTCTTATCCATTGGAAGCGGCGCCAACTACGGCTCGTTGCACATTTCCGGCGGAACGGTCTCATCGCGCAGAACCTCAGTGGCGTCAAACCCCTACGGCCACGTTGGCGTAGGTTCGAGCAAGGCGGCAGACATCTATGTGGACGGAGGGTTCTTCGACATGTGGAACGAGCGCATTGCTTTGGGAGACTGGGGGACGGGCGTGAACGCGAGCGGCGCGCGCGCGACGTTGACGGTGGACGGCGAAGGGCGCGTTCGTAATGCTATTCTGGCCTTGGGCAAGTCTGGTAGCAGCGGAACATCGGTGTTGAACCTGAAGGGCGGACGTTTCGAACTGTCGCAATTGTTCGCCAACTATGGCAACACGGGCAACAGGCGCTGTATCAACTTCGACGGTGGCACGCTTGCGCTCGTATACGATTCGCGTATATATCGGACGGGAAGTCTCAGCTCGATAGGCGAAAAGATCGTCTATCCCGGTGGTGGAACGATTGAGACGCCGTACGGAGTCGCTGCGACGAATGCCGCGTCATTCCGTGCGGCCGAGGGTTACGGCGTCTCTGACATCACGCTGTCTAACGCGGGGGCGGGCTACGTGACCGCGCCTGAGGTGAAGATCACGGGCGGCAGCGGCTCGAATGCGACAGCCTACGCCGTCCTCAACAAGGACCGCACGCTGGAAAGGGTCGTCGTGACGTGCCGCGGCGAAGGCTATGCGGCGGGCGATGCGGTGACGGTGGACATCGTCTCGGCGACTGGCTCCGGTGCCGCCGCGACGGCGACGCTCGCCTCGAACGCGGGCGGCATCATCCGCAAGACGGGCGGCGGCGCGTGGGTGCAGACGGCGAACGTGACGTACGGCATGGACGTTGAGGTCAGGGAAGGTTCATATATTCCGAATGGCGTCGCGGTTTCTTCGACGGCTGTCTTCCGTATGGGTGGGGCGGGTCTGCGTCCCTCCAACGGCATGACGTCGTCGCTCGGCCGACTGGATGTGCAGAACGGCATCGTCGAGATTCGCGACGACCTCAAGCCGCAAAACGGTACCGCCACGTTGACAATTGGCGCGCTCACGGTCACGAACGGACTTGCGCTCGTCACGCACACGAACGCCTTGGTACTGGCGCTGACGGCTTCAGACATGACGGCGACATCTTCCACAGAAAGCCCCGTGGTGAACGGTCTCGTCTATGCGAACAAGGACGCCGCGCGCTACAGATCGCCCAGCCCGATGGTGCGGATGGCAGACGGAACGCTGGTTCCTGCTGAGACGACGGCCACGCCTGGGCCTGATGCGAACTGGAGTCCGTCTTCCGGTTGCTCGGAGGCAGATGCGTCTGATGTGTCGGTCGTGAACAGCATCGTAATGCCCCTTACTTCGGTCATCGACTGCTATGTCAAGAATATCGGTTTGCTGGAGGTCAAGTCGGGCATGATCGTCGTGCGACGTCCGCAGGCAGACTGCCAGCGCATGCAGGTGACGGGCGGAGGTGCTCTAACGACTCGTGCGAAGGGCGGCATGTTCATCTACGGCGACTCCTACGAGGTTGGCAAACGTTCCTTGAGCACAGCAAATGGTGGCATCGTGTATCGTGGCAACTGGCGCCGTCTCTTCGGGCCGTTCGCCGATCCCGATTCTTCTACGCCGATGTCGCTCACCGTCGCGGGCGAGAAACAATCGCGACCGGAGCTCGGTTTCCAGACATGGCTATTGGGGGGGCAGTCGTTCTCCGGCGGCTTGAACCTCGTGAACGGCGGCGTGTTCATCCAGGCCGATACTGGGCTAGGCGCGAGCGGTTCGCCTGTCCGCGCAAGCGGTTATTGCTCCATTGCTGCGCACAATTGGAATTTCGCCGTCACGCATCCGATCCAGCTGCTTGACGGTTCTGCACTTATCTTCTCCCCAGCCGTGACAACCGACAACACAGTCTCGGGCGTACTCTCCGGCTCCGGCGACCTGCTGATCTCGGACGTCAACCGGCGCGGCTACGCGATGGCTTTCACGGGCGACCACTCGGCTTTCACGGGCGACTACTACATCCAGGGACACGCCCGCATTACGCCTTCGGTCTTCTCCGCGCAGGCGGGCATCTGCCTCGCCGACGGCACGAACGGCGTGGGCGTGATCGAGACGTCGGGTTCGTTTACGCGTTCCGCCGGCACGGGCAAGGGCGAGATCTGCTGGAAAACGCACAAGGCGTATGCAAACCTCGGATACGCCCTGCGCGGCGGCTTCGCGGCCTTCGGCGGCGACTTGACGGTCAACCTCGGTGGCGCGGGCGCGAAGCTGGCCGTCGGCTCGGACTATCTGCCGGAAGGCGCTGTGATCCAGCTGCAGAGCCAGTACGCCGATGGTGCGCTCTCGCTTGCCAACGGCTTTGAGTTGGGCGGCAAGCCGCAGGCGGTCAACGTGTGGTCGGGCAAGACGGCGACGTTTGCGGGCGTGCTCTCGGACGCGGTCGGCGGCGGCGCGCTTGCGGTGACGGGCAACCTCGCGCTGGATGGCGCGACGCTCGAAGTGGGGGCGGCGAACCTCTCGGCGCCGATGCTCGCGGTGGACGGCGCGCTCACGCTCGCGGGCACTCTGAACCTCGCGCTGGACGTAACGAAGGAGGAGCTGGCGGCCAACGGCGAGGTGACGCTCGCTACCGCCACGGGCGGCATCGGCGGAGACCTTTCAGTGACAGGGAACATTCCCGCCAATTGGACAGTTAAGGTCAAGTCGAACGATCTCGTTCTGAAGAAAATAGGCGGCATGGTAATTGTCATCAAATAGGGAGAGCGTACATGAGGATGTTCGCGACTACGTTGCTCGTGGCATTTGTCGCAGCTGCGGCGAATGGCGATGCGGCGACCGGCGCAAAGGAGACGATCTACGGCGCCGACTCCGACGTGATCGACGCGAAGATCGCCGCCGCGTGTGTGCCTGGCGGGAGTCGAACGGTCACGTTGAGCAGGAATCCGGATGCTTCCGACGGTGCCTGGATGATTACGCGCGCCATTCTGCTGCCGGACGACTTCACGCTCGTCCTCGACGACTGCCGCGTCGAACTCGCCCCGGGAACGCGCGACAACATCATCCGAAACGCCGGAGCGATCGGCTACATGCGCGTGACGCCGAACCGCAACATCAAGGTGATCGGCAATGGTAACGCCGTCCTTTGCGGCGGACGTTCCAACCACTACGAGCCGGTGACGAGCGGCGACCGCAACGGCTGGCGGACGATGGGTATCCTGTTCTGCGCCGTGACAGGCTACGAGCTGGCGGGCTTCACCATGGAGGAGACGCAGTGCTGGGGCATTTCGCAGGAGAACGGGTGCGCGAACGGCTGGATCCACGATATTCGGTTCGCCGACTCCAACAAGATGCACAACCAGGACGGCGTGGACATCCGCAAGGGGTGCCACGACATCCTTGTTGAGAACCTCACCGGAGTCTGCGGCGACGATGTGGTGGCGCTGACGGCGCTTCGGCGCAAGGCCGGAACTAGGCGAGGCGGTGGGAAAGCCTCGTGCCAGATTGGCGGCGACTTTCCCAGTCCAGACGATGACGTCTACAACGTCACCGTTCGCAACGTCAAGGCACGTTGTTCGGGCGGACACGGAATCGTCCGCCTGCTCGTACAGGACGGCATCAAGATGCACCATGTCACGATCTCGAACGTTGTCGATACAACGGATGTTGCGAAAGGCGAACCGCGCTGTCAGGCGGCGATTCGCATCGGCGATGTCAACTACTGGAGCATCCGCCGCAATGAACCGGGGGAGATGCATCACGTCACGGTGCGCGACGTGGCGTCGGCTGGACGCGTTGCCGTCTGGATCAAGGGGCCGCTTAACGATTCGTCCGTTACTGGGATTCGCTGCTTGGCCGGTGGAAAGAAATACGACGTGACCGCGCCCATCGCGCGTGTAGATCTAGACCCCCAATGAGCCTATAGGGCTACTAGTTCCCCTGTCTGCCAGCTTCTGCTGAATTATATCAGGTTGAATTGTGACGAGAGTGCGCCTGTGGGCGTTGCCGGTGATTTGCGGGTGAGATTCCACAGGGGCGGCAAGTATGCTATACTAGCCGCATGAAAACAAGCATCCTTCTTTCGCTGATGGCCGTCGGCATGGTGGCGGCTGCCAATCCTGTTGACTGTTCTGTCTCCTCGTGGGAGGTGAACCCGATCGCATGGACGTTCGACGCAAAGGCCGGGAGCGTGCGCGCCAAGGGACTTGGCGACCTGGCGGCGATCAAGGCCGAACGCTCCGCCAAGGTGACGGTCTCCGCACTGATACGGCCCGAATCGAGCGGCACGAACGGCTGGGCCACGATAGGCGTGGCGCTGGTGGACGACGCGCGCAACTACTGGCATCTCGCGCTTGTGCAGGCGCCGCCGGACGACAAGTGGAATCCTGGAGGCCACTTCTTCGAGCTGTGCGAGATGAAGGAAGGAGAATGGCTCTCGCAGACCATCGACAAGCTGAAGCGGACCGAGTTCCGCCAGTCCGGGTCATGGCGCTACGGCGAGACGTATGGCCTTGTTCTCGCGAGCGACCCGTCTGGAATCCGCGGCGAGATCAAGGATTCCGCCGGCAAGGTGATCTTCGTGTGCCGATTCGAGTTCCCTGCGGGAGGGTCGCAACTTGTTGCGACCGCACCGGGAGGGTCGCGCTCCTGCGCGACCGCCGTCACGTGCGGCCGTCCTGGACTGCACGTGAACGGCGGGTTCAAGGGCGTATTCTCGAAGATCGACGCCACCTGCTCCGAGCCTCGTCCGCAGGCCGTCGCGAAGAACACTTTCCCTCCCTACGCGTCCGACAGCTTCGTGAAGGGGATCACGGACAAGGCGACAGGCTTCTTCCGCGTCGTCAAGAAGGAGGACGGGCGCTGGTGGACGATCGATCCGCTCGGGCGCGGCATGGTGCTGCTGGGCGTGGACCACGTCCGCTACCAGGGCCACTGGAGCCAGCGCACTAAGCGGAGCGTGCACTTCGAGGTCAACAAGAAGAAGTTCCCGAACAAGGCGGACTGGGAGGCGGACACGCTTGCGCGCCTGAAGTCGTGGGGCTTCAACCTTCTGGGGGCGGGTTGCGACGAGAAGCTGCAGCATCGCGGGCTCGTCCATACGAGATTCCTCTCGATGGGCGACGGGCTTTGCTGGGACGGCATGCCTGAAGAGTACTTCATCTGCCCGAACGAGCACCGTCCGTGCTCCGCGTTCCCCAACGTGTTCCATCCCGATTTCCCGGCTTGGTGCGACCATGTCGCGCGCAAGCGCTGCCTTCCCGTGAAGGACGACCCCTGGCTCTTCGGCTACTTCATCGACAACGAGCTCGCGTGGTGGGGACGCGGCGCGCGCGACACGGGCCTCTTCGACGCCGTGACGAAGCTGCCTGACGGCCATCCCGCCAAGAAGGCGCAGAAGGAGTTTCTGGCCTCTCGCGGAGTGAAGGGCGCGGCATCGCCGGAAGTGAAGCTCGCGTTCCTGCGTCTTGCCGCCGAGCGCTACTTCGGCATCGCCTCGGCGGCCATCCGCCGCCACGATCCCAACCATATCGTCATGGGCGCGCGTTTCGCGGGCATTGGCGGCGCGCACGACGTCGTGTGGGAGGTCGCCGGGAAGTACTGCGAGCTCGTGACGTTCAACATCTATCCGTGGGCGGATCTCGACCGCAACGCGGTGTTCCTCCATCGCGGCGCGAACGCGTCGCTCGTCGCGGACGAATTCGCGAAGCGTTACGACATCGTGAAGCGTCCTATGCTCATCACCGAGTGGAGCTTCCCCGCGCTCGACAGCGGCCTGCCGTGCACTGCCGGCGCGGGCCAGCGCTTCCGCACGCAGAAGGAGCGCACCGCCGCCACCGAGCTCTTCGCCAAGACGATGCTCGCCTCGCCGAGCATTCTCGGCTACGACTACTTCATGTGGGTAGACGAGCCGGAGGAGGGCATCAGCGATGCATTCCCCGAGGACTCCAACTACGGCCTCATCAACCTGCAGGGCGAGGCGTATCCGGAGATAACCTCCATGTTCACGCGCCTCCAGAAGGACGTCGGCAAGTGGCGGACCGCCGCCTTGCCGCAGATGCGGGAGGCGCCGCCTGCGGGCGGAGCTACGGCGTCTGCTGCCATTGCGCGCCTGGGCTCGGCGCAGGATGCCGCCTGCATGCGCAACGGGGACCGCTATGTCGTGAAGAGCGGCGGACTTGTTCTGGAAGGGCGCGTTGGCGGGCCTGATGTCTTCGAGAAGGTGATCGTCGACGGCAAGAACCTCGGCCGGTTCACGCTGATGCTCTGCGACAAGGTCAACGGCAGCATGGGCTGGCAGAACGTCGGCAAGGTCAAGGCGGCCGAGTGGCGCGACGGTTCGCTCGTCGTCGTGGCCGAGGGATCCGCGCGCACGGCGAAGTTCACGCTGACCTGCGCGGTGACGCCTGTAGCCGGCAAGCCGTGGTTCGTGTGCGATCTGGTGAAGGCAGTCAACCTCGGCCCGCAGCCGATCGATGTCCATGCGTTCTACTTCCGCCACTACGTGGACTACTTCAAGGAAAAGGACATGGGAAGCGGGCAGAGGAAGGTGCCTAACCTCTGGAAGGCGACGGAGGCAGACGCATGGTTCCGCGCCGCGGACGGCGCGTACCTTGGCGGCATATCGTTCGCGCCTACCGTGTCGATGTTCCGCTACTTCACGTCCAACGAGGGGAAGAACCAGCATCCAGACGCCATGTTCTCTCCGTCCGCGCCGTTGACGCTCGCGCCAAACGCCGCTTACGAGCCGAAGGGGTCGATCTGGTTCGTCTCCATCGGCGCGGCGGGCGGCGGACGCGCCGCCTGGGACAAGACCGTCAAGTCGCTGGAGGCGCAGGCGTGGTAGGGGATTCGGCAGGGCGCGCGACGCTGTTCGAAGTGCGCGGGCTGCGCGTCGTCTACCGGCGTCCGGGCGCGAAGCCGCTGGAGGCCGTGCGCGGCGTGGACTTCACGCTCGCGGAAGGGGAGACCCTCGGCATAGTGGGAGAGTCCGGCAGCGGCAAGTCCACGATCGCGAAGGCGCTGATGCTTCTGCAGCCTGTAGCTGGCGGCGAGGTGTTGTTCTGCGGAAAGGACATCACGCGGCTCGATGCCGCCGGACGGCGCGCCTACAGGCGGGACGTGCAGATGGTATTCCAGGATGCCGCAGGTTCGCTCAATCCGCGCATGACGATCCGCCAGACGCTGGAGGAGGTCCTGAAATTCACATCGGGCGGGGTTCGTGGGTGCCAGAGGCCCGAAGACCTGCTGGGAATCGTCGGCCTCTCGGAGGCGGTGCTGGACCAGTACCCGCGCGAACTTTCCGGAGGACAGTGCCAGCGCGTGTCGTTCGCGCGGGCGCTCGCGGCGGGACCGCGAGTGCTGGTGGCGGACGAACCGGTGTCGGCGCTCGACGTCTCGGTGCAGGCGCGCATCCTCAACCTGCTGCGGGATCTCCGCAGGAGCCTGAACCTGGCGGTGATCCTTATCGCGCACGACCTGGCGGTGGTGCGCAACGTGTGCGACCGCGTGTGCGTGATGCACCACGGCGTGTTCGAGGACGCAGGGCCGGCGGAGGACGTGTTCGCCCGTCCGACGAGCGACTACACTCGCCGTCTGCTCGACGCGGTTCCGGACGTTTCCCGCGCCTTGCGCGCAAGGCGGCAGTGACGCTGGCGCGGCGGCGGGATGTTTTGGTATAATCTCGTCCGCTATGAGCAACACAACTATCGGACGTGCCCGTGTGGCATACGGACTCTTGACGGCGATCGCGGCGATGCCGCTCGCCATGGCTTTTGCTGGCGGAGCGCAGCTCTCGGTCGTGGCGGACGCGGAGGTGGCGACCTGCGGCGAGGGCGTGGCCGTCTTCGACGACCGCACATTCCAGATGACTGCGGCCGCCGCGAAGCATCTTGCGGGCAAGACTTTCTTCCTGCGCACGATCAGCGGAGGTTTTTCTGCGGAGGTCGTCAAGGAAGGCGAACTGTTCGTCGTGACGCCCACGGCGAAGCACGGCGGGCATCTCTCGCAGGGGAAGACGCTGGCCGCGCTCGGGTTCGCCAGGCTGGACATTCCTCCGTTCCAGGCGTTCGGCGAGAACAGGTGCGACACTGCAGACATCTGGCGGAAGGACATGGAGCCGGGCGAGAAGATCGAACTCGGCAAGTGGGCGATCGTCTGCGGGTTCGACCCGAAGGGACAGCCTCTGCCCGACCCGGCGATGAAGGAGAAGGAGGATCGCATCCTCGCCTACCTGAAGGGCACGCCGAGCGAGAAGGAGTCCCCGCGCGACATCCTGAAGAACAAGCCCGACTACGTGGTGTTCGTGCCCAAGCAGCCGCGCGCGAAGGACAAGCGCGATCCCGCCAAGCCGGGCGACACCTACAACGACCACTTCCAGGTGATCTGCAATCCGGCCAACCAGCACCTCTACGCCTTCTGGACGCAGGCGTCGCGCGAGGCTGACATCGACCAGCACATCGCGTTCTCGAAGAGCGTGGACAAGGGCGTCACCTGGACTACCCCCGTCGTCCTCGCCGGATCGCCCAACAAGAAGAATCCCGCCCTGCTCGCGAGCTGGCAGCAGCCGATGCTCGCGAAGAGCGGCCGCCTGTACTGCCTCTGGAACCAGCAGACCACCAGCCGCGGCCCGCACTGTGGCATGATGTTTGGTGCGTTTTCCGACGACGACGGCGAAACCTGGAGCGCGCCGAAGCTCGTGCCGTTCACGGAGCGCATGGACGCCGATCCCGCAGACGACCACATTCCGCCGAGCTGGTGCAACTGGCAGCGGCCGCTCCGTCTCGGCGAAGGCGGGAAGTTCTTCGTGGGCTGCTCGCGCCACGGCAAGGCGCCGTACGACGAGCGCAGCGGCTGCAAGATCGAGTTCTGGCAGTTCGAGAACATCGACGAGAACCCGCTCGTGCAGGACATCCGCATCAAGTACCTCAGCACGAACCGCAAAGCGCTATCGGCGAAGGATCTCGAGGACGCGGGCGGCTTCCGCGCGAGCGAGCCTGCGCTCGAGGAGGCCGCGCCGGTGCGCCTGCCGGACGGACGTCTCTTCGCGATCATGCGCTCGTCCGTAGGTTCGCCCGTGTGGGTGCAGAGCCGCGACGGCGGGCAGTCGTGGAGCGCGCCGAAGATACTGAAGGACGCCGAGGGGAAGCCGTACCTCCATCCGCGCTCGCCGTGCCCGATGTACGACTGGAAGGGGCCAGAGGCCGCGAGCGGGAAGTACTTCGCGCTCGTCCACCAGACGTTCGACTTCAACGACCCGAAGCGCAACGCCTACCAGCACCGCGGTCCGCTCTACCTGATAGCGGGCGAGTTCGATCCCAACGGCGAGCAGCCGGTGAAGTTCAAGGCACCGAAGCTATTCGCGCCGCGCAAGGGCGGAAATTCGTTCTACACCAGCTACTGCATCCTGGACGGCAAGGGCGTGCTCTGGTACAACGACATGAAGTTCTACCTATGCGGCCGCATCATCGGCCCCGAGTGGTTCGAGTGAACGCCGCCGCGAGGCGCGGCGGAAACGTCTTGGTCCGCCCACCAGAAAATGAAATTCCCAGCGGGCGGCCCGCCCACTCCAAGTGGTACTCACTCCCGATGCGGTCACGTTGGACGCGGGACCATTTCATTCGCTTGAAAAATTGTCCCAAACGGCGATGTCCTTTGTGGTATAATATTCCGCGCCTGAAAGGAGCATTGTCATGAACCCATTCAAATATGGCTGTGTAGTCGACGGCGACAACTTCTGTGCACGGGCGGAAGCTGAGCGCCAGTTGCGCCGTTTCGCCGAGTCGGGGCAGAACGTAGTCGTGCAGGGGGCGAGACGGATGGGCAAGTCGTCGCTTGTCCGCAAGGCAATCTCGGACATGCGCGGCGAAAGCATGTTATACATAGATCTCTACTATATAGGAACCATGGCGGACTTGTGCGGCCGCGTCATGGCTGGAATCGCCCGGATGAACGACAAGATGTCGTTTGTGCGAAAGGTCATGAACCTCGTGTCGCATCTTCGTCCGACCTTGTCGTTCAGCACGACCGATGGTTCGCCAATCCTCTCCGTTGACGCCCGTGCGGCAGATGCGCCTGGATCGTTGCAGACAGTGATGGAGATGCTCGCGAAAGTTGCTGCAGACGGAAAGGCTTGCATCGTGTTTGACGAGTTTCAGGACATTCTCCGTCTGCCGGACGCGAATCGAATCCTCGCAGAGATGCGGGGCTCAATTCAACTTCAGCCAGATGTGCCGTACTTCTTCCTCGGTAGCATGCGACACGACATGATGTCGATCTTCTCAAGTCCGAAAAGTCCGTTCTTCAAAAGCGCGGCAGCGTTTGAGGTGGACGCCATACGGCAAACTGACTTCGCGGCGTTTATTGTACGGCGCTTCTCCTACGGGCATAGAAAGATTTCAAGAGGAATGGCTTCTCGCATCATCGAATTCGCTGATTCAGTGTCCGGCGATGTCCAGGAACTTTGCGCCGCACTGTGGGAAACCACCGAGACGGACGCAACAATCACTGAAAGCGACATTCCAGACGCGCTTGAACATATCTTCGCGAGGGAACGGAAGGGCTTTGAGAAGTCCATCATGCGGCTCACGCCGACGCAAGTTGCCGTCCTGAAGGGGCTGGCCGCTGCTGACACAGCCAAGATTTACTCGTCGCAATTTCTGGAAAGCGTCAGAATTGCCAGCACCGGCACGGTGAAGAAGGCCGTCAAGCGTCTTGAAGCCGACGAGCTCGTCTATGAATGGCAGCGTTCTTGGCGGTTTGTGGATCCATTCTTCCGTGAATGGGTTCGCAGGAAAATCTAGCCTAGCCATGCTAGGCTCTACATCAAGCTTCGTTAATGCTTTTAGGTCGCCGCCAAGATGGCGGCTGTCCCAGTCAATTACGGACGCGCGGGAGCGCGTCCCTCCCCATACGGTCGCAACAAGTTGCGTCCCTCCCGATACGGCGGGGTATTTCCGTCAATAAGCGTAATACGATGTCATTTATTGACCCATATAGGTCATTTTCTTTGACATGCTTGTCAATAGCGCATGAATGTGATATGATATTGACCGGTTTTCACGGGCAAGGAGCGAATCCATGAATCTGATAGGAAGGACAGAGGAGATAAAGTCTCTCGAGTGGGCGCTTGAGAAAGATGAGCCGCAGTTCATCGCGGTTTATGGCCGCCGCCGCGTGGGAAAGACTTTTCTCATACGGGAAATGTTCCATGACCAGTTCACGTTCAGCCACACAGGTCTCCGCAATGCCGACATGAAATCGCAGCTTGCGGCGTTCAAGGCATCGCTCATACAGCATGGCCACGTGAAATGCCCTGTTCTGCGGAACTGGTGCGAGGCATTCTACGAATTGTTTCGACACATTAGCATGTCTCCGCCCGGACGCAAGGTGATATTCATCGATGAACTGCCATGGATGGACACGAGGCGGTCTGATCTGATCACCGGCCTTGAGGGGTTTTGGAATGGACGTGCGACGGCGCGGCGCGAAAAGGACGTGTTTCTCATAGTTTGCGGTTCCGCGTCTTCCTGGATCGTGAAGAAGCTATTCCGCAACTGCGGTGGTTTGTACGGACGCCTGACGGATCGCGTATGGCTGCGTCCGTTCACGCTTGCGGAGTGCGAACTCTACGCGCGGCGTCTGGGGCTCTCCATGACACGTCAGGAAATATGCGAGGCATATATGATCTTTGGCGGGATACCCTATTATTGGAGCCTGCTGCGTCCAGATTTGAGCCTTGCCCAGAACATCGATGCGCTCTTTTTCGCCGAGCGGGGAAAGCTCCGAGACGAATTCGGCTACCTCTATGCGTCGCTATTCAGAAACGCCGAGCCGCACATCAAAATCGTGGAGGCGCTCGCGAAGAGGAAATGCGGACTCACCCGCGAGGAGATAATCGCCGAGACGGGTCTTCAGAACGGCGGCAACTTCAAGACGTGGCTGGAAGAGCTTGTGCAATGCGATTTCGTCCGCAAATACGTGCAGCCGGGCAGGAAGAACCGTGGTGCCCTGTTCCAGCTGATGGATGCCTATACGCTTTTCTATTACACGTTTCTCGCCGACGGGCGTATCAGCGACGAACACTACTGGACGAATTCATTGGATAGCCATCGGATGTCGGCATGGCGCGGACTTGCGTTTGAGAGAGTGTGCCTCCAGCATGTGCGCCAGATAAAGAACGCGCTCGGCATTTCTGGAATCCTGACGCACGAATACTCTTGGCGGGCGACGGGCGACGATCCCGAAACGCGGGGCGCACAGGTCGATCTTGTGCTCGACCGCGCGGACAGGACGGTGAATCTGTGCGAGATGAAATACTCTGCCGAACCGTATGAGATAGACAAGGACGAGGACGAGAAATTGCGGAATCGTCGCGCGTTGTTCTCAAGGGAATCCGGTGGGCGCAGGAATTGCAGAACGACGATGATTACGGCAAATGGAGTCAAGCGCTCGAAATACTGGGGTGTTGTCCAATCTGAAGTTACGCTTGACGACCTTTTCAAAGAATGAAAGACCTACAGGATTTGTAGGGCCTGAGGTGTGTAGGCGGTGCCGTGCGACCATGAATCTATGACATCAATCATCAAATGAGGAAACAGAAATGAGAAACAGGAATGCCGTTGCCGGCCTGGTCGCCGGCGTTGTGCTGGCGCTTGCGGCGGGCGCCGGGGCTAAGGAGTGGCCGGGCTTCACCGTCGGCATGGGCATGGGCGGGTGGCTCACGAACTACAAGCGGTTCAACGTGCTGCCCATGGACAAGCGCCTCGACATCACGAAGGGCGACCTTGCGCACTTCGACACGTACATCACAGAGGGCGACGTGGCGCGCATCAAGATGTGGGGTTTCGACCACATCCGCCTCGGCTTCGACCAGATCGTGATGGAGGAGGCGCCCGGCAAGTACCGCGAACGCACGTTCAGGCGGCTGGAGGCGTTCGTCGGCTGGTGCCGGAAGCACAAGATCAACGCCGTACTCAACCTCCACAAGGCGATCGGCAACTACTGCGACATCCCGGAGAAGAGACAGTTGCTCGACACGCCTGAGCTGCATGACCGTTTCGTGGCGCTCTGGCTCGAGGTTGAGCGCCGCTTTCACGACGCGCCGGAGGTTGCCTTCGAGCTCCTGAACGAGGTGCGCGACGTCGACCCCGAGAAGTGGAACAGCCTTGCGGACCGTACGCTCAAGGCCATCCGCGAGCTCAACCACGACCGCTGGGTGGTGATCGGCTCCACGTGCTGGAACTCGCCTGGGAAGCTCAAGGACCTGAGGGTATGGGACGACCCGCGTGTGGTGTACACGTTCCACATGTACAGTCCGCATCATTTCACCCACCAGCGCGGCGTGCTGCAGGCGGGTCCGCTCTACCAGAACGACGAGGTGCCGTACCCCGGCACGGACTACGTGCGGAAGGCTCTGAAGCCGGCGGTGGACTGGGCGGCGGCGCATCCCGACAAGATCCTCTGGAACGGCGAGTTCGGCACGATCCGCCACATGAACCCGATGGCGCGCGCGGACTACATGCGCGACGTGGTAGCGGTCTGCAAGGAGGCCGGCATCCCGTGGAGCGTGTGGAACTACCTTTCCACGCCCAACGACGGCAACCGCTTCTCGCTCGTGGACGACGTGACGCGCGACTTCCTCTCGGACGACCTCCAGCTCGCCTGCCTCGGGAAGGGCGACGCAGCCGCGCGCGGCGAGCTGAAGTACATGGCCTTCAACATCTGGGGCAACTACTTCGGCAACCCCGTGTGCGAGCGCGACCTCAAGCAGGTCGGGTACGTGCTGCGCAACGCGCCGGACCTCGTGGGCATGCAGGAGGCTATGCCGGAGTTCTGGAGCTCGCGTCTCTTCGAGAAGCTGGGCGCGGACTACGGAATCGTGCGCAACGAGGGGAACCCAAAGATGGAGTACAACCCGCTCCTCTGGCGCAAGAGCCGCCTGGAGCTCATCGAGGGCGGCACGCACGTCTACGCCGACAACCCGGAGAAATCGAAAGGCTTCGGCTGGGGCGTGTTCCGCGACAAGGCCACCGGACAGAAGCTGATCTCCTACTCCACGCATCTCTGGTGGAAGTGGAAGAAGCCGGAGGACCAGGAGATGCGCGTGCGGAACGCGCGCGAGCTGCTGGCGAAGATGTCCGAGCTCCAGAAGAAGTACAACTGCCCCGTGGTGGGCGGCGGCGACCTGAACTGCACGCGTGCGCACATGGAGAAGGGACTGCTCACGCCGCTTCCCGACTGGGAGAAAGCGGGTTATGCCGACGCGCAGTACACGGTCCGCGGTGCCTCGCCATATTCCTCCAACCACGGCGACCCGCGCCGCGACGCGCTCGGGAACTACCGCGGCTGGATCCGTCCGGAGGCGGGCGATCCCAAGAACTCGCTTGACCACGTGCACTACACGACGAACGGCGTCGAGCCGATCGCGCTCGTCGTCGACCGCGCCCAGGACGCGTTGGAGGTCTCCGATCACTCACCCGTGATCTTCACGTTCCGTATTTCAAAAGCACCCTTGGCGGATTCGCGCTAGGCGTGGAGGTGGGTTACGCGCGATTCTTCGTCGCGGTTGAGGACT
>CACXPT010000058.1 GCA_902769585.1 uncultured bacterium
GGTTGCATTCCATGACCGGGGGATAGATGTCTATCTTTACGACTACGAGAATATACGGAAAGCCCTCTTGGCCGAGGACGATCTTGCGATTGTCGAGCGCGGCGGCGACACCCGGTATGCCGGTCACAACGGAGCGTTTGAGTCAATTTGGCTTTCCGAGATCGGGAGCCGCTATGCGACCTTGAAGGAATTCGTAAGGTGGAAACCTCTGCCGATGCTGCGTCCGCGGGAGTACAAGTATAATCCGATAATCAAGGAAAGGATCTGATATGCTTGACAAGAAGCAAATGGCGGCAGCGCAAGCGCTGCCTTCTGGACACTGGGGCGGGCCACTGGCGGCAGCGCAAGCGCTGCCTTCTGGACACTGGGGCGGGCCACTGGCGGCAGCGCAAGCGCTGCCTTCTGGACACTGGGGCGGGCCGCTTGCGGCAGCGCAAGCGCTGGCAGAAGGATGCAGGCGCATATGCGATTTGCAGGGCCAATGTGAGGGAAATGAGAGGTGAAGGATGGTGATGGGAAAGAAGGAGATTCGCCGGTATCGGCGGTTTTACGGGTATGACTACTCGCGGGGTGCGGCGCTTTTCATAACCATCGTCACCAACCCACGCCGGCGGCTTTTCGGGCAGATCGTTGGTGCGAAGCTCCAGAAGACACCACTGGGGATTGCCGTGGAACGGCGGTTCGCCGATATGGCGCAGATGCCAGGCATCCGGCTTTTCAACTTCGTCGTGATGCCGGACCACGTTCACCTCCAGCTTCATCTTCGCGCAGGACTGCCGAACCCGCTGGTGACACTAGGGCGGGCGATCGGCGCGTTCAAGAGCCTCTGCGCGAAAGACTTTCACGAGCTCACGGGCGAGTCTGGGGCGCTTTGGCAACAGGGCTACCACGATTGGATTTGCATGTCGGAGGAGATGCTCGCCGCAGTCAACCGCTACATCGACTACAATCCGCTGAAGTTCGAGCTGCGCTACAACCAGCCGGAATTTCTCGCCATACACGAGCCGCTCGCTGCCTGGCGGCTTTCAACAGAGGAATTTTGGCGCGGCATCGGGGCCGTAGAGCTGCTTGATGGCGGCACGCCGTTCATCGCGCTTCGCATCAGCCGCAAGCTATCGGCGCGGCAAGTTGCCGAGGCCGTTGCGCGCATTCGCCGCCGGGTGGGCGATTATGTTTTTGTGGGCGGATGGATCAGCCCTGGCGAGAAGGCCGTGCGCGATATGCTGCTCGCCGAGCCGAAGGGGGGCATCGTGCAGATATTGCCATCAGCGATGCCGCATGATTATAAAGTGGGCAGCATGTGGCTGGAAGCAATTCGCGATCGCCGCGCGGCGATCATCGCGCGTGGCAACAGCGAGATCGAATTTTCGCGCGCGGCATGCCTGGAGGTGAATGGGGCGGCGGCGGGATTGGCAGCGCAAGCGCTGCCATCTGGACAGTGGCAAGGTGGAGCATCTGCGCAAGCGCTGCCTTCTGGACAGTGGCAAGGTGGAGCATCTGCGCAAGCGCTGCCATCTGGACAGTGGCAGGGGGGCGCATCTGCGCAAGTGCTGCCATCGAGGGAGTGGCATGGGGGAGGATCTGCGCAAGGGCTGCCATCGGAGCAGGGGCAGGCGCGGAATCTGGCAACGCAAGCGCTGCCTTCTGGACAGAGGCAAGATGGAGCATCTGCGCAAGCGCTGCCACCGGGGCAGGGGCTGCCTTGCGGGAAGGCGGTTTACTGGCTGCCGGAAGGGCCGAAGGTCATTTCTTGAAAACACCGCTTGCGGTGTCCTGCGTTGGCACGGTTTTTGCTGTACGGCTGCCATGAACACGGCACCTACATTGAGAATCGAGCAGCATGGCGAGCGATTACAATTTGAGCAGGGTGGGCAGAATATGATAGAATGCCCGCCGCTTGAAAACGCTCAGAAGGAATGCTCGAAAATGGACAAACACGGCAATCTGATCTTGACCGGCTGGGGCTACGCGGAATACGTGGCCGCAGCGGCGGTGGCGCTCAAGGCGCTGGGCGGCAACGCGGAGGTTCTTGGCGTGAGCCGGAGGCGTCTCCCCGAGCTGCTTGGGGAACTCGCCGCCGAGCGCGGCGCGCCGCGCTGGAAGCGCATCTATATTCTTGGCGTGTCGCTGAGCGGCGACCCTGAGGCGCTTGCCAATGCTCTCGCGAAACTGAAGGCAAAGGGCGTGGAGGTGGAATGGATCAGTGCGCTAGAGATGCCGGAGGAGATCGCTGACCAGCTGGAGGGTGTGTTGGAAGAGCGGGCACGCGGGACGCGTGCCCCTACCGGTACACTGCTCGAGGAGGTGGGCAAGGCTTTTGGCGTGGATGTAAAAGAGTTCATGCCGTTCGTGGCATCGGCAGGGGCACGCGGGACGCGTGATCGGGCCTCAGACTTCCGTGCCTACCTCACACTGATCGACACGGCCCAGTTCTGTTATCGCAATTACCAGGACGAGTCGCTATACGCGACGACGGTACGCTATCTGGCGAACGGGGTGAAGCCTTGCGCGTGGGAGCCGCATGTCAAGGCTGCGGTCGCGCACTACGACCGCTACGGCGGGCGAGAGCTGCTGGGCAAAAGCCAGGTGATAGCGACGCTGCAGGATCGCATCAATCGCGTTGCGGCGCACGAGCACGCGCGAGTCCTCATCCTCGGCGAGAGCGGCACGGGCAAGGAGACCGTCGCGCAGCAGATCCACACGAAGAGCCCGCGCCGGAAAATGCCGTTCGTCGCGTTCAACTGCAGGACCTGCTGGAGGACCGCTTTTTCGGGCACGAGCGCGGCGCGTTCACGAATGCAGTGGAGCGCACTGACGGTCTGTTCCTCCAGGCGGACGGCGGGACGCTCTTCCTCGACGAGATCGGCGAGATGTCGCTGGAGGTGCAGGCGCTCCTGCTGCGCGTTCTGGAGGGAGGCCGTTTCATGCGCCTTGGCGGCAGGGAGGAGCTGACGTGCGACGTGCGGCTCATCACGGCGACGAACCGCGACCTGCCGCGCCTCGTGTGCGAGGGGAAGTTCCGCGAAGACCTCTATCAGCGGCTGAACGTGGTGCAGCTCAGGACGCCGTCCCTGCGCGAGCACAAGGACGACATCCCGGTCATCGCCAACGCCTGGTGGCGCAAGTTCCACGGCAATCATGTGCTTCGGGAAGATCAGATCTCCGCGCTCATTGACTACGACTATCCCGGCAACGTGCGCGAGCTGATCAACATCCTCGACCGGGCGACGGCGCTGGAGGAGTACGATTTCGCCGCGCTCATGCGCGAACACAAGGAGATGAACGCGGGGCTGTCGGGCGGGCTGGAGTTGAGGTCGGGCCGCGTCCCCGACAACCTCGAGGCGGCCACGCGGCTCCATGTCCGCCGCGTGTACGAGAAGTACGGGCAGAACCTGACGCGCGCCGCCGAGGCGCTGGACGTGAGCCGCAACACGGTGAGGAAGTACCTCTAGGTACGAGGTGCAAGCAATGAAAATAAGGGACAGCACGTTGCCGCTGCTGGTGGAGTACGCCCGATCGGGGCGGGTGGTGGTGTTCGACACGGAGACGACCGGCGGAAGGCCGTATGACGAGATATGCCAGATCGCCGCCGTGGAATACGTGAACGGAACGATGACGCGCACGCTCTCGCTCTACCTCTGCCCGACGTGCGAGATGAACCCGTGGGCGGAAATGGTGCATGGCCTTTCGCTCGACTTCCTGCATGAGCACGGCCTCGCGCCGGAAGATGCGATGCTCCGGTTTTTCGAGTTCGTCGGCGACAATGCGCTGCTTGTCGCGCACAATGCCCAGTTCGATTTGCGGATGGTGGGGCAGGAGTGCAGGAAGTTCGATCTCTCCTTCGCGCCAGAGAACGTGGAAACTTGCGACACGCTGGCGCTCTCGCGCCACATGCGCCCCGACCTGAAGAGCCACGCGCTAGCAAATCTCATCCCGGCGCTGGGCATTGAGGGCGTCAATAGCCACGACGCGCTAGACGACGCCCTTGCCTGCGCGGGAGTGTTCTTCACGCTCTTGGGCTTTTCGGAGTTGGCACGGATGCCGAGGGATGGTACAATGTGCCCGTAACCTTTGGCCGAGGTCTCGGCCGCAACGGACAGTCAAGAACAAGACAAGGAAAAAGATGATGACGAACGAAGCAATTGTCACGAGACGCGGATTCATGCTTGGCGCGGGTGCGTTCGGCGTGGCCGCATGCGCGGCGGGGCACGACATCGCCCCCAAGTCCGCATTCACCGGAGAGGTGAAGGGGCGTCGCCTGAAGATCGCCGCCATCGGCTCCGGCGGCATGGGCGGCTCCGCCACGGAAAGCCTCATCAGCGCAGGTTGCGACCTCGTCGCGGTGTGCGACATCGATCCCTCGGCCTTCGACAGGTGGGAGAAGAAGTATCCCGGCATCCCGAAGTTCACCGACTACCGCGACATGCTCAGGACGCTTGGCGACAAGTTCGAGGCGGTGCAGGTGGGCACGCCGGACCACACGCACGCCTACATCTCCATCGACTGCATGAACGCTGGGAAGCACGTGTACGTGCAGAAGCCGCTCGCGCGGACTGTTGAGGAGTGCGAGCTCATGCTCAAGACGTCGCTCCGTACGGGATGCGTGGTGCAGATGGGCAACCAGGGCCATCCGGGAGTGTGGCGCTACAAGGCGCTGCGCGACGCGGGCATCTGGGGCGGCATCAAAGAGATCTACAGCTGGAGCGATCGTCCGATCTGGCCGCAGGGCATGACGGAGTACGCGAAGCCCGAGCCCCTGCCCGGGAACTTCGCGAAGAACGCCTGGGACTGCTGGTGCGGACCGAGCGCAGACCACGGCTTCTCGAAGGCGTACCACAGGTTCAAGTGGCGCGGCTGGTGGGACTACGGCTGCGGCGCGATCGGCGACATGGCCGTGCACAACGCCGACCCGGCGTTCTGGGCTCTTGAGCTCGGGCTGCCGGTCAAGGTGAAGGCCGACACGTTCGGAGAAGGGCCCGTGTCGATCGCGTATCCAAAGAAATCCCGCATCGAGATGACGTTCGCCCCCAACAAGTGGGTGCCTAACGGAATCACCCTGGTGTGGCTCGACGGCGGCCTCAAGCCGGACATGCAGGCGGTTCCCGGCCTCGCCAAGTTTGCCGCCGACTTCGCCGTGAAGACCGAGGCCGGCAAGGCCAAGAAGGCGAAGAAGGCGGGCAAGCCCTACACGCCGCCCGCCAAGATAGATCCGCTCGTGCCGACCAACGGGCTCATCATCGTCGGCGACAAGGCCACGACGATAGGGCAGTCCCACGCTAGCGCCCCGTCCTGCATCGCCGGCAACGGTCCCGCGTATTCCGCGGCCATCGCCGAAGGCGACAGGGCCTGCCGCTATTCCCACTACCGCGAGTTCGTGGAGGCGTGCCTGGCGAAGGACATCGAGAAGTGCGGCTCGAAGCTCTCCTACGCGGCGCCGCTCACCGAGGCGCTGCTCATCGGCTGCATCGCGCTCCGCTTCCCCGGCGAGGAGCTTTTGTTCGACGCGAAGTCCATGCGCTTCACGAACAAGCCCGAGGCGAACGAGTTCCTCAAGGCGCCCAGGCGCGGCTCCTGGGACTTCGCGCGGCTCGAGAAGCGCCTTGCCTAGGCGGGCGGGGAATTGATACAATAACCAGCCAAGCGACAAGGAGTCCCTATGCAAATCACGAAAAGAGAGTTTCTGAAGAGGCTTGGCCTGGGCGGAGCGGCGCTGGCCGGCGGCGGGCTGCTGGCCGACGAGGCCGTCAAGACGAAGCAGCTGCTTCCGCCTGGCTCGGTTGGCGATCCGGACAACGTCTGGTTCGGGAAGAACATCTTCCCGCTGGGCCACACGATGAATGACGGGCCGAGCTGCGTGCTGAAGGACGGTAAGATCATCCAGCCCGCGCGAGAGATTCCGGTGTTCCACCCGACTGATGTGGTGGTAGTGGGCGGAGGCCCTGCCGGTTTCGCCGCTGCGATCGCCGCCGCGCGCACGGGCGCAAAGGTGGCGCTCGTGGAGCGTTACGGCTCCTTGGGCGGACTCTTCACGAACGGCATGGTCCTCATCATGCTCTGCACTTCATACCTCGTGGACGGCAAGTATCGGCTCGTGACGAAGGGGCTCACCGAGGAGTTCGCGCGGCGTGCGCGTGCGCTCGGCCCGTACGTATGCACTGGCCCTGTGCCGCCGAACCGCCACTGGCAACCCGTGGTCGATCCCGAGGGCGCGAAGTACCTCATGGACCGCATGGTGGAGGAAGAGAAGATCGTAATGTTCTTCCACTGCTGGGGCGTGGACGTCGTGCAGGACGGCAACAAGGTGCTGGGCGTGGTGTTCGAGTCGAAGCAGGGACGTCATGCGATCCTCGCGAAGCAGGTGGTTGACTGCACCGGCGACGCGGACATCCTCTTCGCGGCAGGCGGAGACTACCGCCAGATCACGCACGGCATCGGGCACGTGGTGCGGCTCGGCAACATGGATCGCATCTGGGCCAAGGAGCCGCCGAAGGGAGCGGACGGCAAGAGGCTGCCCGGCAAGTGGCCAATGCGTTCCAACGAGGCGAACCCTTGCACGTGGTGGGGCAACACGGGCACGGGGCCGAAGGGCAACGGGCTCGACGTTCGCGACCTCACGGCGGCGGAGATCGGCTTCCGCAAGGAATGGTGGGAACACGTGGCCGAGATGCGCAAGACGCCTGGCTGGGAGGAGGTGTTCATCGCGAACACGTGCTCGCAGATCGGGCCGCGCGCATCGCGGCTCATCGACGCAGAGACGATCGTGGACCGCGCGGTGTACCGCGAAGGGAAGCGCCCGGACGACACGGTGGGCATGTTCGGCGCGGACGGCGCGCACAAGGCGCCGCTCTACGTGCCGTACCGCCAGCTGCTGCCGAAAGGCGTTGACAACGTGCTGTGCGCGGGCCGCATGCTCGGCGCCCCCGACACGATCGACACCTTCCGGCTCATCTGCCCGTGCTTCGTGACGGGCGAGGCCGCCGGCACGGCGGCCGGACTCGCGGCGCTGAAGGGCTGCACGCCGCGCGAACTGGATGTCAAGACGCTCCAGAAGAGGCTTGAAAAGGCAAATGTCTGTCTCGCGTAGAATAGTTTTGGCAATCGTTCTTGCTTTTGCCTTGGCGTCCATAGGTGGGTGCAGGGTAAGGTTGTTCGCCAAGAAGTCAAATGCCGACGCGAGGCCGCCCGACGTATCCGTACAGCCCGACGCATCCGTACAGAGGGAAGGGGTGTCGGAGCCGGTGGATGGGCGGCGGCAGGAGTTAAATGAGCTTCTTTCGATTCAATAGATTCCGACGCTTCACGGAAATTGTGGTATAATGGCACGGCAATGGTCGTAACACGAGAGTCAACTTTCGATGACGCGGCGGCAGGGTGGCTTGGTTCCTGCTGGCGTCATTTTGTGTCGTTGTTCGCCAACATCGGGCGTGGAACGTGCCTGGCGCTTGAGTCGCTTGGCTACCTGCCGGCGACCGTGGTGAGGCGCGATTCGCGCGCGGCGATGGTGCGGCAGTTCTACACGACGGGAATCAGGACGCTGCCCGTCATTACGGTGGTCGGGCTGTTCTCCGGCATGATCCTGGGTCTCCAGGTCGGGCTGGCGCTGCGGCGCTTCAACCAGGAGGTCTACCTTGGCGCGGCGGTTATGATCTCGCTCATACGCGAGATGGGGCCGTTCGTGACGGGCATCTGCCTCTCGGCATGCGTTGGGTCCGCGCTCGCCGCGGAGCTGGGCACGATGACGGTGAACGACGAGGTGGCTGCGCTCGAGACGATGTCCATCTCGCCGGTGCGGTACCTTGCCGCGCCGCGCATGGGCGCGCTGCTCGTGATGTCGCCGATCCTTGCCTTCTACGCGTGCGTGCTGGGCGTGATCGGCGGCGGCCTCGTCGGCTACACGCAGCTGAACGTGCCTTTCCGTCAGTACATGGCGAGTGCGATGTCGATCGCCGAGCTGAAGGATCTTTTCGTCGGCCTCTTGAAGGCGACGGTGTTCGGCGTCGTGATAGGCGCCGTGAGCTGCCACGAGGGATTCGCCACCCGTCTCGGCGCGGTGGGCGTTGGCCGCGCCACGCAGCGGAGCGTGATCATATCGTTCCTGCTGATCCTGATGCTCGGCTACATGATCACGCGGCTGTTCTACTTCGAGTTCTAGGAGATGCGTCGAAATGCTTGCCAAGGGAACCCCCACGAGCCTCAAGGAAGCCAGGACGGCGACGTTTCCTTGCGCCCTGACGATAGCCGGCAGCGATTCCGGCGGCAACGCCGGCATCCAGGCTGACCTGCGCGCGTTCCACGCCTACGGCCTTCACGGCTGCACGGTGCTCACGGCGCTCACCGCGCAGAACCCGCGCGGAGTGCGCGCCGTGCACGTGGCGCCGCCCGCGTTCGTCGCGGCTCAGCTGGACGCCGTCTTCGAGATGTACGGCGTGAGGGCGCTCAAGACGGGCATGCTCGCGACGGTCGACGTTATCGAGGTTGTGGCTGAGAAGCTCGCGGCGCGTCCGCGCGTCAAGAAGGTGATCGATCCCGTGATGGTGGCGACGAGCGGGGCGAAGCTGCTGGCGGACGACGCGGCTGCGGCGCTCGCCGAGCGGCTGCTGCCGCTCGCGACGGTCATCACGCCGAACCTGCCCGAGGCGGAGGTGCTGCTGGGCGACGAGATCGGAACGGCGGCAGACGTGCGGCTTGCCGCGAAGACGCTCGCGCGGAAGTTTCGCTGTGCCGTCCTCGTCAAGGGAGGGCATTCGTCGGACGGCGCCGCGGAGGACGTGCTTTACGACGGGCGGCGGTTCTGCTCCTTCACGTGCCCTCGCGTGAAGGAGCCCGTATCGACGCACGGCACGGGCTGCACGCTCGCAGCGGCGATAGCTGCGGGACTCGCGCTCGGCACCTCGCTGGGGGACGCCGTGGAGAGGGCAAAAAATTACGTTTACGAAGCGATAAAGTTTTCGTATCATATTGGGCAGAACTGCGGCGTGCTAGGCATGCCAAAGAGGAGATAGTTATGGCCAAAGAGCAACTGCAAGACATGGACGACATCTCGAGCGACGAGATGATCGTGAGGAAGAAGAAGGCGCCGGAGAAGAAGACCGGCGTCACGGCGGCTTCCGTCCTGAGGACGGCGGCGGACGCGCTTGATGCGCTGCGCGCGAAGCGGCCGCTGGTGCACTGCCTGAGCGAACACGTGGCGGCGCACTTCACTGCGAACGCGCTACTGGCGCTCGGCGGGTCGTCGGCGGTGGTAGAGGACATGAGCGAGGTCCCTCAGTTCGTGAAGCTGGCGGACAGCCTTCTCGTCAACACCGGCACCGTCACGAAGGCCCAGACCGAGGTGATGCGCGCAGCGGTGTCGCATGCGAACATGAACGGCAAGCCGTGGGTGCTCGATCCCGTGGCTGTGGGAATACTGCCGCTGAGGACGTTCATCGCCAAGGAGCTGCTCCGGCGCTTCCCGGCGATGATCCGCGGCAACGCGTCGGAGATACTTTTCCTAGCTGGCAACGAGACCTCGATGTGCCGCGGCATGGAGTCGACCGCGTCGAGCGACGAGACGATCGTGCAGGCCACGCGCCTCGCTGGCGTCACTCGCGCGGCCGTGCTGGTGACCGGCGAGACGGACTACGTGGCAGGAGAGGGCGCGCCTGTGGTGGCGATCTCGAACGGCTCGCCGATGATGTCGCGCGTGGCCGGCGTCGGCACTGCGCAGGGCGTGTTCGGGGCCGCCTTCCTCGGCACGCTAGGCAGCAAGGCCCGCTGGGAGGCGACGCTCGCGACCGCGCTCGTCACGGCAGTGGCCGGCGAGATCGCCGCCGCGAAGACGTCCGCACCAGGATCATACCAGATCGCCTTCCTTGACGCGCTGGCCGCCATCAAGCCGGACGACATCGTGAAGCGCGGCCACGTGAAGCTTATCGAGCGCGCATCATGAGGAGAACGTCGAAGAAGCCGCGCATCCTGATCGTCACTCCGGAGATCACGTATCTGCCGGAGGGCATGGGGAACCTGGCGGGCAAGATGAGCGCGAAGGCCGGCGGCATGGCCGACGTGTCGGCGTCGCTCGTGGCGGCGCTCTTCGACCTGGGGGCCGACGTGCATGTGGCGCTGCCGCACTACAGGCGCATGTTCCACGAGGAGACGGGCCAGCTCGTCGCCGACGAGCTGCGCGTGTACAAGAGCCGCATGACGAGCGACCGCATCCACCTCGCCGAGGACCGCTGCTTCTACTACCGCGACCGCGTCTATTCCCAGAGCGGCGCGAACCCGAAGCTCGCGCTCGCCTTCCAGCGCGAGGTGATCAACCACTTCATCCCCGAGGTGCAGCCGGACCTCATCCACTGCAACGACTGGATGACGGGCCTCATCCCCGCCGCCGCCCGCCGCATGGGCATCCCCTGCCTCTTCACCGTCCACAACATCCACACGCACAAGCTCACGCTCGCAGAGGTGGAGGACGCAGGCATCGACGCCGCCGAGTTCTGGCAGAACCTCTACCTCTCGCGTCCGCCGTACAACTACTTCGAGTCGCGCGACACGAACCCGGTCGACCTTCAGGCCTCCGGAATCTTCGCCGCCCACTTCATCAACACGGTTTCCCCGACGTTCCTGAAGGAGATCGTAGACGGTTGGCACGACTTCATCCCCGACTCCATCCGCAGCGAGATACGCAACAAGTTCCACGCCGGCTGCGCGGCGGGCATCCTCAACGCTCCAGATCCGACGGACAATCCTGCGATCGACGAAAAGATCCCGTTCCGCTACGGCCCGGACAATCATGTGGAGGCGAAGCGCAAGAACAAGCTTGCCCTCCAGCACGCGCTTGGCCTGGAGGAGAACCCCGACGCGCCGCTCTTCTTCTGGCCGTCGCGCCTCGATCCCGTCCAGAAGGGGCCGCAGCTCCTCTCGGACATCTGCTACCGCTTCCTGGACAAGTACTGGGCGCAAGGCGCGCAGATCGCGATCATCGCCAACGGCGCCTTCCAGCAGCCGTTCTGGGACATCCGCAGCTTCCACAACATCGGCAATCGCCTCGCGGTGCACGATTTCGACGGACGCCTTTCGCAGCTCGGCTTCGCGGCGTCCGACTTCCTCCTCATGCCGTCCCTCTTCGAGCCGTGCGGCCTGCCGCAGATGCAGGCGCCGATCTACGGCTCGCTCGCCATAGCCCACAATACAGGAGGCCTGCACGACACCGTGGAGCCGCTCGACACGGCGCGGCACGTCGGCAATGGCTTCCGCTTCGACACCTACGACTCCAACGGCCTCTTCTGGGCCATGGACCAGGCGATGGAGTTCTGGTCGCTTCCTGCCAGCGTGCGAGCGTCGGAAATCTCGCGCATCATGACGGAATCGCTTACGCGCTTCAACCACGAAGCGTGCGCCCGCGAGTATATCAAGATGTACGAGCAGATGCTTCACCGCCATCTCGTCAAGGACTTCTCCGACGGAAAGGCGTGAGATAGAAAGGAACAGCCCATGACTAGACAATGGTCAATGCCACTCAACGCTCTGTTTGTTGCGCTGACGGTGGTTGGGCTGTTCGTCCTGACGGGGTGGGCGGAGACGACGCCAGAATGCGACCTGCCGCGCGGTAGCCGTGCGCTCTGGGACATCAAGGCCCTCAACCAGACTCCGCGTACGTTCCCCGTGACGATTCCGTGCTCGAACGATTACGGACGCGTTCAGGGCGTCGAGCCGATCTTCATAGAGGGAGAGCCGCTGAAGGGCAAGCCGACGCGCGTCTTCGCGTGGTGGGGGCTTCCCGAAGGCGCCTGTGCGGATCGCAAGGTGCCGGCGATGGTGCTCGTGCACGGCGGCGGCGGCACAGCCTTTGCCAAGTGGGTGAAGACGTGGAACGACCGCGGGTACGCCGCGATCGCGATGGACACGTGCGGCGGCATTCCGCAGGGCGAGCGCGACGGCAAACCGCATCCGCGCCATGAGTGGTCGGGACCTTCCGGCTGGGGCAGTTCCGTTGCGCAGATCGGCGAACCCATCCGGGATCAGTGGACGTATCATGCGGTCGCGGCGGTCATGCGCTGCCACTCGTTCTTGCGCGCCCGCCCGGAGGTTGATGCGTCTCGCATCGGCCTGACGGGCATCAGCTGGGGCGGCTACCTGAGCAGCATCGTCGGCTCGGTCGACGACCGCTTCCGGTTCGCTGCGCCCGTATACGGCTGCGGTTTCTACGAACTCAACCCCGCGTGGCACACGATGGGCGGCGGCGGCGAGAAGCTGCGCGCCTGGTATGCGCTGTGGGACGCGAAGAACTTCTACGACAGCCCGGCGGGCGGGGCGCGGATTCCCTATCTCTGGTGCTGCGGCACGAACGACCGCTTCTATCCGCTGGATACGGTCCGCAGGAGCTGCAACATGCTGGACCGCACGGTGCCGCTCAATCTCTCGCTCAAGCTCAACATGCCGCACGCGCATCCTCCGGCCGGCGATCCGAAGGAAATTACGGTAATGGCCAACGCGATCTGCAAGGACGGGAAGCCGCTAATCGACGTGACGCACGCGTGGCTGGATAAGGGCGTCGTCCTGCGGGCCGCATTCGACGCGCACGGGCGCACGGTGGCGCGGGCGGAACTGTTGTGCACATGCGACCCGAATCCGCTGCTGATGAAGCGGAAGTGGCAGGTGGCGGAGGTGAAGGATCTGGACAAATCCGGACGTCTCTCGGTATCCGTTCCCGAAGACGCCGTCATGTTTTTCGTGAACATCGTCGACTCGGAGGGCCTCGTGGCCTCCTCGCGGATCTTTGAGCGCGCGGACTGGGGACTCGTCAACCATCCGCGCAATCCGGCGACGGACTGGATGTCTGGCGGTTGCGGCGCGTTTGCGCACTACCTGGTCGGTAAGGACATGTTCGACCGCATCGGAGAATGCGATGTTCAGGGACTGGCGAAGCAGATTGCTGAGATGCGTCCGGATTGGTTCTGCATCACCCTCGGTCAGAACTCGGGCTACATGTGCTCGCCGAACGACACGTACGAGCGCATCTGCGGCTATCCGAAGGGTTCCCACTGCTCGACGCGCGACATCCCGGCGGAACTGATCGCCGCCCTGAAGCCGAGCGGCATCAAGGTCATGCTCTACCTGCCGTGCCAGACACCGAACCGCGATCTTCACGCCGTGAAGGCCTTCGGCTTCCCGGCCGAGAAGGAAAACCATGACCGCGTGATCAACGTCGCGGCGGCCCGGCGCTGGGCCGAGGTGATCGAGGAGTGGAGCCGCCGGTACGGGAAGGACGTCGCAGGCTGGTGGTTTGACGGAAGCTATCGCTGGATTCGCTTCAACGACGAGATCGCCGAGCTCTACACGGCCGCCGTCAAGCGCGGCAATCCAGACGCCGTGGTGGCGTTCAACGAGGGCGTGCGCTCGCCTGTCCGCCGGTGGACGCTGGCGGGCGATTACCTGGCCGGCGAGATCAACGAGCCGCTGAAGGAGTCGTGCGGCGCGCGCTGGTTCGACGACCGCCAGTGGCATGTGCTGACCTTCGCCGGGTCGTTCTGGGGTCGTCCGGAGTGCCGCTACGAGGATCGCCAGTGGATCGAGTGGATGAGCCCGATCCTGAAGAACGGCGGCGCGGTCACGATCGACTTGGCGATCGACCGTCCGACGGGACGCCTCAACGAAAACCAAGCCGCGCAGCTGACGCGCGTGTTCAAGGCGTGCCGGTGATCTCGCGATCGTCTTCCGTTGGCCGTCCGGAAATGGTATACTGTTGCGCATGAAAACCACACTTGGATTCTTTGGCGCAGGCAAGATGGCGGAGGGCATCCTCGCCGCCGCCGCCCTGCAGAAGGACTTTGACCCACAGGCCGTGCTGATGGCCGAGAAGGTGCCCGCGCGCGCGAAGGAGCTCGCGAAGAGGTACGGCGTGCGCACCACGCCTGACGCGAAGGACGTGGCGAAGTCAGCGCGCGTGATCTTCCTTGCGGTGCGTCCGCAGGATCTCGCCGCGCTTGCCGCCGACGTGAAGCCGTTGCTCACGAAGAAGACGCTCGTCGTATCCATCGCCGCCGGCAAGTCGCTCGCCACCCTGAAGAAGGCGCTTGGCCGCGACGTGCGCCTCGTGCGCGTGATGCCGAACCTTGCGCTTCGCGCCAAGGAGGGCATGTGCGCGATCTGCCCCGCCTCCAACGCTACGAAGGCGGACGTCGCGCGCGTCGCCAAGATACTGAACGGCGCAGGGCGCACGGTCGTCCTGCCTGAGCGCAACTTCGACGCGGTCACCGCGCTCTCTGGCTCCGGCCCTGCTTTCTTCGCGTTCATGGAGCAGGCCATGGCGGAAGGGGGACGTGCGCTCGGCCTGCCGCCGGACGCCGCCCGCCTCCTCGCGGAGCAGACGATGCTCGGCACGGCGGCATACCTGCGCCAGAGCGGTGCGGACCTTGAGACGTTCATCTCCGGCGTCGCCACGCCTGGCGGCACGACGGCGGCAGGCATGGACGTGATGCGCGCGAGCGACTTCAAGAAGATCGTCGCCGCCACGCTCAAGGCCGCAAGCGACCGCTCGGCAGAGCTTGGCCGGTGACTTTGGCGCAGACCGGTGATTCATGAAAATCAAGATAGGGATTCTGCCTAAGCTGTTCATCGCGATCGCGCTCGGCGCGGCGATAGGACTCGTCTCGCCGGACTGGGTCATGCGGTCGCTGAACTGCTTCCGCGACACGTTTGGCCAGTTCATCAAGTTCTTCGTGCCGTTCATAATAATCGGCCTGGTGACGCCAGCCATCGCGGACACTGGCCGCACGGCGGGCAGGACGCTCCTCCTCACGATGGGAATCGCCTACGCTTCTACGCTATTTGCGGGATACTTCGCATACGGCGTGGCGTGCGGCGTGTTCCCGGTGATCATGTCGGGCGGGTTCCAGGAAGCCGCTACGCGAACCTTCCCAGCGTACTTCTCTATCAAGATCCCTCCGGTAATGGGTGTCACCACGGCGCTGGCGGTCGCGTTCCTGGTCGGCCTCGGCATCATCTCGTCGAAGGCCGAGGTGCTGGAGCGCGCTGCACACGAGCTTCGCGACATCGTGTCGCGCGCCCTCAGCACGGTGTTCGTGCCGCTCCTGCCGTTCTACGTGCTCGCGACGATGGCCGACCTCACCGGTAGCGGACGTCTCGCGCTCGTGGGCGGCGGATGCATTAAGATCATGGGCGTTGCGCTCGCCACCACCACCGTCGTGCTGATCGTGCAGTTCACAATCGCCGGAATCGTAACGCGGCGGAATCCGCTCAAGGCGCTCTGGACGATGCTGCCCGCCTATCTCACGGGATGGGGGTGTTGTTCCTCTGCCGCCACTATTCCATACACGCTTGCGCAGACACGCAAGAACGGAGTCTCTGAGGAGACGGCTGAACTTGTGATTCCGCTCTGCGCCAACGTCCACCTTGCGGGTTCGATGGCGAACATGGTCATATACGCGGCAGGCTTCGCGGTGCTTGCCGGCGAATCGCTACCGCTCGTCGCATATACCGAGTACATACTGATGGTCAGCGTGACTGCTGTCGCATCGCCTGGCGTCCCCGGCGGCGTCGTTCTCGCGTGCGCCTCGATCGCGGAGGCTGCGCTTGGATTCTCGCCCGAGCGCTACGCCATCATGATTGCGGTCTACATGGCGCTGGACGGCATGGGAACCGCATGCAACCTGACTGGCGACGGAGCCATTGCGATGCTCGTGGACAAGTTTCGCGGCCGGGCCGGGAGCACCGAGGCATAATGGTGGGCCAAGAGAACTACGAAAAGGCGTTTGAGCGGCTGAGAAAATCTAGGTTCCGCAGCCGGTTCCATCTTTCGGATTCGGATCGGAGCTATATCGCAGAAAAGGGGATGGAGACGATTCGAAGGCATTGCGAGGACTTTGTCCGAACGCGCCTCGCTCCTGCCAACCCGCCCAATGACGGCAGGCAGACGCCCATGCGCGGGCATCCCGTCTTCGTCGCGCAGCACGCTTGCGCGTGCTGCTGCCGCGGTTGTCTTGCAAAGTGGTGGAAGGTGCCGCGCGGCGTGGAGATTCCTGCAGCTCGCCAGCAGGGGATAGTCGATTTCTTGATGGCGTGGATAGCGTTAGACCTCTAGGCCGCGGATTTCCGGCTCGAGGCGGATGCCTGAACGGAAAAAGACCGCGCGGGCCATGAGACGCGCAAGGGCGAGAATGTCCGACGACGTGCAGCCCTCGCCCGCAACGATCACGTTGGCGTGCTCGCTCCATACGTATGCGCCGCCTACGCGCATGGACTTTGCGCCGGCCTCGTCCAGCAATCGGCCTGCCGGCATGTCTGGCGAAGGGTTCTTGAAGACGCTGCCGCAGGTGCGCGGCGGAAAATTTTTCCGCCGCGCGAGGTAGTCCTTGGCGGTCTTAAGGTCTTTAACGTCGTTAAGGTCGTTACGGTCGTTAAGTTTGTTAAGGTCTGCTAGCCACACCTCGGTGATTAGCCCATCAATGGCCGAGGTCCGGTAGCCAAAGCCGCAAGCGTCATGCGGAATTGTCTTGCCGTCTACGACCACGTGGTCGACATAGTTGCCGAAGGAGTCGCCGAACGCGCCGGCGTTCATCTTTGTCCAGCCACCGATCGTGCCCGGGATTCCTGCCATGAAAGCGAGTTCCGGGTGATCATCGAGGAGAGATGCTCCGGGAACGCCTGCCTGGATCCCCTTGGAAAGCGGATGGTTCTGTTCGGACGTGGGAGCGCGCACGATTTCGATGTCGGTGACGCAGTCGCTGAACCATGTGTTCGACCCCATGCCGACGATCGTCCGCTCGCCGCCACCGACCGTTGCGCCGCCAGTGCGGAAGAAGGAGAGAGTTGAGAGTTGATATGTAGGGAGGTGTTGAGGTGTTGAGATGTTGAGACGTTGAGAGTTGCTGGAGAGGTCTTGTTTGATTTGCGGGACGAGGTTGATGATGTCGCCGGCACCAGCAAGGAGGATAAGGTCTCCGGGGGCGGCGGAGAGGAGGACGTGTCGCCAGGCCTCTTCCGCGCTGCGTGCAAGGATTGGCGGTCGCGCGGGAGCGCGACCCTCCCGGGATGCAATCGGTCGCGCGGGAGCGCGACCCTCCCGGGATGCAATCGGTCGCAACAAGTTGCGACCCTCCCGGAAGGACTTGTAGAGGTCGGCGATGTCGCCGCCGGGGATGGGTTCTTCGAAGGCGGGATAGACTGGTATCAGCACCACCTCGTCCGCCTCGGCGAAGGCAGGTGGAAACTCGTCGAGCAAGGCCTTCGTGCGGCTGTAGCGGTGCGGCTGGAAGAGGACGCGGAGCCGCTTGGGCTTGAGCTCCGCCGCCATGCCTACGGCGCACTTCAGCTCGGCGGGATGGTGCGCGTAGTCGGTGTAGACCGTGATTGACGGTTGAGATGTTGAGGCGTTGAGGAGTTGAGATGTTGAGGAGTTGAGGAGTTGAGATGTTGAGGAGTTGAGGAGTTGAGATGTTGAGATGTTGAGGAGTTGAGAAGTTGAGGGGCGTGGGGGCCAGATGCGTTCGAAGCGGCGGTCTGGGAGTTCAGAGAGGGCGGTGGGCAGGGATGCGGCTATTGCCTCGCGGGAATGGCCGCGCCTCAGTGCCACCTCGATGGCGGCGCGTGCGTTCATCACGTTGTGCCGGCCGATGACGAGGTGTTCCAGCTCTGGCCAGTCGGATGGGTCGAGTTCCCATGCGCGGATCACGTCCATCGCCGCCGTTGCCGCAGTGTCGTAACAGGCATGGTAGTCCTCAACGGACTTGAAATGCTCCGGGTGGTCGAAATCTATGGACGTGATGACGAGAGTATGCGCACGGTAGAGCGCCAAGGTGCCGTCTGATTCGTCCGCCTCCACGACGAGAGGGCCTGTCCCCTCGCTGGCGACTGGCATGTCTCCGGTCTCGCCGCCGATGCACCATGAAGGGTCAGTCCCCAGGGCCTGGAGCAGGCGGGCTGTGAATGTGGCTGTAGTCGTCTTGCCGTGAGTGCCGCAGACCGCGATGCCGTCAGAGGCGTTCACGAGCTCGGCCAGGACCTCTCCTCGGTAGCGGATGCGGATCTGTGGGGACAGACCCTTCGCGGCGGAGAGTTCGGGGTCGGACTGCGGGACGGCGGGCGTGACTACGAGCTCGTCGATGTCGGCAAGGTGGGAAGGGGAATGTCCGAGAGCGACGGGTATGCCGTTCGCCTCCAGCCAGCGCGTGCGGGGCGAGGCGTACTTGTCGCAGCCCGACACGTCGAAGCCGCGGCGCTTCAAAAGAAAAGCGACGCCGGCCATGCCGACGCCGCCTATTCCCTGGAAGTGAATCCTTTTCACAGCAAGATCGGATTCCCGCGCTTGACGAACTGTATGGCCATGCCAAACGGATCGCGCAGCATCACCATGTCGAAGCCTTCCTTGTGGACGGTCTCGAGGAGGGTGGCGCCGGCGGCCACGAGGCGCTTTGCATCTGCGTCGACATCGTCCGAAAGGAACGCGATGTGCATCGCGAGAGGCGACGTGTTCGCCCAGTCTGGAACCGGGGCTGCAGGGTTGTTGTAGAACTCGATTGCCATCTGGCCGGTGGAGTCCACGATGAACGCAGGGTGAACCTGCTTGAATCCCAGGTTCGCGCACCACCAGTCCATGAGCTTCTGGGGCTCGGCGACGTTGTAGCCGATGTGTTCGAGCTTCATGGCAATCAGCCCTCGGCTTCGAGCGCGGCGTCCACGGCGTCCGACGTCTCCATGTTGGTGTAGACGTCCTGCACGTCCTCGAGGTTCTCGAGCATCTCGACGAACTTGTTGATGGCCTTGGCGACGGCGACGTCGTCCACGGGAGCGGTCATGTTGGGGATGAGCGCGCGCTCCTCGGAGTTCTCCTCGTCGACCGCGATGCCGGCGCCCTTGATGGCCTCGAGCACGGTGGTGAAGTCGGAGGGCTGGCACTTGACGGTGAAGCCGCCGTCCTCGGAAAGGACGTCCTCGGCGCCGGCCTCGAGGGCCACTTCCATCACCTTGTCCTCGTCCAGGCCGTCGGCCGCCGGGATCATGATCTGGCCCATGCGGTCGAAGAGACGCGCCGCGCTGCCCTGCTTGGCGAGCTCGGTGCCGTTCTTCTTGAACACGTTGCCGACTTCTGCGGCGGCGCGGTTCTTGTTGTCGGTGAGTACAGTGACGACGATGGCGATGCCGCCCTTGATGCCTTCGTAGGTGGCGTCCACGAGCGCGGCGGACTCCAGTTCGCCCGTGCCTTTCTTGATGGCGCGCTCGATGTTGTCGTTAGGCATCTGCGCGGCCTTCGCCTTGGCGATGAGCGTGCGCAGGGTAGGATTGGTGTTCGGATCGCCGCCCTTGGCCTTCACGACGATGGTGATTTCCTTGCCGAGCTTCGAGAAGATCTTGCCCTTCTTCGCGTCGGCCGCGCCTTTCTCGCGTCGGCCGCGCCTTTCGCGCGCTTGATTGTGGCCCAGTGGCTGTGACCTGACATCTGATAGTCTCCTTGTGGTTTTGAAAAGTTGGAATATTTTAGCAGATTCCGGCCGCGTTGGCAACTGTCACGGCGCGAGAAATGGAAGAAGGGCGAGGTTTGTGGCGTTGAATAGGGCGTGGGCCGTCATAGGAGCGAGGAGCGTGCCCGTGCGCCTGTAAAGCTCCGCGAAGGCGATTCCGAGGAACCAGAGCGCGATGAAAGACGCCGCGTTCACGTGGACGATGGCGAAGAGGAACCCGGATACGGCCATGGCGGCCCAGGTAGGGATGGCGGATTGGAGGCCGCGGAATATGATGCCACGGAAGAGCGGTTCCTCCAGGAGTGGCGCCTCGAACAGGACGAGGAGGCCGAGGACGATCCGTATGCCGAGCGGGCAGGAATCGCCGGCGAAGCATTTCACCAGTTCCTGATCCGACGGCTGGACGCCGGTCAGCAACTCTATGCCCGCCGAACACAGCCAGTTGAGACCAAGCGCGATGGCGATGATTAGGGGCGACCATCTGGCGGCGAGGGCGATGGCATATTTAAGGTGTTTAAGGTCATTAGGGTGTTTAAGGTGTTTAGAGTCATTAAGGTCACTAAGGTGTTTAGAGTCATTGAGGTCATTAAGGTCGTTAGGGCCGTTAGGGTTGTTAGGGTCATTGGGGTCGTTAAGGTGATTCTTGGTAAAGAGAGTAGAGAGCCACAGCACGAGGCAGAGGGTGCCGAAGAGAGCTGCGGTGACAGCGAAGGTCTGGAGAAGCGCCGTCGGGTTGAGGTCGAGGTTGATGCCGTGGATGAACTGCTTCCAGAAGACAGAGAAGCCCTGCGCGAAGACGACGAACATCAGCACGGCTGTAGCGGCGAGGGCATGGACAAGGTTATAGCGCGAGCGAATCATGCCGTAAGTATACTATTAGGAATGGCGGTATGGCAATAGTGCTGCCGTATTAGGAATGATTATGGGCATGGCAATAGGGCTGCCGTCAAGTTGGCTGGACGGGCAGGGATTTGGTACAATGATGCCCATGAAAACTAAAGCCAGCATTTTCTCGTCGCGCTATTTCTTCGCATCTGCGCTTGTGGCAGGCACTGTTGCCTTTGCGGCGCCTCCGGAGGAGGATCCGCAGGTCAACGAGATCAACCGTCTGCCTGCGCGCACGTACTCGATGCCGCTCGCGTCCGTGGAGGAGGCGTTCACGTCAGACGAGCCGACGTCGAAGTGGGTGATGTCGCTAAACGGCTTCTGGCGCTTCCACTGGTGCGGCGAGCCCGCGCAGAAGCCGAAGGGGTTCGAGCGCGCGGACTTCGACGACTCGGACTGGCAGACGATCGACGTGCCGTCGTGCGTGGAGATGCGCGGCTACGGCGTGCCGCACTACACGAACGTGACGTATCCCTTCAAGAAGGATCCGCCCGTCATACGCGACTTCGTGACCGGCGCCACGAACTACAATCCCGTCTCCAGCTACCGGCGCACGTTCGCCGTGCCGTCCGGCTGGAAGGGGCGTCGCGTGATCCTGCGCTTCGACGGCGCGGACTCGGCAGCCTACGTGTGGCTGAACGGCAAGTTTGTGGGCTACACGGAGGACGCCCGCCTGCCGGCGGAGTTCGACATCACGGAACATCTCAACGTCTCAACATCTCAACATCCCAACGTACTCTGCGTCCAGGTGCTACGGTGGTGCGACGGGTCATACTTGGAGGATCAGGACATGTTCCGCATGTCGGGGCTGTTCCGCGACGTGTCGCTCTTCGCCGTGCCGAAGGACGGCGTGAAGGATTTCCGCGTGGAGACGGACGTTGATTTCGGTCGCGCGGGAGCGCGACCCTCCCAAGAGGGGGCCGTTGCGGGAGGGACGCGCTCCTGCGCGTCCGCCACCGTGCGCGTGGAGGTGGAAACCTACGGCGACACCTCCGTCTCTGCGGCGCTCTACGATGCCGACTACCACCTGGTGGCAAACTTCACGCCAGAGAATTCTTCCACACTTCATCTTTCACCCTTCACCCTTCACCTTTCATCGCCTCGCCTGTGGTCTGCCGAGGATCCTTACCTCTATACGCTCGTGGTGAAGGCGGGCGAGGACGTGCGCACATGCAAGGTTGGCGTGCGGAAGGTGGAGATCCGCGGTAACGTGCTCTACTTCAACGGGCAGCCGATGAAGGTGCGGGGCGTGAACCGGCACGAGACGACGCCTGAGGAAGGGCACGCAGTGACCATGGCATCGATGATGAAGGACATTCTGCTCATGAAGCAGCACAACATCGACGCCGTGCGCACGAGTCACTATCCGAACCACCACACTTGGTACGCGCTCTGCGACCGCTACGGCATCTACGTTATGGCGGAGGCGAACGTGGAGTCGCACGGAATGGGATTCAAGAAAGATGGAATCGGGCGACAGCTGCAGTGGGTGAAGCCGATCGTTGAGCGCAACGCGCGCAACGTGCAGAACTACCGCAACCATCCTTCGGTCTTCTGCTGGTCGCTCGGCAACGAGGCGGGACCTGGCGAGGGGTTCGAGGAGGCGTACGCGGGGACGCGACTACGCGAGCGGTACGGGACGTCCGTTCTGCGACATCGACTCGATCATGTATCCATCGCCAGACTACGTGCGCGAGCGCGCGGAATGGGGCGAGGGCAAACGTGCCGAGGCACCGCTCTTCCGGGGCAACAAGATCATCCAGGATGCGCGCCATCCGCACATCGTGTGCGAGTACGCGCATTCGATGGGCAACTCGCCGGGCAACCTGAAGGAGTACTGGGAGGCGTTCTGGTCGTCGCCCGTCAACTGCGGCGGATTTGTGTGGGACTGGGTGGACCAGGGTCTCTGGAAGTACACCGACCGCATCCTCCCCGACGGCACGCGCGATCGCTTCATTGCGTATGGCGGCGACTTCGACGAACAACCGAACTCGGGTCCGTTCTGCTGCAACGGACTGATCGGCGTCCAGCGCGAGCCGACGCCCAAGCTGATCGCGGTGGCGCATGTGCATCGTCCATTCGTCGTCACCACCGCCGACGCCGCCACGGGTGAGGCCGAGCTGTGGAACCGCTGCCTGTTCACGCGGGCGGACGCCTTCGCGGGCGCGTGGGAACTGCTGGCGGACGGCGTGCGCGTGGACGGTGGCGCGCTTGTGGTGCCGCCGGTAGAGCCGCTTGTGCGCGGCCGGCTTGCGCTGCCGAAGCCGGGCGTGGAACTGAAGCCGGGCGTGGAATATTTCTACAACGTCACGTTCAGTCTGAAGGCGGACACGTTGTGGGCGAAGTCCGGCCACGTGGTGGCACGGAACCAGCTGGGGTGGGGAGGGGCGCAGTTTACTGCGACCGCCGCGGACGCGCAGGAGCGCGTCCCTCCCGTGGTCGCGGACGCAATAAATTGCGTCCCTCCCGTGGTGGCGGAAACGAGTGATGCCCTGACGGTTAAGTTTGCGGATGGCGAGGCGGTGTTCTCGCGCGTGTCCGGTACGCTGTCGAAGTTCGTGCTGGGCGGAAAGCTGCTGCTGCAGGACCGGGCGGGCGTGGTGGCGGGGCCGCGTCTTACCGTGGTGCGGGCGTTCGTGGACAACGACCGAATGAAGTACGGCAAGGCTGCCTTCGACGGCGGCATGACGCAGCTGCGCTACCACGCGAAACCATACCGCGTGGCGAAAAACGATGACGGTTCGGTGACGGTGACTGCGCGCGTGACGGTGAACGGCGCGAAGTCAGGCGGGTTCGAGCACGTGGCGGAGTGGACGTTCCGTCCTAACGGCCGCATCACGGTGAAGCATGACGTTACGCCGTTCGGCGCGGTGCCGATCCTGACACGTCTCGGCATGACGTGGCGCCTGGAGCCGTCGCTGGAGAAGGTGGCGTATTACGGGCGCGGGCCGTGGGAGAACTACGTCGACCGCATGGAAGGAAGCCTGTTCGGCGTATGGAAGACCACGGTGAAGGACATGTTCGTGGACTACATGCGTCCGCAGGACAACGGCTACCGTTGCGACGTCCGCTGGGTGGCGCTTACGGACGCGGACGGGAAGGGCGTGCGGTTTAAGGGTTCGGAGCCGCTGTTCGTGCAGGCTTCTCACTATCTGTGGGAGGATCTCTACTTCGCCCGTCACCAGTTGGGGGACGAACGCCGCCGCGCGCCGCTCGTGCCACATGATGCGACATTCCTCAACCTCGACCTGCGCCAGAGCGGCTTCGGCGACTTTAACAAGAACGTCCTGCCGAGGGAGGAGTACCGCTTCGACGTCCAGCACGAGACGTGGACGGTGGAGCTGATGCCAGAAAAGTGACCGTTGCCGGCTATGCGCCAGACTTTGCTTTCGCGGCGTGCTCCAGCGCTTTGATCTGGTCGCGGAGGTAGGCGGCGCGCTCGAACTCGAGCGCGTCCGCCGCCTGGAGCATCTCGGCCTGAAGGGCGGCGATCGTCTCGCGCACGTCGTATGTCTCCGGCGTCTCGTTGGCGGCGGCGCGCTCCGTCTTCTTCGCCTCGGAGTAGACGTACACGGACTCGTTGATGGCGCGCTTGACGCTCTTGGGCGTGATGTGGTGGGCCTTGTTCCAGGCGATCTGCTTCTCGCGGTGCTTCTTAGTGATGCGCAGAAGGTCGCGGATGGCGTCGGTCTGGTGGTCGGCGTAGAGGATCACGCGGCCCTTGACGTGGCGCGCGCAGCGGCCTGCGGTTTGCACGAGAGATGTGGTGGAGCGCAGGAAACCCTCCTTGTCGGCGTCGAGGATGGCGACGAGCGCCACCTCGGGGAAGTCGAGACCTTCGCGCAGGAGGTTGATGCCCACGAGGCAGTCGAACTCGCCCTTGCGGAGGCGTCCGAGGATGGCCACGCGCTCGAGGGCGTCGATGTCGCTGTGCAGGTACTCCACCCGGATACCCGTCTCGTGGAGGTATGCGGTGAGGTCTTCGGCGCTGCGCTTCGTGAGGGTGGTCACGAGCACGCGGTCGCCTTTCTCGGCCACCTTGCGGATCTCGGCCATCAGGTCGTCGATCTGTCCCTTGAGGGGACGTATCTCGATCTCGGGGTCGAGGAGGCCTGTGGGGCGGATCACCTGCTCGGCGACGGTCTTCGAGACCTCGTACTCGTAGTCGCCGGGCGTGGCGCTCGTGAAGACGATCTGGTGCACCTTCTCCTCGAACTCGGGGAAACGGAGCGGACGGTTGTCCTTCGCGCTCGGGAGGCGGAATCCGTAGTCTACCAGCTTCTGCTTGCGGGCCTGGTCGCCGTTGTACATCGCGCGCAGCTGCGGGACGGCCACGTGCGACTCGTCGATGATGGTGAGGAAGTCGTCGGGGAAGTAGTCGAGCAGGCATTCTGGCGGCTCGCCGGGGGCGCGTCCGGTGAGAGGGCGCGAGTAGTTCTCTATGCCGTTGCAGTAGCCGAGCTGGCGCATCATCTCGATGTCGTACTCGGTGCGTTCGCGGATGCGCTGTGCCTCCAGGTACTTCTTCGCGCCCTCGAAGTAGGAGAGGCGCTCCTTGAGCTCCTCCTGGATGCGCGCGTATGCGGCCTCCATCTTGTCCTTCGGCATCACGAACTGCTTTGCGGGCGTGACGACCGCCGCGGGCATGGAGACGCCGATGCGGAAGTCTGGTACGGAGAGGGCGTGTATGGAGTCGATCTCGTCGCCGAAGAACTCCACGCGGATGCCGTCGGTGGCGTAGGCGGGGAAGATGTCCACCGTGTCGCCGCGCACGCGGAAGGTGCCTGGGGAGTAGTCGAAGTCGTTGCGGGTGTACTGGGCGGCGATGAGCCGGTCGATGAGGTCGCCGCGCCCCTTGCCCTCGCCGACCTTGAAACCGACGGCGAGGTTGCGGTACTCGGTCGACTCGCCGAGGCCGTATATGCAGGATACGGATGCGACGACGATCACGTCACGGCGGGCGATGAGCGCGTTGGTGGCGGCGAGGCGGTAGCGTTCGATCTCGTCGTTGATGGACGCGTCCTTCTCGATGTAGGTGTCCGTCTGGGGGATGTACGCCTCAGGCTGGTAGTAGTCGTAGTAGGAGATGAAGTACTCAACGGCGTTTTCGGGGAAGAAGCCCTTCAACTCGGCGAAGAGCTGGGCGGCGAGCGTCTTGTTGTGGGAGAGGATGAGGGTGGGTCGGTTCCAGCGGGCGATGAGGTTCGCCATCGTGAACGTCTTGCCGCTACCAGTGACGCCTTGAAGGACGAGGCGCTGCTCGCCGGCTTGAAGGCCCTTGACGAGTGCGTCGATCGCCTCCGGCTGGTCGCCGGTAGGCTTGAAGTCCGAAACAATCTTGAAGAGCCGTTCTGCCATGCGTTACCTCTTGGCGAGGTCGCGCATGAACGCGGCGAGGCGTTCGACGGCGAGCTTGATCTTTGGGAGCGACGTGGCGTAGCTCATGCGCACGAACCCCTCGCCGCACGGGCCGAAGGCGGCGCCGGGAACGCAGGCGACGGCGTGCTCGTTGAGGAGGCGGAGCGCGAAGTCCTGCGACGACAGGCCTGAGGCGCGGATGTCGGAGAAGATGTAGAACGCGCCCTTCGGCATCACTGTGGCGAGGCCCATCGCGTTGAGCGCCGGCACGAGGTAGTCGCGGCGGCGCTTGTACTCGGCCCTCATGCGGGCAACGTCTGCGTCGCCGTTCTCCATCGCCTCCACGCCGGCGAACTGCGAGAGCGTGGGCGCGCTCATGATGCCGTACTGGTGGATCTTCATCATGGCGTCGATCACCTCGGCGGGACCGCAGGCGTAGCCGAGGCGGAAGCCTGTCATGGCCCACGACTTCGAGAAGCCGTTGAGCAGGATCAGCCGATCGCGGATGTCTGGGAAAGAGGCGAACGACACCGGCTCGCCGTCGTAGACGAGCTCGGAATAGACCTCGTCCGCCAGAAGGACAAGGTCGTGGCGGATGCAGAAGTCCGCGATGGCGCGCATGTCCTCCACGGAGAGCGTGGCGCCAGTAGGGTTGCAGGGGAAGTTGACGAGGAGCGCCTTCGTGCGGGGCGTCACCTTTGCCTCCAGGGCATCTACCGTGAGGCGGAATGCGTCCTTCGCGTACGTCTCTACGGCGACGGGCGTCGCGTGGGCGAGGCGGACCGTGGGTGCGTAGGAGACGAAGCAGGGCTCGTGGTAGAGTATCTCGTCGCCGGGTGAGCAGATCGCGCGCAGGGCTAGGTCGATCGCCTCCGCGACCCCGACGGTCACGAGCGTCTCGTGCGCCCAGTCGTAGGTGGCCTGGAAGCGGCGCGAGAGGTAGGCGCAGATGGCCTTGCGCAGGTCGGGAGTGCCCAGGTTGGAGGTGTAGTGCGTGCGGCCCTCTTCGAGGGCGATGGAGGCGGCGCGGGATATGTGCCAAGGCGTGTCGAAGTCCGGCTCGCCCACGCCGAGCGAGACGATGTCGCGTCGCTGGGCGACGATGTCGAAGAACGCGCGGATGCCGCTCTTCGGAAGCTCCGCCACGTGCGGGGCGACGAACTGTCGGCGTTCGCTCATTCTTCCTTCTTGTTCATGGCCTTGATGCGCGGGGATGGGGTCTGGTTGTAGACGCGCGAGAAGGGGGGGATGGACTCCATGAGCCACACGTTGCCGCCGATCTCGGAATCGTGCCCGATCGTAGTGTCGCCGCCGAGGATGGTGGCGCCGGCGTAGATGACCACGTTGTCCTCGACGTTGGGGTGGCGCTTGTGTCCCTTCATGAGCATGCCGGTCTTCTCGTCCTTCGGGAAGGACAGCGCGCCGAGCGTGACGCCCTGGTAGAGCTTCACGTTCTTGCCGATGACGGTGGTCTCGCCGATGACGACGCCTGTGCCGTGGTCGATGAAGAAGTGCTCGCCGATGGTGGCGCCGGGATGGATGTCGATGCCCGTCTCGGAATGGGCTATCTCGCTCATCACGCGCGGGAGGATAGGCACCTGCAGGCTGTAGAGCGTGTGGGCGACGCGGTGGACGGTGATGGCGCGGAAGCCGGGGTAGGCCATGACGACCTCCATCTTGCTGATGGCGGCGGGGTCGCCCTCGTAGGCCGCAGCGATGTCCTCCTGTAGGGTCTTGTGGATCGCGGGCAGCTCGGCCATGAATATCTCGGCCAGCGTGCGCGCGCGAGCGGCGTTGGCCTCGGCGGACATGTTCTCGCCCTTTTCCCTGCACTCGTAGCGGAGCACCTGGAGTATCTGCTCCTCGATCTCGTCGGCTATGCGCGCGAAAAGCCGCTCCTCGTGCTCGTGGCACTGCCCGTGCGGCACGGGACCGTGCCCGTGGCAGCCCGGGAAGAGCAGCGAGAAGATGTCCTGCAGCGTGGCGGCGACCTGCGCCGATCCGGGCAGGTTCACCGTCTCCGCCATGTTCGCGAGCGCGCACTCCTGGCAGGGGAGGAAGTTCTTTGCTAGTTCCTTGATGTCCATGTGGGCGAATAGTATAGCATAATCTTTTGCATGGACCGCCTGGACAAGACGCGGGCGAGTTGGGTGAGGGTCGCGGGGCGACCGCCCTACCGGCGCGAGGATGAGTGTGGTATAATTTCAAGGTAAGCGCAAGGAGTGAGGATGAAGCGAGACGAGAACCGGAATGTCGAATATGAGGAATCGTGGCACGACAAGTACCTTGAATGGATTTGTGGTTACGCGAACGCCAAGGTCGGCTCCTGGTACAACGCAGTTTAATGGTATAATATCCCTCGCGATGTCTAAGGTGAAAGGAACGAATACGATGACGAAGCTCAAGATGGCTGTGGCGGGCGTGTGCCTCGCGATGTGCGCGGCGGCGGCCGAGAAGGAACTTTCATACAGGGTGCAGGTCGACGGAACGGACGTGCCGCTCCTCTCGGAGACGGTCCGGTTCGGGTCGAAGCATCCCGACGGCAAGATATCCTTCGAGGGACCGTACTGGTTCGGCTCGTTCACGCTGACGAAACCCGTGACGGTGACAGTTGACTGCACGCTCCCGCTCGACAAGGTGCGCATCCTGCCGGCCTCTGCCGGCATGACGCATCGCCGTATCTCCGAAAACAGGATTGCGTTCCACGCCGACAAGCCGTTCAAGATCTCCATCGAGCGCGACGGGCGGTATTCGCCACTTCTGCTTTTCGCGGACGCGCCAGAGAAGGGTGCGCCGGCGCCTGACGCGCCCAAGGTGCGGTATTTCGGCCCTGGCGTGCATGCCGCCGGGCGGATCGATCTTGCAGACGGTGAGACTCTCTACATCGCCGCAGGCGCGGTGGTGAACGGTTGCGTGCGCGCAAAGGGCGAGAACATCACTATCTGCGGGCTCGGTCTGCTCACGGGCGACGCCTATCCGCGCTTCAAGGGGCCGGGGCGCTACCTCCTCGACCTCGTGGACTGCCGCAACGTGACGGTGCGCGACGTGATGCTCAGCGGCTCGTTCAGCTGGGCGCTCGTCCTCTCCAACTGCGACGGGGCGCTCGTCGACAACGTGAAGATGATGAACTCGAACATGATCAACGACGACGCCGTCGACATCTGCAACTCGCGTAACGTGACGGTGAGGAACTCCTTCTTCCGCGCACAGGACGACATCATCGCCGTGAAGGGGATGGGCCAGGACCGGGACGCGCCGCCGACTCGCGACATCCTCGTGGAGAACTGCATCTTCTGGACGGACCGGGCCAACGGCTTCCGCATCGGCTACGAGTGCAACACCGAGGAGATGTCTAACATCCGCGCGCGGAACATCGACGTGATCCACTGCTCAAAGGACTTCCGTCCTCCGTCGCACTTCTGGTCCAACGCCGTGTTCTGGCTGCAGCCGTCGAACGGCATCAGGCTGTCGGACTGCACGTTCGAGGACATCCGCGTGCATGCCGACCGCGAAGGCATTATCCTCGTGCAGGCGGAGCCGCGCTTGTGCCGTTGCCACGGCATCCCGTACAAGAAGGCAGGGCAGATACGCGACTGCGTGTTCCGGAACGTGAGCGTCGAGGGCGACGCGGACAAGGACGGCAAGAAACCGCCGTGCCTCATCGTGGCGAGGGGGCCTTCTGGACAGGAGAACGTGCGCAACGTCACGTTCGAGAACGTGACATGCTTCGGCGAGAAGGCGAAGGAGGACGCGCCGTTCGTCACGGTCGGTCCGCACGCGCCCGACGTGTTCTTCAAGCCCTGACGCGGCGAACGGATTTTCTTGACGTACCTCATCTAAACGGATGGACATTATGAAAAACAAAAAAGAAACGATGGCGCTGTTGTGCGCGGCGCTGGTTGGATGCCTGCTGCAGGCGGCGGGCTATGAAACGAATGCCTGGGCATTCAAGGATCTTCGCGCGTGGGCGCGCGAGAAGGACGCCGTGAAGCTGGCGGTCCTGCCGGGCGGCGCGTTCGATGTGCGGCACACCGGCGGCGCGGACTGGTGCGTGAACGGCTGTCCGCAGATCCCGGTGAAGCACGGCGACACGTTCAAGCTCTCATGCGAGACGGAGGCGCTCGCGGACATGCCCGATTCGCGCACAGTCTGCATGAGCGTGATCCTGCGCGACGCGAAGGGCGTGGAGGTCTCTTGGTCGTACGGCTGCGGATACGCGAAGCCCGGCGAGCCGATCCAGACGGTCTTCATGGTGCCGGCCGACGTAGCCACGATCCAGCCGCGCGTGATCGGCCATGGCGTGACCGCGGCGCGCGTGCGCAACGTGCGCGTCGTGCGGACGGGCAACGCCCTGCCGAAGACCGGGACGCTCGAGACCTGCGCGTTCGCGAACGGGTCGCTGCGCGGCCGTGTGGGCGGCGCGGGCTTCGAGGTGGAGGATACGCGCACGGGGCGCACGTGGAAGCCGGTGGCCGGCTCGCGGTGGGCGGTCGAGGAGCTGGAACGGCGGGTGGAGGCGGACGGCTCCGTCCGCGCCACGTTCATCAACCCCGAGACGATGAAGAGCTGGAAGGCGATTTACCGCGCGGAGAAGGACCGTCCGGAAGTGGTCGTGACGCTGGAGGGCGAAGGGGCGATGTCCTCGCCGTTCGCGTATCCCGCCGCGTTCGCCTCGCGGAAGGGCGACCGGCTCATCGTGCCGCTGAACGAGGGCATCAGCTATCCGGCGGACGATCCTGACGGGATTCCTGGCCGCTTGGTCGCGTACGGCGGACACGGCATCTGCATGGCGTTCTTCGGCGTGCAGGACGACGCGACGGGCGCGGGGTGGATGGCGATCCTCGAGACGCCGGACGACGTGTCGCTCGTGGCGCGGCGCGACGCGGAGACGAATCTGTGGACGCTCGGCCCGAGCTGGGAGGACCAGAAGAAGCAGTTCGGCTACGCGCGGCGCATCCGTTACGTGTTCCTCGACAAGGGCGGGTACGTGGCGATGTGCAAGCGCTATCGCGCGCACGCGAAGGCGATCGGCAAGTTCAAGCCGTTCAGCGAGAAGGCGAAGGAGCGTCCGCTCGTGGACCGTCTCCTCGGCGCGCCGAACGTCTGGTGCTGGGAGAAGGACAAGATCGCCGTCGCGAAGGAGCTGAAGGCGTCGGGCATCGACCGTTTCCTGTGGAGCGCGGGCGGTGACGAGGCGCAGATCAAGTTCCTTTCGGAGATGCCCGACGTGCTCGTGAGTCGCTATGACGTCTACCAGGACATCTATCACCCTGACCAGCTCAAGAAACTCGGCTGGAAGAGCGGCTGCAACACGGAGGCGTGGCCGAAGGACATCATCTGGAACAGCGCCAACTCGAACGACTGGCGCCACGCGTGGCCCGTGAAGGCGAAGGACGGCACGTGGACGTACTGCGCGATGATGTGCGACAGCGTGGCGCCGAACTACGAGCGGCGCAACGTGTCGAAGGAACTGAAGACGAAGCCGTACAACACGCGGTTCATCGACACGACCGTGGCCGCGCCGTGGCAGACGTGCTGGAATCCGGCCCATCCGATGACGCGCTCCGACAGCCGCCACTGGAAGATGGAGCTCCTGCGTATTCTCGGCGACGAGTTCCACCTCGTCGTGGGCAGCGAGACCGGGCACGACGCTAGCGTGCCGTTCTGCGACTACTACGAGGGTATGCTCTCGCTCGGGCCGTACCGCGTGCCGGACTCCGGACGCAACATCCCGCAGATCTGGACGAACGTGCCGCCGCGCGTGGCGAAGTACCAGGTGGGCGAGAACTATCGCCTGCCGCTCTGGGAGCTCGTGTACCACGAATGCGTGTGCGCCCACTGGTACTGGGGCGACTACAACAACAAGTTGCCGGACATCTGGTGGAAGCGCGATCTCTTCAACGTCCTCTACGGCACGATGGGCATGTACATCTTCAACAACCGCCAGTGGAAGGAGGACAAGGAGAAGTTCGTGCGGAGCTACCGCATCACGTCGCCAGTGGCGCGCGCCACCGGCTACAGCGAGATGCTCGACCACCGCATCCTCTCCCCGGACCGCACGGTCCAGCAGAGTCGCTTCGCGGACGGTACGGTCGTGACCGTCAACTTCGGCACCGCGCCCTACACGCTCCCGGACGGCTACCAGCTCCCCGCCGCCGGGTACCGTGTCCTCTTGGGTTCTACGGCGAAATGATTTCAAGTGGACACTTTGCAAAGATGTCGGAATATGATACATTACTGCCACGGAGAACTTTAACTAAAGTAAGGAGCATGGAAATGAGGAGAGTTTTTACGTACATGGCGGCGATGGGAATCGCCGGCGGCATGGCGTTGTCGGCGCAGGCCGCTGACGCCTACATTGACTCGGACGGTACGCAGACCGTCGTGCTGGACTACTACGTGAAGCCGAACACGAAGATCGTGGCCGACTACGCGTTCCTGTCCGTGACGCCGCTCCAGTCGCGCGTCTTCGCCGCGTCGGGCCGGGAGGCCGGGATGTCCTGCGCGCACTACATCAACGGCAGCGGCCAATACGCCTTCGCCTTCAAGAACGGCGACGGCGACTGGAGCAGCACGGCCATTACCGTGACGACCGACAGGCGCACGTTCGAAATCGACGGACCGAGCAAGAAGGCGCGCCTCTACACGGACGGCAACCTCACGAAGGAAATGAACACGTCCACGCCCACCGTGCCGTCCGTCTACCCCCTCGGGCTTTTCGCCACCATCAAGAACCAGGAGGGAACCTATTTCGAAAACCCCGGCAGCAAGGTGCGCCTCTACTCGCTCCAGATCTACGAGAGCGGGACGCTCGTGATGGACGTTGTGACCGGCAAGACGTACGGCCCCGTCGCGGGCAACCCGCTCACGGGCGGCGGTGACATCGCGACCGAGACGGGCACGATCGGGTGGACGGGCGCTGAATCGACGGACTGGAACACGGCGGCGAACTGGCAGGTCGGCGGCGCGGTGTCCGCTCAGCCTCCGCGCGCGGGCGACGAGGTGGTGATTCCCGCCGGCTCCATGGTGGACATCAGCGGCGCGGCGGCGAGGGTGAAGAGCCTCACGCTCACGGGCGGCGGCACGGTGACGCTGACGGGAACGAACGCGAAGCTGCTGGCGGATTCGCTTGCCGTCGCATCCGGGTCTACGTGCCGGCGGCGACGGCGGACGGCGCCGCCGTGCCGTCGGGCCGCTACGCAGGCGGCTCGCAGGGCTGGCTTGCGGGAAGCGGCGCGCTCAACGTCAATTCGGCGGGGCAGTCCGTCGCGGACGGCGTGCTGACGTTCGACGTGCCGGCGGGGCAGACGCTCGCCTACTACACGCAGCTGTCGTCGGCGATCACGAAGATCGTCAAGATCGGCGCGGGCACGGCCATCGTCTCGAACGACAACAACACCGCGTTCTCGGGCACGGTGGAGATCCGGGAGGGCATCCTGGAGGCGCAGACCGCCGCAGGCGGGCAGATCAACACCTTCGGCGGGAAGAAGGCCAACACGATCACGGTCTCGAATGGCGCGCAGCTGCGCGTGCTCGCCCCGAACAGCTATCCGAACCAGGGCACGGAACGTTTCCCGAACGCACTGGTGATCGCGGGCAACGGTCCGGACGGCTACGGCGCGCTGCGCATGATCAAGACGGCACAGCCCGTAGGGGGATCCGGCAATATCGACCGACTCTTCACCACCGTGACGCTGTCCGGCGACGCGTCCGTCTACAGCAGCGGCCGCGT
>CACXPT010000059.1 GCA_902769585.1 uncultured bacterium
GTGGACCTCGCCGTTCACGACCGCCACCGGCGCGAGGCCGCAGCAGCCGAGGCAGCGCACCGCCTCCACGGAGAACATCCCGTCCGGGGTGGTCGCGTTGAGGCCCACGCCCAGCTGCTTCTCGAACTCCTTGAGCACGTCGTCGCCGCCGCGCAGGTAGCACGCCGTCCCGAGGCACACCTGGATGTTGTACTTGCCCGCCTTCCGCAGGCGGAAGAAGTTGTAGAACGTGATCACGCCGTAGATCTTGGCGAGCGGCACGCCCAAGATCTCGCTTGTCTCGATTGCGATCTCGCGCGGGATGTACCCGTATGTCTGCTGGACGCGATGGAGCACCATGATCAGGTTGCCCGGCTTCGCCTTCCATTCCTCGATGAACGCCCGCAGCTCCGGCGTCATCTTCTCTAGCTCTTTGCTCATGTCGTTGTCCTTGATGTGAATGAAATTGCCTTTTGCAGTACGGCAACTGAAATTATCTCATGCCGACGGCTTGTTAGGCAAGGATAAGATTAAAAAATATCGATACTTGATTATCTATTGGGCGAGCGCGTCTTCTTGGGACTGGAGGAACTCGCGAGCAAGCGAAAGCCCCTCCACGCTCTCCAGCCCGCCGACGGCCTCCGCCAGCTCCATGCGCGAGATCGAATACTCCTCCTTGCCCTTCCGGTGCGTGAAGGCGAGGTCGAAGTCGCCCGGGTAGTTGAAGAGCATGAGGACCGCGTTCACGAGGTCGCCCATCGGCGGCAGGTCGATATGCGTGGCGGAAAAAGAATAGGAAAGCTCGGTCCCTACCCCCTTCTCCGATTTGAGCGCCACCGTCCCGTCCGTCGATTCGCATATCTGCTTCAGGATCGGCAGCCCCAGCCCCACCTTGCGCTTGTCGTGCTTGCCCGGCTCCGTGTAGAAGGGATTGAAGGCGCGCGCCTGCGTGGCCTCGTCCATGCCCTTTCCGTCATCCGTGATCCTGACGGCGATGGTCGTACCGTCCTCCGTGAGCGAAAGCGTTATGTGCCGCGCACCCGCCTCGATCGAGTTCTGCGCGGTGTCGGCTATTACGTCTGCAAGTGTCGCGTGCATTGGTGAAAGGTGAATGGTGAATGGTGAAAAGCATTATATCCCATTATGCAGACCGATGCAAGCGCAAGCCGCGAGAAAAGCCCCTTTCGGCATTCGGACGATTATGGTAGAATATCCCCGCAATGACGCGAGAAGAAATAGAAGCCAAGATCAAGGAGACCATCGTCGCATCACTCGACCTTGAGGATCTGACCCCGGCCGACATCCAGACGGACGTTCCGCTCTTCGGCGAAGGCCTGGGACTAGACTCCATAGATGCGCTCGAGCTCGGCATGGCCATCAAGAAGGCGTTCGGCGTCACGTTCTCCTCAGACCCCGCCGACAACAAGAAGACGTTCTACTCGGTCAAGACTTTGGCCGACCACGTGGAAGCACAGCAAGGAACAGCGCAATGACTGACGCAGAAATCGAGCAGAAGATAAAGGACATCCTCGTAGAAGAATTCGAGTGTGATCCGGAAAGGCTTAAAGCCGAGACAAATCTCTTCACGGAACTCGACCTTGACTCCATCGACGCGGTCGATCTCGTCGTACGCCTCCAGCAGGAGATCCAAAAGAAGGTCAACCCCGAGGACTTCCGCCAGATCCGTACGCTCGGCGACGTCGTCGCCGCCGTCTCGAAACTTGTGAACACATGATATCGATCCTGTTCGCCGCCCTCTTCGGATGGTCACTCCTGCCCGGCCGACGGCCGTTGTGCTTGCGTTTCGCAGAGCGCATCTCGGACGGAATCCTGCCAGACGGCGCAATTCCCTACTGCCGTCGGCTCACGTGGGTGTGGCTGTTCATCCTGCTCGCGAATGCCGCGCTATCCATGTCACTCCTCGCCGTCCTGCCCAACGGAGCTTGGCGCGTCCTTGTCCCCCTTCTCCTTTCCGCTATTGTCGTAGCCGGCACGTTCGCCATCGAAAAGCCCATCCGCGACCGCCGCTTCTCCGTGACCTTCCACACCTCCGGCTCCACGTCCAATCCCAAGTCCATCGTAAAGACGTTCGAGTCGCTCGCCAAAGAGGTCGCCTTCCACCGCACACGCCTGGCGGACATCCTAGCGCAGAAACCCACATTCCTTTCCACCGTCGAACCGCAGCACATGTACGGCACGCTCTGGCGCGAGATGCTCCCACGCGCCGCAGAATGTCCCGTCGATCCTGAGGTGATCCTCACCCCGGAATCGCTCATCGCAAAGATGCGTGCCACGCGCAATGTGTTCCTCGTCACCACGCCCAGCTTCCTGGAACGGTTCGCCGCCTACGCCGATCTATACGATGTTCCCCAGAACTGCATCGCGATCACCACCTCCGGCGCACTGCTTACACCTGCGGTCTCCTCATCCGCCGCCCGCATCTTCGGCGTCGTTCCGCTCGAGATATTCGGCAGCACGGAAACTGGTGGCGTCGCAAGCCGGCAGCAGAACACCCCCAACTGCGACTGGACCGTCTTCGACCCAGTCAAAGTCGCCACATTGCCCGACGGCCGACTGGAAGTCAGCTCCCCCTTTTCCTTCCAGAAGCGCTTCGCAATGGGCGACGCCGTCACCCTCTCCGCCGACGGCCGCTCGTTCAAGCTCCATGGCCGCCGCGACCGGCTCGTGAAGATCGCCGAGCAGCGCGTGCTCCTCCCCGAGCTGGAAGAAGCAGTGCGTGCGCTCCCAGAGATCGCAGATGCCGCGCTCTGCCCGCTCGAAGGTCCGCATGGCACCTACCTCGGGCTGGTGGCAGTGCCAGATCGGGAGGGTCGCAGCTTGCTGCGACCGCATGGAGACGCGCCGTCCACCACCAAACCTGCCCTTGGCCTGCGCCAAAGGCTCCTACCCATCTTCCCGAAGGGCACCGTCCCCAAGAAGTACCGGTTCGTCCACGAACTGCCGCGCAACGCGCAGGGGAAGGTGCTGGCGTCTGCCATAAAGGAGATACTGCTCTCCAACCTCGTGGAACCGCGCGTGGAGAACATTGCGCGGACCGAATCCTCGTGGGCGGCCGATTTCACCTTCGATGCGGACGCGCCCTACTTCAAGGGACACTTCCCCAACTTCGCCGTCCTCCCCGGCGTCGTGCAGCTCGGCCTCGCGCACCATTTTGCAGAAGCATTCCTGCACAAGTCATTTACCATCGGCAGCATAAAGAAGATGAAGTTCTCGCGTCCGATCGTGCCGGGCGAGCAAATCCATTTCTCGCTCGAGAAGAAATCCGATACCGAGATCGGATACACCTATGCCAAGGGCGAGGCCATCTGCTCGTCAGGGTGCTTGGTGCCTAGTGCCTAGTGCTTAGTGCCTAGTGCTTGGTGCGGAACTAAAGTTCAAAGAAGTGCGCGAGAGCAACGCACCAAGCACCAAGTACTAAGCACCAAGCACGAAATTGACCATCTTCTTCGGCACGCAGATGACCTTGACGATCGTCTTGCCTTCGAGGAACTTCGCGACGTCGGGATTCGCCTCGGCGGCGGCACGCATCGCCGCGGCATCGGCCGTGGCAGGCACCTTCACGCGCCCGCGCAGCTTGCCCAGCACCTGCACCGGCACCTCCACCTCGTCCTCCACGAGCGCCGCCGGATCGTAATCCGGGAACGGCTCGTAGGCGAGAGTGTCCGCATGGCCAAGGAACTGCCAAAGCTCCTCGCCCAAGTGCGGCGCGAAGGGCGCGAGGCAGAGGACGAACTTCTCAATAGCTTCCTTTGGCAGGGAAGGGGTGCTTGGTGCTTGGTGCTTGGTGCTTGGTGCTTGGTGCGGGGTACCGAGGGCGGTGCTTTCGCACGAAACAGGGAAGTCATTCAAGAACACCATCATTGCCGAGATGGCCGTGTTGAAGTTGAGCGAATCCAAATCCTCGCCCACCTTCTTCACCATCGTGTTCAGCACCTTCGCCTCCGCCTTGGTGAGCGGACGGTCCTCGATCGGCGTCTCGGTGACGAGCTTGTTGACGCGCTTCAGGAAGCGGAAGACGCCCTCAACGCCCTTCGTCGACCACGGCTTCACCGCCTGCAGCGGACCCATGAACATCTCGTAGAGGCGCAGGGAGTCGGCACCGTAGTCGCGTATCACGTCGTCGGGGTTTATCACGTTCTTGAGCGACTTCGACATCTTCGCCGGAAACTCGGTGAGCAGTTCCTCTTCGCCGCCATCCTCCGCGCCGTAGGGCTTGCCGTCACGCCAAGTGATCTTGTCCATGGGGATGAGCACGCCGCGCGAGGTCTTGTACGCCATGCCGAGGATCATGCCCTGGTTCACGAGGCGCTGGAACGGCTCGTCCGTGGGCACTAGGCCGAGATCGAACAGCACCTTGTGCCAGAAGCGCGAGTAGAGGAGGTGCAGCACCGCATGCTCCGCACCGCCCACGTAGAGGTCAACCGGCAACCATTCCTTCAGCTTGGCCGGGTCGGCGAAGGCCTTGTCGTTGTGCGGGTCGATGTAGCGCAGGTAGTACCAGCAGCTGCCGGCCCACTGGGGCATCGTGTTCGTCTCGCGCGTGCCCTTTGCGCCCGTGGCGGGATCGACGTAGTTCACCCAGTCTGTCGCCTTGGCGAGCGGCGGCTCGCCGGTGCCGGTGGGCTTGTAGTCGGCCAGCTCCGGCAACGTGAGCGGCAGGTCCTCGGCGGGCACCAGGCGGGTGGTGCCGTCGGCCATGTGGATCACCGGGAACGGCTCGCCCCAGTAGCGCTGGCGGCTGAAGAGCCAGTCGCGCAGCTTGTACTGGGTCTTGGCGTGGCCCACGCCATGCTTCTCGAGCCATTCAATCATCTTGGCCTTTGCATCCTCCACCGAAAGGCCGGTGATGAAGCCGCTGTTCACCATCACGCCGGTGGCAATGTCGGTGAAGGCTTGAGGTTGGTCGAACGCAGTTCGACCATCAAATCTTCCGCCATTCCCTTTTTCTTCCCCTTCCCCTTCCCCTTCACCTTCACCTTCACCTTTCACCATTCCCCCTTCACCTTTCACCCTCTTCGCCACCACCTGGTATATCGGCAGGCCAAATACCTTGGCGAATTCGAAATCGCGGTCGTCGTGCGCGGGCACGGCCATGATCGCGCCGGTGCCATAGCTGGCGAGCACGTAGTCGGAGATGAAGATCGGAAGCTCGTCGCCGTTCACCGGATTGACGCCAACCACGCCTTCCAGCTTCACGCCCGTCTTTTCCTTGTTGAGTTCGGTACGCTCCAGATCGCTCTTCGATGCGGCTTTCGCCTGGTACGCCTTCACCGCATCCGCGTTCGCGAGCCGCCCTTCCTCCAGCCACTTCGCGATGAACGGATGCTCAGGGCTCATCACCATGTACGTGGCCCCGAAGAGCGTATCGCAGCGAGTGGTGTAGACGGTGATGGTGCTTGGTGCCTGGTGCTTAGTGCCTGGTGCTTGGTGCTTGGTGCTTGGTGCGTTGCTATCGCGCAAATCCTGGTGCTTCAGCTCCGCACTAGGCACCAAGCACGAAGCACCAAGCACCTGTCCATCGTGTCCCTCTCCGGTGAATTTCACAGCGAAATCCACCTCGGCGCCGGTGGACTTGCCGATCCAGTTGCGCTGCATCTCCTTTATGCCTTCCGGCCAGTCAAGATGCTCCAGGCCATCCAGAAGGCGCTCCGCGTAGGCGGTGATCTTCAGCATCCACTGGCGCATCGGACGGCGGATCACGGGGTGGTTGCCGCGCTCGGAACGTCCGTCGATCACCTCCTCGTTCGCCAGCACCGTGCCGAGCGCGGGGCACCAGTTCACGGGCACCTCGGCCACGTAGGCGAGTCCCTTCTCGTACAGCTTCTCGAAGATCCACTGCGTCCAGCGGTAGTAGCTGGGGTCGGTGGTGTTGACCTCGCGGTCCCAGTCGTAGCTGAAGCCGAGCGCGCGGATCTGCTCGCGGAAGCGGTCCACGTTTTTCTTGGTGGTAATGGCCGGGTGCGTGCCCGTCTCCACCGCGTACTGCTCCGCAGGCAGGCCGAAGGCGTCCCACCCCATCGGGTGAAGCACGTTGAAGCCCCTCATGCGCTTGTAGCGGCAGAGGATGTCGGTGGCCGTGTAACCCTCGGGATGCCCAACGTGCAGACCCGCGCCGCTAGGGTACGGGAACATGTCGAGGCAGTAGAACTTCTTCTTGCCTTCGGCGTGGTCGGGAGTCTTGAACGTCTTGTGGTCGAGCCAGAACTTCTGCCATTTCTTCTCAATGGCCGCGTAGTTGTATTCGGACATGGCTATTCGTGAATCGTTTATGGTGAAACTACAGATGTACAGCTGTTGGTGTGGACTGCTCGCAGGAGTTCCGTGGAGTACAGGCCGGACGACTGATCGTCAAGTTTGGCCTGGAAGCTGAAAGACTTTCCAAAATAATAGCTCCACCCGTAGTAGAAGCCCGGCGTGCTCGGCTTGCTCTGGTCAGGGATCTCGATGTATGCGGTACCGTCATCGCTGAAGGACCTGTCGTTGAACACGAACCACTTGACGGGCCTGAACAACGAATCCTGCCCAGAGACATTCAGCGCACAAGTCACCTTGAATGTCGCGCTCGTCCAGTTCGCGGACATCGACGCGTAGTCGTTCAGGCTGGACGACCCCGGCTGCAGTCCCTGAATCGTGCGCGGCGGACGGCTCAGCGCGCTGTCGACCCTGTTCGTCAAGAACAGCCTGACCGCGACTATCACGTTGTTCGAGTATGTCACGTCGTCCTCTACGGTCGGGAAAGGCGGGAGAACATTCGACATGCCAAATAGCAGACGCCAGTCGCTCACTCTTTTACCGCCCTCATCATGGCCATCTGCAGGCGGAATGTCAAGCCAGTACATGGCCTTGAGGTCGAGGTATCCCTTGCGCGCGGTCTGGGCAAGATCCCACTGCTCGGCAGGCACAATGTCCTCAACGCTCTTGTCAGCAAATTTTCTGAGCAGCCAGTCGAGGATCGCCGGCGTGTACGGGTCGTCCCTCTTCAACTGCCACGTGTAGTTCGTGCCGAAGAGGCCGCTGTCACCGCGGTCGTCAACCATGACGGTGGTCGTCTCCCGCAGGTTGTCCAGCTTGATCTCGAACGTCCGCGGTTGCCCGGACACTGCGGTCGGCGTCACAGGCTTGCCGTTGGTCGTGCAGTTCGTCAGCTCGTACCATGCGTCCACAATGTATCGGATGTTCGTGCTGGCATTCTTCTGCACCACCATCATCGTGTTACGGTTCGTGTGCGTCGGGTCGCCGTCCACGTACTGCCAGACGTGGCTTCCGTTGACGATCGCGTAGATCCAGACGTTGGTGCCGTTGGGCGGCAGCATCCACTCCTCAAGGAACTGCCTCTTGCCGTTGCGCAGGTTGAGCTCGCCAGGCGTGGACGTCAGGTCGTTCGTCCATGTCGTGCCGCCGTCCCAGAACTGCTCGCCATGGCCGCGCCACACGCCCAAGGTGTCTGTCGCGCCGCCGCGGTCATCGCCGGCCCAGAACCATGCCTCGGAACCGTCCCTGGCCTTGACGTCGTTCACGAAGTTCGTGGCGTCGCCCTTGCTCTCGAAGATGCTGCCCGCCCACATGTTGGTGCCGGAAACCACGATCTGGTGCTCCACCACGCCGCTGGGGCGCAACAGCTCGAGACCGTAGATGTTGCCCTTCTTGAGACTGCCGTCCTGCAACGCCAGGCTGGAGTTGGAGAGCCTGTTCCAGATGCCGTCGATCTGCCCCTCGGAGAACATGCTCGCGCCGTTCGGCGGGGCGAACGTCACCACCGTGAAGTGGTTTGTGGAGTCAATGCCTGGACGATTGCCGGCCTTGGACGAGATCGTCTGCGCCGACGACCCGAACTGCGCCATGGTGCCTTTCTTGAACGTGTCGTCCGTCAGGCGTATCGCCCAGTCCGTCAGGTCAACGCTCTGCGGCATCATGAGCTCGATGAACTGGTAGTTGTCGCGGCTGTAGTCGTCGTTGTTGTAGTTGACCTCGTTGAACCATGCGCGACCGGGCGAGATCGTGTCGAGGATCGTGAACGCGCTGAAGTTCTCGTCTTGCCCGAGGCCGTACTCTGCGTTGAAGTCCTTCGGCCAGTACCATTCAGGCTTCACCCAGTCAGACGCAGACAGAGGATATGTGGTAGGTTCCTGCTCTTCCGAGGCATCCTTGCTCTTGTACTCCGCCCACACATGGTACTGCACCACGGCGTAAGAATCGCCGTCCGACGGACCTACCGGTTGAATCACGCTCGCCGGATTGTCGTACGTGCTGCGGAAGATGAGGTTCGTCGTGTCTACGCACTTGAGCTCCGCCTCGTACGTCGGATTATCCTTCCAGTTCTGGTATCCCCACGGGCTCTTGCCCACGAACGCCGCCATCTTGACTACGATGCTGTCCAGGTTCAGCTCGTCCTCCATCTGCTGCGGCTCGAGCCTCGCCTGGATGCCCCACGACTCGTTCAGCAGCGGCTGCTCGTTCCTGTCGTTGATGTTGGTGATCGCCTTCGGCGAGGTGTCGTTGAGGTTGTCGCGGAACGGACGCACGTCGAAGAACTTCAGCCGCGGCCCCACCGGCTCCGCCACCGTCACCTCGTCCAGGAACACGCGCTGGATCGGACGGTTATCCGGCCAGTTGGACGGTCTTTCCCATGCTTCGTCCTTCGGCGCGTACGACGTGCCGCGACCGTTGCGCGCGCCGCCAACCTCCAGGCGGACCGACCTGATCGCCGTCGTCATCTCGTTCGTCTTCCAGCTGTACGTCTGGTACGTGTTGTTCGAGATCACGAACTCCGCCAGCCGCGTCCAACCCTGGCCGTCGAGCGGGTCGGGCTGGTAGCTGTCAGGATACAGGGCTCCGTACAGCAGCACCACGGACGGCGCCGTCGCGTTCGTCTCGAACGTCCGCGCGCGGAAGCTGACGCTGCCGATGCCGTTCGTCATCTCCGGGCACTGCACGAACGGGTTGTTCTCGGCGTACTCCGCGGTCTTGTCAGGCTCGCCGAGGCCGATGCCGTACGTCTCCGGCTTCGACGTGTCGTTGTCTTCCTCCAGCGCCGAGAAGTTAAGCGAGCAGGAGAGGCCGTCTGGCGAGTCCGTCAGGTATGCCCAGCGACCGGGATCATTGCCGCCATTCCAGCCCTCGTTGTGCAGGTTCCAGCCCCACCACGACCGCCCGTCCAGCGGCGGCTCGTCGTAGCAGAAGACGCGCGTGATCATAATCTTGCCGTAATCGAGATCACGGGTGTCCAGCGTCTGCGAGAGCGCGTTGGAGACCACCGACGGATCCATGATAAGGCGCATCAGGCCCTTCTGCGGCGAACGCAGGCTGATAAAGTGCGTGTACGTTCCCTCGGAGAGTTCTTTGGCGGAGAGGCCCTTGAACGACCAGTTGGTGAGCGTCGTCCAGTTCGCGCTGTCAGCGCCCTCGCGCGTACGGCTGTACACCTCGCCCTCGTCAACGAGGTTCGTGCTGATCTGCAGGCGAAGCACCGCGTTGGAATCGGCATCCCTGTAGCTGAAGCTGAAGAGCGAGAGGCCGTTGTCCATGTACTTGGAGCGCACGCTCATCGGATATTCCGAGTTCTCGTACTGGTCGCCGCTGACGGGATAGCTCCGCGTCGGCTGCAGCACGCACAGCTTGCTCGCCGTGCGCACGCGCAGGATCACGCAACCGCAGCCGCCGTGTCCGCCAGCGTTGCCGTTCGAATGCCCGCCGCCGCCGCCGCCGCCGCCAAGGCCGTCCACGCCGTCCTCTGCCTTGTCCTTTGTCGCGGCACTCGGGCTCCGGTTCGCACCGCGTCCGCCGCCGCCAAGGCCGCCCGCGCCGCCGCCCAACGTCGCGCTTGCCGCCGTAGTCGTCTCCGTGCCTCCGCATGTGTTGCCGCCGCCGCCGCCGCCGCCGCCGCCGTAGTACACCGTCGAGCCAGTGATGTCGCTGGGCTTGCCGTCACCGCCCTTGCCGGCCTGGCCATTGTAGTAGCTGCCCGTGCGCGCAACGCCGTCCTGACCCGCCTCGCCCGCGCCACCGCCGCCGCCTGGCGCTTCCCCGTTCGAGATGCCACCCGCGAAGCCTTGCCCATCCGTGCCGCTGGCGCGCGCAGTATTGCCATGGCTGCTACCGCCGCCACTGCCGCCGGAAAGTCCATAACGGTGACCGTTCGAATTTTCTTCCCACGTGCCGCCGGCACCGCCTCCCTTGGCATCGGCAAGCGTCTTTCCGGGAATGCCAGTCAACCTGGAATACCCTCCGCTAGTTCCCTGTTTCCAGTAAGAGCTGCCGTTGTTGCTGTTGTAGTAGTTGTTGCCGCCCGCTCCCACTGTGATCGTAACCTTCGTGCCTGCGGGCACCGTCACGGGCGCAGACTCCCAATCGTACTCCAGCACGCCGCCGCCGCCGCCGCCGCCGCCGATCGTCCAGCCGCCCGCGCCGCCGCCGCCGACCAGCAGCACGCGGTCGATCACCATGTCGATCTGCGGCGTGAACGTAATTACGCCAGCCTCGTTGAAGATGAACGCGTAGCCGTTCGTGCCCGCCGCCTGAAGCTTGTACGACGCGCCCTCGATATCGGCGGACGTCTCGATCGACGCCATCGTGTACGCCCACTCGTCGTAGTGGCCGTTCTGGGACGAGAGGTTGGGCGTATCCTGCGCGCGCCAAGACCTCACCTCGACGCTGTCGATCACGATCTCCGCATCTGCCGAACCAGTCTCCAGACGCACCAGGTAGTCCGGCGCAACGCACGGCGCGAACACGAACGTGTTCGTGGCAAACGCCACGATGTTCGTCTCCCAACCGCTGTCGATCCAGCCGTCCTTGTCGCCCTGCTTCTGGAACTTCAGCTTGACGGTCTGATTTGCTGGAATCAGGGCCTTGAAGCCCGTGGCGTTGTACTTCGTGTCGCCGACATTGTACGGACTCCAGCGCTCCGGCTGACGATCCCATTCTGCGTAGTCGCTGTCATCCTCATCATCAACCGAGACGTTGAGACCTTGATTGTAGTTTGAGGAATCATTGAAGTCGTGCGTGTAGACTAGCCCGAAACCCGCCTGGCAACCTACGGAACCGACGCCGAACGAGCCCTTCGTCAGGTCGGATCCGACATCGCGATACGCGATCACGCGCACGGTCGAGGAATCGGCCGCTATGTGGCTTATGTTGTGCGACGTGGAAAGGAACCCGTCAAGTCGCACTTCGCCCGTCGCCGTCGATTCGTCGGTATAGAGCGAAAGGCACATGCACGTCCAGCGTTCATTATTCTTACTCACGTCGTCGGTGTTCTGCGGAATGAGCAAGTTGTTGAAACTGTTGTACGCCGAGCCGTCAGTCGTCCATCCGGAGAGCGTGCCGCCCACGTGGAGTTCGGTCTGCCCAGACGCCAGCTGCGCGTTGCCAGACGCGTTGAGGACGTTCTTCACCAGCTCGGTCGCCACGCCCTGCCGCCACCGATAGAGCGCCACCGTCAGCTGCTGGTCGCCGCTGCGCGTCACGCGGAACTCGTAGCATCCCTTGAGGAGCCCTCGGCGGTAGCCAATGAGCGAGACGGACGGATTCGCCGGCGAGATGTCGAGCGGGTTGCGATGCGTGCTCGTGATGTTGTCGTACAGCTGGCTCATCGTCACCTTTGCGCTGACGGCGTAGTTCTTTCTTCCCACATCGTCCTGGTTGTAGCAGAAGCCGTCCCAGTCGGGAACCTGCGCCACGCGCGCCGCGAACTCCACCTCGCCGATGCCGTTAGGGATGTATTGGGACGGAAGGTTGTTGAGCATCAGCGAACCCTTGCCTTCGCCCTTCAGCTGTATGGAATGGCCGAACGGAGCGATGCGCTCTCGCGGCACAAACGCGGCATTCTCGGAACTCCAGCCATTAGGCGTAGTCCAAGCGCCGTAAGAATCGACGGTGGTGAGACCGCTCGCGTTCGGCGCAGTCGGACGATAGTACGGATACCTGTCGTCGTCGTCATCGACCTCAAACGCCTCGCGCCAGAGCGACGGGCGCTCGTAGCTGGTAGGCGTCCACTCGTTGATGTCGGCATCCCACCGGGTCTTCACGTCCGAGACGCCCGACGTCTCGGATGCGTGGCCGCGATAGCCGACGCTCGCGTCGGACCACATGTTGAAGTTCTGGTAGGTGCCGCGCGTGAGGGCGAACGTTCCCACCTCGTCATTGAAGTCGATCCGCAGGTGCGTAGCCGAGCCGTCGAGTTCTACGATGGCGTCGTACTTGTCGGCCGCCGAGCCGGACGCCGCCATGGTGTACGGCAGGTACGGCACGTTCGTGCTGTTGGCGTACCAGATGTTGGTGGTGACGTTGAACGCGAACGGCACATCATTCGTCTCGTACTTCGCGCCCTCGAAGTGGAACCGAATCCGCTCGCCGACCGCGTTCGTGGGGATGTAGTAGTGGTACCGCCAGGTGTGGTCGCCGATGAGCTCCATCCTGTCCCGCTCGTTCTGCTTGACGAGATTTCCCTTGATATCCTTGAGCTCGGTCATCTTCACGCCCCACGCGCCGTTCGTGGTCACCTCACCCACGATCCTGATGTGCGCGTAGTCGCTCGCGCCCTCGCGTATGCGCGTGAACCAGTCGGTGCCGCCCGAGGGCAAAGTATCGGCAAAAGACGCATGGCAGACGATGTTGGTGATCTCCTCAGACCAACCACTTCCGTATGCAATAATGTTTGTCTTGCCGAGCACATAATCAACAGGGAAATAATGGGGGGCCGACTGCCTTGCCGTATAGTAGAACTCAACATCTCCTACCTTATCGGGCAGATCGAACTTGGCAGAAGACCTCAGTTTGCTTCCGTCAACCGACAGATCATGCGATTGCCAATCTCCAAATGCCTGATTGAGATAACGCCACCTGTAGCTGAATATGGCGTTTGTCAACGTGAAGGATTCTGTAGGATCAGAAACGGCCACTCCGTTGTTCGTCACATAAGAACAATGCGCAAGCGCAACGACATTTGTCTCGCCAGCACGAGGGAAAGGAGGCGAGAATGCCCCCGCATGACCGAGAACATCTACGCCTTCTGCCTCCTCGTCAAAGAACCCATCTGGCTCAATATTTGCGGTCATAGGCGGATAGGATGCAACAATATTGTCAACGAGCGCATAGTTGTTATCGACACCTGTATTGACAGTATCTATGCGGACAATACGAAACCGGATCGGACCTCGATATCCATTCAGGAATGAATAGACGTTTGCCCGAATACGCCTAATCCTGAAATCGCCTCCGCGAGTATTGTCCAAAAGGATATCTTCAACCATGTCACTGAGAACGGTCATTGTAATTCTAACACGCGTCCCATTTACAATCCTAGCTCGCTCAACTATATCAACAGGACAAGTAAACCACGCAAACTGATGATAATTGGTAGAAGACAAGGCAGCATCAAACTCGGCGGAATCAAGCACATTTGTCGCAAGCTCCAACCGCAACGTCATAAAGGCATTCGTATGCGAGTTGACAGCATCAAAATAGACCGCCCCCACGCCATCGTCGTAATACGGCGAATAGATACATGCATTCGTCGTATTACCCATGCAGACAGTTCCCACGCCTTGAATGCCATTGGCTGTGTTATTTGTCGTAATATCGTACACCTCTCCGTTAATTGATTCCGCCGTCGGCGACCACGGAATATAGTTACGATTAGCGGAAAGGCTTGTAGCGCTACCTGCACGACACTCGACCAAATCCCATAGTGCAACCCCATCGTTTCGATACAATGTATGGAAACGTCCAACTTTGACATATGTACCACGAGGTTGCGCCTCTCCAATACTGTGTACCCAATAAGTGTCCTTTGTCTGGTCGGTATCGTTGTACCCCTGATATGACACCTGATTCCAGACGTTCGTGTCGTTGTTCATCAAGAGGACACGATCGCTGCCAAGCTGGGTGTATCCCCACGCGCGCGCGAAAGGAAGCGCGATCAGCGCGAGGCAGAAGAAGCCGAGGAACCGGCAGAATACACTGCGGTTTTTCATGGCCACCTCCTATCTGTTCTAAAGGTTTTCATGTCTGTTTCCCCAGCCCTCGCGGGCCGGGTTCCTCTGTAAAAATTGTCCTGTCAACATCCATGGCAAAGCATACCCTCGCCGTTCGAGGGCATAGTTCGCCTTTCAGTTGCCAAGATTGTAGCATATTTTTCCTCGCCTGTGGCAAGGTTTTTTGGATGGCGGAAGTTTTTTTGGTGGGGGCTGGTGGCTAGTGCGGGAGGGTCGCGCTCCCGCGCGACCGCAAGACGTGCCGCTTCCAGTTGACGGGCCGCCCGCAAGGTGTGCCGCTGAAAATTGGCGGGCCGCCCGCAAGGGATTTTATTGGCCAGCGGGCGAGACCAGGACACCCGAGACACCCAGGACACCCAAGACAGGGCAGATACTTGGTGCGGAGCGTTGCCAATACATGCGCCAATTGCAAGCGCGAAGCGCTACCAATGCACCGGTAAGTGCCTCGCACGAAGCGCTGCACATGCACCGGTAAATCGCAGGCGCGAAGCGCTTTCAATGCACTGTCCTGGGTGTCTTGGGTGTCCCGGGTGTCCTGGCCAAGGCACCTGTCCCGCGAAGCGGCCCGCGCCTCCCCAGCCCCCGGCCCGCGCATTACTGCCCCCTCACCCTTCACCTTTCACCCTTCACCTTTCACCTTCCTACCACCCCATCTTCTGCCGCTGCTTGGCCGCTATCCGGCGCACCGCGCCCATCACAGCCACCTCCCGCGCGCCAAGCTCTGCGCCGCTCCTGGCAGACGACAGCCAATTCCACAAGGCCTGTTCCCATTCCTGTCCCCGCGCGGCGGCGCGGGCGGCATGCATGCGCTCGCGCACGCCTCCATGCCTACGGAAGTCGGCTTCCTGGCTTTTCAGCAAACGCTCCAGCAACCGGCGCGTCTGATTGATGAGAACCAACTGCAAGTTGCAAAGGACCGCCGCCGGCCGCTCGGCGAACAGGCGCGCGTAGTCCCGCCAGTCATTGTGGCTGGTCGCGTAGCTGTGCATCGCGGTCTTGCGTGGGTCGGAGGACGGCCAGTCGGACTCGCCATGCGCCGTCAGATAGTCGAGGTAGTCCTCGCGCAGCTCGGCCAGAGAGGCGCGCGCCACGCCAGTGAGCGTGATCTCGGTCTCGCGGCTGGTGCCGGAAGCGGCGCTGCCTTCGGCGATGTTCTGCTTGCAGCTGCGCGCACCCTGCACCATCTGGTCGACGGTGCGGTCGCCGTACGGCGGCAAGAACCGTCGGCAGAACACGTACGTGCCCTGATAGATGACGTCGCTCTTGCGAAAGGCGATCAGGTTCCGATAGCCGCCGTTGGGCAGGATGATGGCGGGCGCTTCGCCAAAGGACGCCGACGCGCCCTCCGGCCCATCAATTGGCTGGTTTGTGCTTTTCATGGTCAATAGGATAGCGGATCGCGGACGGCGAATTGTCACAAAGATGTCTCAAATTTGTCTCAAAATTGTCTCATGCGATTGCAGCTGGGAAGTGTCCGGAGTGCCGCTGGGAGTTGGCGGACCGCCCGCAAGGAGTGCCGCTGAGAGTTGGCGGACCGCCCGCAAGAAATTTCATTGGCCAGCGGGCGGACCAAGACACCCGGGACACCCAGGACACCCAAGACAGGGCAGATGCTTGGTGCGAAGCGCTGCCCATGCACGCGCCAATCGCAGGCGCGAAGCGCTTTCAATGCACCGTCCTGGGTGTCTTGGGTGTCCCGGGTGTCTTGGCCAAGGCTCTGGTCCCGCGAAGCGGCCAAGCGCCTACCTCGGCCACCGGCCCGCGCTATTCATTTCCAGCCGCTTCCAGTGGACGGGCCGCCCGCAAGGAATTTCATTTTCCAGTGGGCGGACCAGGACACCCAAGACACCCAAGACACCCAAGACGTGGCAAGCCATGCTGCCGCACCTGGCCATTGGCTTGACAGAAGGCACTGGGACAACGGGCGTCTCGCCCGTTGCGTGGACTGCACATGGGCCGCCAATGGAACGCGCAAGATGCGCGTTCTCCCAGTGAGCCACCAACCCCAACGCACAAAGGGCGCGGCATTGCTGCCGCGCCCCTCGTGCGTGCCATTGGCTTTCGCCTTTGGCTATCTTTCAGCCGCTTAGTTCTGAGCCGACGAACCCGCGAACTCCACAACGACCTTGTAGAACTTCTTGGTGTCGGTCGAGCCAGGCGCGAACGGCGTGAAGGTCGTGCCGGAGGCAGACTCGACATCCGTCCAGTCGGCCGGTGCCGCGTTGGGCGTATCGGCCGCCTTGAGCTTGAGCGTGATGGTCACGCCGCGGCCCGTCTTGGGATCAACGCTCGCAGGCAGCGCCACCGTCACCTTGCCGTCGGCGCCGATCGAGATCGAGTCGATCTTGAACGACTCCAGGCCAGCCGCAGTCGGCGGCAGACCGAGGAAGAGCGCCTGCCAGGACGGGATGCCCGTCGTGCCGATTGGCGCAGCCATGGCCGCGTTGACCGCCGCCACGTCCGTCACGTCAAGCGTACCGCCACCGGCAATGACCGCAGCCTGAACAGCCGCCAGATCCTCGGCGCTCGGCGTGATGACCACGTCGGAGCCTTCGATCTCGACCACGTAGTCGTCGCCGCCGCTCTGCGCCGCCGCCGTGTAGGTCGTCACGCCGCTCTCCGTCGCGTCGGTCAGCGTAAGGCCCTCGGCCGCCGTGATGCCGGTGCCGTCGAGCGTGTAGCCAAGCGCCGCCAGTTCGAACGTCGGAGCGGCGTTGCCTTCGAGCAGGTACTCGGTGTCCTTCGCGAGCGTCGTCACCGTGGTGGCCTTGTTGTCGGCAACCGTCGCATACTTGAAGCCGGTGATCGTCGAGCCGTTCTGATCGCCAACCATCTTCTGGTCAGCCGGAACGATGTTGCCGCCGAGGTCATCAAGCGTGCGACCCTGCGCCCAACCGACGATGCCGCCGATCTTCGCCGTAGCCAAGACCGAGGTCAACGTGCCGTTGTTCACGCAGTTCTGCATCTTCGTGCCATCGGCCACATAGCCGAGGATACCCGAAAGACCGTCGCGGCCTTCCGTTCCCTTGCCTGCAACCATGGCGATGTTGGCGTTGTTGACGCAACCATCGTACAGCACATAGTCGTTCGGGACGCCGTTCTGATCCTGCGTGAGAGCCGTGATACCCGCGCACTTGGTGTAGGAACCGTAGAGCGTCGCGTTGTTCGTGCAGTCCTTCACAAGCGTCTCGAGCATCGTCACGCCATTGACGACGTTGGAAGCGCCGCCGCAGACGCGGATCGCGATACCGGCCACGTTGTGCGTGCAAGGCGTTCCCGCCGAGCCGAAGGAACCCATCGCCGTGAGGCCCTGGAGCGTCGCGCCCAGACCCGCGTTACCGATGATGGAGCAACCCCACTCGCCGGAGTTCGCCGAAGAGTCGAACGTGCTGCACGTAATCGTATCAACCGTGAGGTTCTTGATCGTGCCGCCCTTCACCTGGTTGAACACACCGCCGTAATTGCGCTGCGTGAAGTCGATGTTCGAGATCGTGTAGCCCTGGCCGTCATACGTGCCGCAGAACGCAACACCCGAATTCAGGTTAGCCGCATACGTACCGATACCCGCGAACGCACCAGCGCTCGCCATGTTGATGTTGGCGGTCTGGTTGAACGTCTCACCAACGGTCGCGAGACCGGCGGCAACGCCCTTGCGGAGCATGTCGAGGTCATCCGCGTCGTCGATCGTGTACGCGCCCGCGACAGCCTCGCCGAGGTACTCGGGCCAGCCGAAGGTCGTGCCGGTCGCGTCAAGGCCGGCGTCCGTGCCAGCCGTGCCGGTGAGCGTCTTCTGCGCGCCGTCGGCGTTCGCGACGATGAACTTCACGACGTCGCCAGCCGCAAGGCCGGGAACCGCGAACGGAGAGTTGCCCGTGATCGCGACAGGCTCGCCCTCGCCGATCTGGTACGACACGGCGGTCAGGCCGGCCGGCCAGGTGAGCGAGAAGTCGATCGCCGCAGGCGTGAAGTCGGGAGCCTCGGTCGT
>CACXPT010000060.1 GCA_902769585.1 uncultured bacterium
GTCCGAATCCACGCACACCATGAACTCGCCGCGCGCGAGGAACGTCGCCACCCCCCAGCCGTGGCAGAGGCCGCGGTTCTTCTCGAAATTCACCAGCACGAGCCCCGGATGGTTCGTCTGCGCCTCCTGGATGTGGACGAGCGAATCGTCCGTGGAGCCGTCGTTGACGCACACGACCTCAAGCTTGTCCAGGGGATAGCCCGAGGAGAAGATGCGCTCCAGGGTCTTGCGGATCGCCAGGCCCTCGTTGAAACACGGCACCAGCACCGTCAGCGTCGGCTCGAAGTCGGCTTCGGCCGGCGCCTTGTAGAAGGCGGCGAAGAGGAAGCGCGTGATCACGAAGGCGCCGGCGACGATGGAGTAGATCGACACGAGCGGCTGGTAGAAGTAGTTCTCGATGCTGTTCAGCTGCTCCGTCACCGCCCACGCCAGCAAACCCACCGCGCCGACCGCCACGAGGAAGCCGAATATGAAATGCGGGGGATGGTAGATCGCCTTCAGACGCGCCTTCACCTCTTCCGGCGAAGGCGGCTCCATCGACGGGGCGACCGTGCGCTCCAGCGTGCTCTGCACCATCGACCGGCGGCAGTAGGGACAGATCGTCGGCGGGGCCGTACCCAGGGTCTGGACGTCAATCAAGCAGTGCGGACACCGACTGGAGCGCACCTCCACCGAATCTCGGCGGCGGCTCCCGGAACCGGCGGGGCGGGGACTGGAGGCGGCGGGGCGAGGGCTGGAACGCGTAAAGAAACTGCGCGTTCTCCCTCCCCCTGCCGTAGATGTCATGTCGGTTGTCATCTAATAAGAGACTGCCTCCCTCGACTTGCCGCCCTAGAAGCTGAAAATCTCAACCTCCGTGCGGAAGCCGAATTGATGGCATTTTTCTCTTCCATATGTTGCAAAACCCCTCTTTCGTGGCAGTTACGGATCAAGTCACCCGACCTGAAACAAGCCGCATAACTGCAAAAACACAATTAAGGCGTCCACGGCGATAAGTATAGCAAAAATCCCGCCGCAGACACAAGCGGAAAATGTGAAATTCAGGGGGCAAGAACGTGTCACAGAAGAAGTTGTGGTATAATAAACCGCGCTTGGGAGACGAATTGATGAAGATACTGATCACTGGTTCTGCCGGGTTCATCGGCTTCCACGCGGCGCAGGAGTTCCTGCGGCGCGGGTGGGACGTTGCCGGTCTCGACAACTTCAACGACTACTACAGCGTACAGCTGAAACGCGCACGCGCCGCTCAACTACCGTTCTGCCTGTACGAGAACGACATCTGCGACCTGAATGCGCTGCAATTCATCTTCGCCGAGGAGACTCCGGACGTGGTGCTGCATCTCGCGGCCCAGCCAGGCGTGCGCTACTCCATCACCCATCCGTTCGTCTACCAGAAGACGAATATCGAGGGATTCCTCAACGTGCTGGAATGCTGCAGGCATGCGCCCAAGGTGCCCAAGCTCGTCTTCGCCTCGTCCTCGTCGGTCTACGGCGGCAACAAGAAGATGCCGTTCGAGGAGAGCGACCAGGTGGACACGCCGATCAGCCTCTACGCCGCCACGAAGAAAGCCAACGAGCTGATGGCGCACACCTATTCGCACCTCTACAAGATGCAGACGATAGGACTCAGGTTCTTCACGGTCTACGGACCGTGGTACCGCCCCGACATGGCGCTCTCGCTCTTCGCGGACGCCATGCTGCACGACCGCCCGATCAAGGTGTTCAACCACGGCGACATGCTGCGCGACTTCACCTACGTGGACGACATCGTCGACGGCATGCGGACAGACTTCCGCTCTACGACATCTTCAACATCGGGAACCACCGCAGCGAGAAGCTGATGGACGTGATCGAGACGCTCGCCGCCGCGCTGGGCGTCAAACCGAAGATGGAGATGCTGCCGATGCAGGCGGGCGACGTCTACGCCACCTACGCCAGCATCGACAAGCTGCATGAGGCTGTCGGCTACGAACCGAAAACTACGATTCGCGAGGGGATCCCCGTATTTGCAAGGTGGCACCAAGAGTATTATGAAAAATAGCAACGCCCACCCCTTCTTCTCCATAATCGTCGCGTGCTGCGACGTAGAGCCGTACGTGCGCGAAAGTCTCGATTCGGTCTCGAACCAGCAGTTCGCGGACTGGGAATGCCTGATCGGCGTCGAGGCCTCCAAGGACAAGACGGAAGAGATCGTACGCGAATACGCGGCAAAGGATCCACGCTTCAGGGTGTTCACCGGCCCGCGCAGCGGCTCCTGCTCCGCCTCGCGCAACACGGGCACGGACATGGCGCAGGGCGAATACGTCATCTTCCTCGACGGCGACGACACGATCGCGGAAGGCTCGCTCCAGCGCCTCCACGACAAGATCGCCGCCCGCCCCGGCGCCGACCTATACCCCTGCGCCATCCAGGTTCACAACGACATCTCCGGAAAGGACGAGAACCTGCGCGACAACTACCCCGCGGATTTCAACGGCGAGCTGACGGGGCCCGAAGCGGTCCTGTCCACGTTGCAGCGCCTGAAGGATCCCTGCCCCATGCTGCAGCTGACGGTGTTCAGGCGGCAGTACCTGGTCGCGGAGAACCTCAAGTGCATTCACGGCCTGCGCCGGCAGGACAGCGAGTTCACCCCGCGCGCGCTATACCTCGCCAAACGGGTCGTCCCTCTCCACGAGCCTTTCTACCTGTACCGTATCCAGGGGAATTCCGTGTCGGTGTCCGGTGCGAAAGCCGGAGGCTTCCTCAAGGACTTCGCCGTCATCATCCGATCGCTTCTGAACTTCCACGCCATCCATTCGAAAGATCCGGGGTTCGATCCCCGCCTCTCTTCCTGCTGGGCACGGCAATGGCTCGACTGGCTGTTCTACTTCTGGTTCGATCCCCGCAGCATGCGGAAAGTCCCGCGGCCGCAACGTCTCCAAACGCTTCAACTGCTCTTCGAAAACGGGTTCGGCGACCTCAAGGCCCTCTCCGCCGCCGTTTCCAGGGCCAAGAGGATCGCCTGCTGGTGGGTACGCATGTTCGTGCTGCACCCCTGGCTCAGATGGGCTTCGGAGCTTTTCTTCACCGTCTATTTCTCGGCCAGCAGACTCAAGAATTCCCGAAGTGCAGGGCCCGCATCATGAAAAAGGTCCTTCTCTACTACAACTTCAGCTTCTCGTTCGGCGGCGGCGACTTCCTGCCGCTCTCGTTCATCGCGGAACTGCAGAACGCATGCGACCTCACCGTCGCGCTCGACAAGGCAGACGGCCTCCGGCAATCGGCAGAAATCTACGGCATCACCATCGACCCCTCCGCCTTCAAGGTCGAGCAGGTCACGCCGAAGGGCTACGACATCAAGCGGCACAATTCATACCTGTCGCTCTACAGGTCGCGAAGGCTGAAGAAGCTTGCCAGAAAGGCCGACATCTGCATTTCGCTTTCCAACATCACGGACTTCGGGAAACCTGCGCACCATTTCATGAACATGCTCGCCTTCGGCGACGACGCCTTCACCGCCTACGTGAGAAGCGGGAAGAAGACAAACGGAAAGCGGAGCTTTCCCGCAATCTGCCGTTCCGTTGCCGGACCCCTTTTCAGGGCCATCCTGGGCATGCGGACGAAAAGCCGGATCATCCGCGATCCGAAGGAACGCGTCTATCCCAATTCCCGCTTTGTCGAAAAGCTCATGACCGAGTTCTACGGACCGTTCAACAGCACGGTGTTCTATCCGCCTACGCTGTTTACAGCCAACAGCCAAAGCGTCCGGCGCGATCCGCTGAAAGTCGTCTGCATCGGTCGGATCTTACGCGAGAAGCGCATCACCGACATCATCGACATCGTCAAGCGCGCCCGCCTCCTCTCAAACCAAGACCTCACGCTCCACATCGCCGGACGCATCGACCAGGAGCCTGCCTACGGCGAGACCCTCCGGAAGATCGCCTCGCAGGAGCGCTGGATCGTCCTGGCCGGCGCGCTTTACGGAAAGGGCAAGGAAGATTTCCTCACGTCAGGAACATACGCGGTCCATGCCGAACGCGACGAGGCGTTCGGTATCTCCATTGCAGAGTACCTTGTCGCAGGGCTGGTCCCGATCGTGCCGGACGAGGGCGGTTCGTGCGAAGTGGTGAGCAATCCAGACGTGACATACAGTTCGAACGAGGATGCCGCGCAGATCCTCACCCATCTTCTTGCCGACGAAGAGTTCCGCGCCAAGCAGCAGGCGTCATGCGCGGCGAGAGCCAAGGTCTTTTCCAGAGCCGCCTATCTCGATCGCCAGCGAGACCTCCTGCACGGGATCCTAGCCGACTGACGTTTCGTCACAGGAACTTCCGCTTCAGCTTCATGGCCCGCCAGATCAACGGCGCGGCAGGCGCAAGGCAACGATACAGCGGCCACCAGCCGCGACGGAGCGGCCGCGGGATATCCGACGTCTTTGCGAAACCTCCAGACACCAGCCAATCAGCCGCAGAATATGCCACATCGCGCCATCGCGTCGCATACTTGTTCCACATCTGCCAGGGCTTGGGATTGTAGGCGAAATGCGCGAAGTACCTTGTCTTGTCCACGCTGCCGTTGGCCTTGTAGCTCTCGGTCACCTTGGGCGCATCGGGGTCGAAGCAGAGCAGGCTTGCCAAGACGCTCTCGTCCGTCTGGAAATACGCCGTGCCATGCTTCATGATAATCAGCGCGCAAGGAAAGGAATCCATTTTCGGTGGATGACGATAAAGGCCGTGTTCACCCGCGTCGCATACCTGCTCTCGGGAAGCGCCTTTCCGCAAAACCGTTCAACGTCTTTACGCCATATCTCCAGATTGGACGGCGTGAAATCGGGGGGCACTGGAGAATACTTGCGAATCACGATCTCGTCCGGATCGCTGCCGACAAGCCATTCGCTGCAGTCCCCCACGAACATCCCGTCCGCGTCGGCCCAGCATACCCAATCGGTCTTCACGGCGTCGCACGCCATCATCATCGGCTTCTGGCAGGCGACGCACTGGCGGCTCGACGGGATGTCGACCACCGTGACGTTTCCCAGCGCGGCGACACGCCGCTTCATCTCGTCGGTCCACCCCATGGCCCCAACGACCACGGGATGCTGCATCCCTTTCATCCTCATGCTTGCCGCCAGCAGGTACGCTCCCCAAGCATAGGCGCGGTCACCGGCGGTAACCACGGTCGTCTTGATGTCAGGTGAAATGTTCATAGGCATTCAGCATGTCTTCATGGCGCGTTCATCCACGTCGCCTCAGGCCGTGGAAAAGTTTCTGGTGAGGAAGAAGCCGGCAGCGGATCCCGAGCTTGTGGGGAACCTTGATTCGCTTTCCGGCAGCCGACGCTAGGAGATCGTCCAGGCATGCACGGTGCTCCGCAGCCATGCGCAGGAACGCCTCGCGTATCTCCTGAGGCGGCACGGGGTTCGACTTCCAGTGCTCGACTCCCTCGGCGACGGACTCGGGCGTATCCTCCGCGCGAAACGCGGAAAACTCCGGCAGCATGAGGTCGCGGCCCCCGATGTTCGCGGTGTTCACGACCGGGATGCCGCACAGCGAATACTCGCCGCAGACGAACATCGCACCCTCGATGGCCGACAGAGCAAGACCGCATGTCGCCTTTGCCATCCTGCGCCCGACCAGCCATGAGTTCACCTTCTCGTCCCACCGCGCGTACGGAACCGTCCGCATGATTTCATTGAAATACTCCGTCTCTCGAATGGAGTGCGCCCCCACGAGATGGAGATTCGGCACCTTCGCCGCCAGCGCATGCCGCTTGAACGGCGTGATGCGCGCCACGTAGATGGCGTCGAACAGGCGCGTTCCCGACGCGACAGGATAACGACCCGGATCGAGGAACGCGTTCTGGTGGCACCAGACGCATTCCGCCGAATCCTTCAGGATCGGAATCGCCTCCTTCTCGTTCACGAGAAAGACGATGCGCGCCTCCGGGAACATCTGGTGCGCCTCCGCCATGCGCGTCTTCAGCTCTTCGGCGAACGTGGGCACCAGCACAGACCAGCCCGTCTGGAGCAGGAGCGTGAACCGTTCTCCCTGCCGCAGCGAGCGCCTGAACGCGCCAAGGTTGCGGAGGAAATCCGTGTCGAACGCCGCGATGATGCGCGGCGACCGATTGAGTTCGTAAGCTGGAAGATAATTGAAGAACGGCATTCTACGCCTCCCTCTCGACTTTGCGTCTTCGCCGTTTCAGGACAATGAACAGCGAAAGGAACGCGATTCCCGAGACGATCGAGACAACCTGCGACAGGCGTTGCAGAAACGTCGCCTCGTAGCGGACGCTGATGACGCCGCTCGCACGTTCGCGCGGGATGTGCACGGACAACAGCTTGTTCGGCCCCAGCCCCACCTTCAGCCGTTCGCGCGTACCGTCGGGGGTGCACAACTGGGCCGCGTAACCGTAGTACGGGAGTATCGGCAGCTCCACGTCGTTGTCTCCCGCGTTCTTGGAAAAATCAACCTGCAGAACGTCCTTTTGCGGGCGGGACAACTTGACGTCGAGAGGATGTGCCGCTGTCGCCACGTCGCCGCGGTTGCGAATCTCGTTGTCGAGCAGACCGTCCCGAATGAGGTAATGGATGCCGCTCGCCTCCTGCGGACGCCCTCCCTTGTAGTCGCGGATGAAGTCGTGCTCGGAGATGCGCGCCGCGTAGAAGTATCCGACGTTCACGAACCAGGCGAATGCCGCACCGCACATGACCAGCCACACCCAGGAACGTTCACGCGCGCGGTCTTCGCCCACGAGCGACGAGAGCGCCAAGCCACCGCCGAAGGCGAGGAATGCCGTCGCAGGACCGAAGAAGCGCCAAGGAAACTGGATGACCGCCAGCGGCTTGAAGGCCCCCTTCCATGACGGCATGTCGGTCGACATGAGCAAACAGCAGAGGCCGACGATGAGGAGCATGTCGCGGAAGATCTCGGGCTCAGTCCGCCGAGATGCAAGGCGAAAGCGCTGCAACGCGACAATGGCAAGCATCGTGCCGACGCCCGAGGGGATCCAGAATTCAGCCTTGCTCGTGGGAATCTCCAGAATGAGTTTCAAGAACGGCATGCAGCGGGAGAGGATATCGGCGTTCTTCTCGACTTCGATATGAAAATGGAGATGCATGAACTGCTCGCACATCGGCAGGAGAGCGGCCACCCCCACAAGGATCGTCGGCAATGGCGCCAGAACAAGATAGAGAATCCGCCGAGGTTCGCGCAGGAGGCGAACGACATTGAGCGCGACGAAGACGGCGCAGATCACCGTCATCATAAACAGCGAGAGACTGTGCGCGAGGACAAGTCCGGCAAAACCGAAAGAGAGATAGAAGAACCGGCGCGGATCGCCCATGACGACCTCGTAGAGCCCGAGAATGATCCACGGCGCGAAGACGAACTGGCTCCATTCGCCGAACGACGACCGAACGAACAGATCGACCGCGAAATAGCTGCTCCACGTGTAGAGGAGCGCCGTCGCGAAAGCGCCAAAGCACGTCGCCGACAGCCTGAGCGCGCAATAGTACGCGCCGAACGCCGTGGCTGCCACGCACAGGACGAGCAGGCATTTGTAGGCCGCGACGATTCCGAGACCGCACTTCATCAGCAACACGGCTGGATACAGGAAGAAATCCGGGTAGAACAGTCCAGACGCATACCCGTAGCCGGCAAGAGCCTCGTGGTTGATCATGGACGGGAACTCGCCCAAGCTGAGATTCACGTCCATGGCGTGGAGGCGAGACAGATGGTAATAGAGATCGTGTCCGTTGGGAAGGCCCGGCATGAGAAGCGGAATGAGGCCCAGCAGAAGCAAGCCGCCCAGAAAGAGCGGATAGAACCGGCGTTCCCCATACCTTTCGCGCAGGGACTCGAAGCGCGAGGATACCCAGTCGACAAAGTTCATCGGTCTTCTTCCTTTTCCTGCCGCCACGTACGATCGCTAATAACCACGCGAGGACGATGTTTCGTTTCAAGGTAGATCTTCCCCACATACTCACCGATGACGCCCAGAGAAACAAGCTGAATACCGCCGAGGAAGCAGACGCAGAGGACCTCGCTTGTCCAGCCGGGGACGACGGCCCCACGCACCCACGAGACAAAGCTCCACACCGCCATGAGAAACGTCAGGAACGAGACGAAAATGCCGAAGAGCGTAATGAGCCGGATGGGCTTGATGGAAAGCGACGTAATGCCGTCCATCGCGAACCCCAGCATCTTCAGTAACGGGTAGTGACTTTCTCCGGCGAGCCGTTCCTTTCGCGCGTAGAACACCTTGGACGACTTGAAGCCGACGAGCGGAATCATGCCGCGCAGATAAAGGTTCGTCTCGCCGTATTCGGCAAGCGCGTCGAGGACGCGCGCGGAGAGAAGCCTGTAGTCCGCATGATTGGATATCACCTCCACGCCCATCGCCGCCTGAATGCGGTAGAAGCTTTCCGCCGTGAATCGCTTGAAGAACGTGTCGGACGAACGGTCATTGCGCACGCCGTAGACGACGTCCGCACCTTTCGCAAATTCGTCCACCATCTCCGTCATGGCGTGCACGTCGTCCTGCCCGTCGCAGTCGATCGTCACGGTCGCGTCGCAACCGAGCTCCCGCGCCTCCATCAAGCCGGCCCACAGGGCGCACTGGTGCCCTCTGTTGCGGCTCTGCCGAATGCCGATGAAGCGCGAATCGCCGTTCGCGAGGTCCTTGATGGCCTGCCATGTCCCGTCGGAGCTGCCGTCGTCCACGAGCAGGATGCGGCTTTCGTCCGAAACCTTGCCGGAGGCAATCAGGCTGGACAACTCGTCCACGAACAGAGGACTCGAGACGGGGAGCGTCGCCTCCTCGTTGTAGCATGGTATGACTATGATCAGTTTCGGTGCCATGTTCTTTCTGCTGTTGGCGCTATTATACCATATCGCGGACATTCAGGGATGCCGCAGATACAAGTTGTGGTATAATGTGCGCATGAGCTCCTCAACGCCAGTCCAGACGGCCATACCGCCCGAACTTAGCACGAAACTCACCGTAGTTTCGTTTGTCAGCGCATGCTTCGTCGTCATTTTGCATGCATACGAGCGCAGCCTCGCATCGGGAAATGGAGCGACCGCATGGATTGTCACGTTCATTGGATGGGCGCTTCCGACATTTGCCGTGCCGATCTTCTTCGTGATCTCGGGCTACCTGCTCGGCATCAAGTCGGGAAACGGATCACGAGACGGCTGGTACGCGCAGTCGCTGCGGAAACGCGTCAGGTCCCTTCTGGTCCCATATCTGGTTTGGTGTACCATCTACGTGCTTACCGTAGTGCCATTCACGATGTTCGGCAACCACATGGCCGGCAGGAGCCTGGTGCACAACACGCACCTCCACGAGCCCCTGCTCTCGGCATGGAACCTTCTTGGCATCTACGGCGCGGACCTGACGGGTTTTCCCGCCAACGGAGTCCTCTGGTACGTCCGAAACCTGCTGATACTCGTCGTGCTGGCGCCAGCGCTCATCAAGATCGTGTCCAGCAGGCTGACAGGGATCGTTTTTCTCTTGATGGCAGGTGTCGCCTTTTTCCTGCACGACTGGATGCCACGTTCGTGCTGGCAATTCTTCGAAACGGGATTCAGCCTCAGGGGACTCTTCTATTTCTCGCTCGGACTCCTTCTCGCTGCACACCCGATCGATCCGAGTTCGTTTCGTCCGCTCCGGTTGCTGTTGCCAGTCGTATGGATCGTCGCCAGCCTGCTCTTCACGGCCATCCGCCTTCATCCCGACGAAGGTTCCCTCGCATTGCAGCGACTGCTTGCCAAGGCGATCAACTTCCTTGGCGTTGGCGCCATATGGGTCCTGTACGACATCGTCCCGGCGGCGAAGCGGCTCGCGCGCCGCTCGTTCGTACATGACGCGTTTTTCCTGTACGCCGCCCATCTCGGCATCATCCTGACAGTCATGTGCGCGCGTTGCGAGGACATCCTGTCTTCCCGGCTTCACGTCCCGGCAATCGGGATCTTTCTCCTGCGGATCGCCGTACCCGTCTTGCTTTCCATCACGGCGGCGGAACTGCTGAAGCGGCATTTCCCACGCATCTACGCCCTGCTGACGGGCGGTCGCTGATGCATTCTATGCGCAGGCTTTCCCCTTGCGCAGGATCTTTACCGCCGCTGGGATGTCCTTGCGGAAGAAGACTAGTAGCAGTAAAGTCGAAACAGCCACGGCAAGGACGCCCTTTACCGCCAGACCACCTATTCCGCCAAGCGGGACAAGATGCGTCGCCCCCCAAGCGGCACCGCACATCACGATGGCGAGGAACGCAAAACCGGCATGCGCGCGCCAATATGTCCGGGCCTGCGCGGCGTCAAAGAAATTCGCGAACACGACATGCGACTCCCAAGGAATCTGGATGAACACGAAACTGACGATCGTCGACAGGATGACCCCGTCGAGCTTGTAGACGTCAGGCAGGTAGATCACGAACGCGAAATTGAGGGAAAGGTTGACGGCGCCGGCCACGATTGGTTTCCAGCGGTCCTGATGCCAGAGCGCCGCGGCGGACTTGAACGTGAGCAGCATCTGTCGCGACTGGTTGACATAGAAATACAAAACCATCAGGATTGGCGTCAAGACGTGCCGGACGAGGGCGGGATCTCCTTTCGTCCACGCGACTACGAAAGGCTGATACAAGGCCATCATCATCGCCGCGCACCAGAGGATGAGAAGCTGCGCCAGCCGAGACATCTTCATGAACAGCCTGAAGTTCTCCTCCTTCGTCTCGGTGTGGATCTTGTTGCCGAACCCGGCGGTCATCGACGAATAGACGATTCCGACGATTCCGGCGACGGACGTGACCACATAGTAGTAGTTCCCGTATGCGGCAACGGCAACAAGCCCCAAGAAAGCCGAGATGACCACGTTGTCCACAGAATACGAGATCACGCCGCCAACCTTGTGGAGGAATATGGACTTCACGTCCGAGATCACCTGCCGGCGCTTCTCCGCCGGCAGTTCGCCACGCGGCTCGATCCCCGGGAACATCCGCCTCGACTCGCGGAAGATCAGCAAGTTGGCTACGGCCGTGAAGACGACCGTTACGGCGATGTATGCATAGTAGTTCCGCGTGAGAAGCAGGACCAGGAACGTGGCGACGTACTGCACCACAGAAACGGCCGTGCGGATGTTCGCCAGGACGTCATTGCGGTGATGCGCGGAGAGCACGGAACCCCGGTAGGCGAAGAGAAAGTAGCTGATCGACGTGTTGAAGAGATGGACGAGATAGAGGATGTACAGATCGACATCGGGCGGCACATCGCCGTGGACAAGACTTCGCAGGAACGGCAGAAGGCAAAGCCCCACGGCGAATATTGCCGTTCCAACCCAACGGTACACCGTGCGATAGAAACGCAGATAGGCGCACAGCAGTTCGCGGTCGTCATCGGCTATCGGCTTGTACATGGAACATATCACCGCCATGCCGAATCCGAGCTCAGCCAACATCAAAACGCCGAGTACCGACCCGAACAGTCCGTTCAGCCCAAGGTACTCAGGCCCCAGCAGCCAGAGAAACAGCGTACGGTTCAGAAACGGGAATAGCATCCTGATGCCGTTGTTGACGGCGTTGGCCACCATGTTGCGCCTCGTGTTCCTGGCAAAATCAAGCTTCATCCGCGCCTAGCCCTCCAGCTCCTGCAATCTTCGCCAATCCTTGTTGAGATAGGAAATGATGGCGAACATGAACAAAAGGCAGATTAAGTTCATCTGCTGGCGCAATACCCATTCCAGCACGCTTTGCATGTAGTTGGCCGTCAAGCCGCCAAGGATTCCTGCCGACAGGAAGTACCATCGCGTCCCCGACAGGCGGCGCAGAAGCCTCAGGCTGGCCACCCAATACCAGAGAAACCACACGATCATCGCGACAAGCGCTGGGATGCCGCACTCCGCCCCTACAAGCAGATACACTGTCTCCACGATGCCGATGTAATCCAGCTCTCGCCCCACGACTTCGCTGGCCCTTGCCCTATAGTCATGCGGCGGCATCATCTTCAGGCTCCAATTGTTTATGCCTACTCCCCTAAGCGGCTCGTCCATGATCATTTCCCGCGCGCAATAGGCAAGCTCCACACGCGTCTCGCCTGACGCTTTCGGCGCGGTGACGAAGCGCTGGATGATTCGCGGCAAGATGGCGGCCAATCCCATCATGGCAATCAGCGCAATCGGCAAGAACCGCTTTAACGTATGCATCAGATGCCGTTTCTGGAGAAGGCATGCCAACAGCGTAATGCCGTACCCAAACGGCATAACGGCGAACGCACCGCGGGAATAGGACCAGAACGTGGAGACGATTGCGCATGCGAACGCCAAGAAACATATCTTTCCGACAAAGGTTCGCGTCCCGTGCAGCAGGTAATACGCGAAGAAGATCGTCCCAAAGAGGTGGAGCGCCATTGCCATGCAGTTCCAGTGGGGAAAAATCCCATGAGCCTGATAATGCGCCGAATAGTGCTGGCTCACCACGGGCGGGAAATTGACGAATACGATGAATGCAAACCCAAGCAGCAGCGCATTTATGTCGTCAGTCGCCCTGAGATAAGAATATACGGCAAGGTAGACGACGAAAAGCAACATCATCTTCCAAATCTCGAACCAGGAAATGAGGCGGTCGTCCGCAGCCGACAGGCTCGGCAGGCAAAGCAGGAAATAGACAAAATAAATGCAGAATCCACCATCCGGCAGAAAGCTCTGGATCCTTCTCCGCATAGCCAGCGCAAGCAGAAGCGCCAACGAAAGCAGATGAATGAGGCTCACCTCCATGCCGCGCGCAGAACCTGTATAGTCCTCGTGAGAAAAAAAGTTGATGGCAGTCGCCTGATAAAGACAAAACGCCACCACAATTCCCCAAATCACATAACGTGCCCAGCGCAGATTAACCCATAGGAGCAGCGCAAGAGGAGGCACGCCAAGGATGGCAAAGGCAAATACGACGTACTTCATGTCTTAGTCGCTGATGTTCACCGTTGAGAAACGGGACGTCAAGAGGCTTACGAGCTGCACGGTCGGCAGCAACTTCCGCACAAACACGTTGTACTCGGAAATATTGTCTTTCGGCACGTACACGATGTCGTTGGCCTTGAGCGAGACGTTCCGGCACTTTCCAGCCAAGATGCCATCGACATCAACCTTGTACATCTTGGGATGGACAAGCCCGTCCCGGATGATGATCACGTGCTTCCAATGTGTCTCCTTCATCCAGCCTGCGGCGGTAAGGGTCTCGATGAGTCCCATGCCTGGCTCGTACAGCCGCTTGTGCGGCTTTGTCACTTCCCCGCATATTGTGACGGACGCCTCCATGCGCTGGGCGATAAAAACGTAGTCGCCCTTCCGGATGCGGATATTGTTAAGCCGGTCGCCATGCTGGATCGCCAGCTGGAAGTCGACCGGGAGAATCTCGCCCTTCCGGAACACCAGCGAATGTTCAAGATCCGCCACGTCCACGTCCGCGCCGTTGAACAGGCGGACGGCGCTTGACCCGGCGATCGCATACAGGTCGGCAAGAAGCGTGGAGTTGGAAATGCCGTATACCCCGGGCTTCGCGCAGGCACCGGCAATCGTGGCCGACTCGCTCTGGATGTCCGTCACCGTGACGCTCACGACCGGGTTCTTCACGTAGGGCGCAAGTCCCTTGCGGATCTTTTCCGCAGCCTCCCCGATCGTCAGCCCGCTAAGCTGCACCTGATCCATGAACGCAAAACCGATCATGCCGTCGGGACCGATCTTCGTGGTCATGCACATGTCCGGATGGTCGTATACGCGGATTTCGACGCCGTCGCCGGCGTTCATGCGGTAGACTGGCTCCTCCTCTGCGGCAATCTCCTCCAATCGCTTGCGGTTTCTCGCCAACATCTCATCGTCGCGTCCCGTCTCTTCAATGATTGCGCTGTCATCCTGCCCGTTGGTGATATCGAACACGTCGTCATAGCTGCCGGTCAGACGATCCCAATAGCAGCCGGCCTGAAAGACGAAAAGCAGGGAAAGTATGGACACTCTGACATTTAGATGTTTCACCATGTTATCTCCAGCGCATGCCATCACTTCGCGTCCATTTCCCGGCGAACGATCTTGGCGCTCGCATCTGCCGCGATTGCCAACATAGGCTTCCCGACCGTCTCGACATGGCGACGGACATAGTTAAACCAAGAGCGCGGAGTTCTTGCCGTTCCGACCATCAGCACGACCGACTCGCTGATGCTCAGCAGCTGGTCAAAGAACGAGCCGCCCTTGCGGAAACCGCCTTCCATGCAGATGAACACCGTGTCGAAAGAATTCTTTAGCTCGGCAAGGTCGGCCTTCAGGATTTCAAGTTCGGTAGGCGCCAGGGCATAGCGGTTAAGCACAGGGAACCAGCCCTTCTCGTCCTTTTTCACAGTGCCAATCATCTGTTCGGCACCCTCCGGCGGCGTGAAGGTGCCGCTTGAAACGACATTGAGCGTGAACACCCGCACGCCAGACATCGACGCCGTGTAGTCAAGCACCTCCCAGAATCCCGTGTTTTCAGACACTCCTGGCAGCCTGCAGACAAGCATGATTCCGCGCGGCACGTCCGCTCCGAGGAGCTTGAGCGCCACAACGCCCAGAACCTCGTTCGCTTCGCTTGGCGAAAGTTTCTTGGGCTTCGGCAACGATCCGATGAACCCTATGCTGTCGTACGCCGACAACTCCTTCCCGCCGCGTACCTTTCCAAAGAAAAACTCAAGCAACAACACCCATAGCAGCACCGACCCGGAGCAGATCATCGCCCCCAAAACCGCCACCGCAATCATCTTGATCGCGAGCCCCCCGTTGTCGCTTGCCACATCCGCGCGCTCTACCTGGCGCAGATCGTTGCGAAGCGACGACATCAGATATGTCATGTCGCTCATTTCCTCGTCAAGCTTGCGGACAGAATGCTCAAGATCGTTATGGCGCGCGACCAGGCGCTCATGTTCTGGAATCAACGCCATCAGCTGCTCGGCTTTCTTCTCGTTTCCCTTCAGTTCCTCGCTCAGGGCTCGTTGCCGTTCTGCCAACGCCTCCAACCTCGTCCCGCATGCAGCAAGTTCGCCGGCGGCCTTCTCGATCTCGTCGAGCCGATCCATTTCCAGCGACTCTACCCCCTTCATTTTCAGGAACTCCTGCATCTCCTTGACCAGCTCAGCCCGGTCATGTATCTTGCCTGCCACCTTTGGATTGATATCGGTATAGAGAACGCGCAACGCGGCGAGCTCCTTGTCAAGTGCGGCAATCGCTTCCGACCTGCGCCGGATTCCCGCCGCGTTTTCCATTATCGCAGGGCCAGCCCCTCCCACCAGCGCGTCAAGCTTACGGCGGCGAGTCTCCTCGTTGGCCACGTCCACGCCGAGCATCGAGAGATTACGCCTCTGATCCGAAATGAGCGTGTTCAAAGTCGCCAACACGTCTGTAGGGGACACGATGCCGGTCTTTGCCTTCAGAGTGGACGACTCTGCCTCGTTCTCAGCAAGCTGCCCCATCAGGTTCTTCCTGCGGGCATCAATGGCGGAACACCTGTTCTCGAGGTCTATGGTACGATACGCGACATACTCGTCTATCAGTACCTCCGCGTAGGTATTGGCCATAGTCACGGCACATTTCCTAGACGGCGCAGTCGCAGTCAGCGTATAGAGGTTTGTCGGTCGCCGTTCCTGCTTAACGGTCAGTTCTCCATGCGCCCTTACCGCATCACAGGACTCCAGCCGAGCGTTTACGCGCGACTTTAGCGAAGGTCTCTCGAGAATCGACATGAGCTGCTTGTCGCTCAAGTTGTCGATCTTGGCCACCCTCTGAGGACTGAAAAGCAGACGCGTAGTAGCCTCAAATCGAGATAGGCTCGTAGTCGACTTGAATCTTAGAAGCGCAGTGAAACCTCCCCCCAGCAGAATCAATAGCAAAATGAACAGCCATAACCACTTGACGACAATAGCCCAGGCCACCTTCTGGATGGTCAAAACCCTCCTCATCTGGGCCTTTTCAGATTCGCTTATCGCATCGTCAGCCATTACGTATCCTTCAAATCACCTTCCGTGGTCTGAATGAAGGTTATTTTAGCAAATATCCCCGTAGAAGGCAATGAGCTTTTGTGACAGATTGCGCCAGTCATAGCATTTGGCGGCAGACAGGCCCGTCGCAACAAGATCGTCCACAACCCTATCTTCAGAAAAAATGCGGTTCAAGGCGGCATCCATCAAATCGGCGTCACCCGACGGAAATGTCAAGGCCGCTCCTGGATGGGCCACGCAGAGACGCCCCAGCCCACCCACATCGCTGGCAACGACTGGCACGCCTGCCGCCCATGCCTCCAGCACCACGATGCCGAAGGGTTCGTGCCGACTCGGCAGCACGAACACGTCGGCCTTCCCATACTCGGCAATCAGTTCGGGACTGCCAGGCCTGAGCGCACCCACAATGGTCATCCTATCCGCCACGCCAAGCGCCGCCGCCCTGGCCTCCAGTTCCGCCTTGTAGTCCGGCTGGGTGACGGCCCCCACCAGGCGAAGGCTGGCCTCTGGATGCCGCCCTAGCCATTCGACAAGCATCATCTGGTTCTTCTGACGGTCGATGCGCGCCACGCACAGGACATTGCGCGTCGGCGTCCGCGCCTCGCGTTGGCAGGATCGCGCGTTCCGCGCGGCCGCCATCAGCGAAACGTCCACCCCGTTCGGCAAAAACATCACGTGCGGATGCCTGTCCCTGTACCTGAGATACTCGTCCTCCCCCACGCACACGATTCCGCCAAAGGCCTCCGGCACGCGCCGCGTCCATCCCATCGCGTAGTCGATCATCTTGCCCCACGGGAAACGCCTGCGCGTAGGGGCCTTCAGGCTCTTCGCCTCTGCCGCCGGCACGTTCGCGCCGCCACCATGTAGAGATATTACACACTTAATCCCCGTTCCCCGTTCCCCATTCCCCATTCCCCGTTCCCCCACCCGCAAACACAGTTCCGCGATTCTCGCCATCGCATGGCAGTGAATCACCTCTGGTCTCCAGTCCCGCAGCGCGCTCCCCATCCCAGGCACGAACGGATTGCCACCCTTCCGGTCAAGTTCGGCGACAAGCCTCTTCGGCATCGGCCACCATGGATAGATCGGCCTGAATCGAAATATCTCCAGACCGTCCACGACCTCGTGCGGCGTCGCGCAAAGCGCCGTTGTCGCGAAGATGCGCACTTCGTGCCCAGAATCCGCCTGCGCCTTTGCAATGTTCCACACTACCTGTTCCGTACCGCCCCAGTCGTCGAACGAGAGACGCCGCATTACATGGGCAATCTTCATGGCAACACTTCTCCCGCCAATGCCTTGCCCAGTTTCTCGGCAGTCACCGGTTTCAAGAGAATTCCGTCGAACCCCATCTCGGCGAACGTCGATTTCGCTTCCACGTCTGCCGTGATGGCAATGACTCGCATGGACGACAACGCCGGATTCTTACGTATGGCCTTAACCAGCCCCTCGCCGTCAAGATTCGGCATCCACATGTCCGAAAGGATCAGGTCAAACGGCTCCGCGTCTGACGCCTCCAGCACCTTCAACGCCTCCTGCCCGTCCGACGCCATGACGATTTCGAAATCGTCAATGTTCTTCAGAAGCGCCTTGAGGACCATGAGGTTCATCTTCGAGTCGTCGACGATCAGGATCCTGTGCGGCATCTGCGCGGCCGTACCCGATTCGGTCGCGCTGAAGCGCGCCCCTCCCGCCGTATACCCCTGTACGGGAGGGACGCAATTTATTGCGTCCGCACGGTCCGGCGCCATCCTCACATCAGGGATTACCACCGCGAACGTGGACCCCATGCCAACGGTAGAATCCACCTCGAGCCTGCCACCCATCGCCGCAGCGAGCTGCTTGCAGATGGCGAGGCCGAGGCCTGTTCCGCCGTTGCGAGAGATATGGGAACCCACCTGGACGTAGGCCGAGCCTAAGCGACTGATATCCTCCTTGCTGATGCCGCAGCCGGTATCCTCGACCTCAAGGCGGAACACGCCAATCTCAGCATTTTTCTGCCGGTCGAACCTGGCGCGAAGCTCCACATGTCCCCTCTCGGTGAACTTGACGGCGTTGCCGACGAGATTGAACACGATCTGCCGCAAGCGCTGAGGGTCGAGCAGCAAGAACGGCATCGTCTCGGTACGGCATCTCAACTCCAGCTCCGCCCTGTCGCAGGAGACGCGGAACGCCTCCATTACCCCATGCATGAGGCGGGAACAGTCCGTCGGTTCCGGAAGTATTTCCATCTTGCCGGATTCCAGCTTCGAGATATCCAGCACGTCGTTCACAAGTCCCAGCAACGTCCTGCCGCTCACGAGGATCGAATCGATGGCCTGATCGCGCTCTGCATCCGTCTTGAAACCTACCTTGAGCATTTCCGAGAACCCGATTATGGCGTTTAGCGGCGTGCGGATGTCGTGGCTTACGGTGGAGAAGAAGTAGCTCTTCGCCTTCGCCTTTTCGCGCTCAATGTTGAGTTCGCGGCGACGAAGTATGTAGTACAAGGTAAACATCATCACAAGCGCAACAAGGTTCACCCCTCCTTGCACGAGGTTGTTGACGATTATCGAGTGTTTCACCACCGACAGGTCGTGCCGCAAGGTCGTGCGCCAGTCGCTACTTGCGCGTTCAACACCATAATGCTCGGCCAACAGGTAACTCACGGAATGGTGGCGAACGATAGACTTATAGGCCTTTTCCGTCATGTCATTGGTAGTCTGGCGTACCCACATCACCGAGAGAACAAGGATTACGGCAAAAAGCGATATCCACACGACAGGCGACCTGCCGAAGCGACGCATGGTATCCCTGTGGAACACCACAAGGAACGCGGCAAGCGCGGCAAGACACCAGAAGATCAAGACAAGGTAGGACTCCTTCGTGATCATGGCCGTGCCGATCGAGGCAAAAGGTATGATGAAGAGGACGATGACCACGAGCGAGATCACTAGACCGACGAGCCCCAGCGCCTGCGTACGCCGGTGGCCCGCCATGCGTGCCGTCTTGAACGCAGCGGCCGAAGTATAGGCGTACGCGACGGCCGCACCCATGATGGAGATGTCCACGACCACGTCGATGACCGTCCGTCCAAGAGGCACAACGAAGATCGCAAGGACGGCAATTGCGATGACGGCGTTCCGCGGGGCACCGTCGTCGCTCTTCACTCCCAGCAGCGACGGCAACGCGCCGTCTTCCGCCATCGCGGCCACCAGACGGCTCACGGCGACGGTGTTGCCCACCAGGTTCGTGAATATTGCTCCGATAAGCGTCACGCCAATGACGATAACGCCGGTCTTGCCGAAGAAACGGCTTGCAAAGCCAAATGCATGATAATCCGGTCCGCCGCCCGTCTTGGCCATATTGGCCACGGCACCAGTCCAGCTGGTACCATCGGGCTGGAGAACCGGGATGGCCGTGAGAAGCGCATATGTGATCACCGCCGTAACGATAGCGGCAAGCATGACTCCAAATGACCGCCTGACAGGAAAGTTGAACTCAGCAGATAAGTTCGAAACGGTTTCAAAGCCGACGAAGAGCCACATGGCGATAGCGAGGATGTTCATTGTCTGGATCAGGCCATTTCCTTCCCCGGGGGCGAAGAACGGGCGCATCGACTCCATGCCACCATCATGATGGACTGCCACCGACAAGAAGCACGCAAGCACCCCGACAACAAAAACGACGGCTAGCACCGATTGCACGATTCCAGAGAGACGGCAGCGGCAGCAGATCGCAGATGCGGCTACGATGGCGACGACAGCCAGCAGAATGTCGCCAAGATACACCACCCTCCCTTCGATCATGTATCGGGCCCCGAAACTGAAGATGTCGCCGAGCGCGTAGTGTGCCACTAGCACTAGTGCCGTCACGTCGAGCCAGACGATAGCCATGTAGGCAAAGCTGAGAAAGACACCGCAGAGGAAACCATGGTCGTGTCCAAACGCCTCCGCCGCGTACGTATACGCGCCGCCCGGCCCAGGCCTATGATTGATCATGTAATGGTAGTTCCATGCGAGGACGGATACAACGAGACCGCCAAGCATGATGCCAAGCAAAGAGCCGAGAGGTCCGGCTTTAGGCAGGAAAGTCGTCCACGGCATGACAAACGCATCCGATCCAACAGCGCAGCCGAAGGCGAGTGCCCAGGCGCCAAGCATCGACAGATGCCGCATTGAAGACTTGACGGTGCTGTTGCTCATGACACACCCCCTCCATTCCCCAAAAGGACCTGTTCCAATGCCGCAGTCGTGACGGGCTTCAGGAGAATGCCGTCAAACCCCATCGCGCTGGCCTTTTCGCGGATCTCCACGTCGGCCGTCACCACGAGGACGCGCAACGACGCGAGCGACGCATTCGCGCGGATGGACTTCACCAGCCCCTCGCCGTCCAGGTTCGGCATCCACATGTCCGTGAGGACAAGGTCATACGGCTTGGCGTCCGACGTCTCCAGGGCTTTCAAGGCCTCCTGTCCGTCCATCGCCAGCGCGGTCTCGTAGTCGCCCGCCTTCTTCAAGAGCGCCTTGAGGACCATGAGGTTCATCTTTGAATCGTCAACGAGGAGGATCCTGTGCGGCGGTTGCACGGGAAGGACGCGCTCCTGCGCGTCCGCTTCGGTCGCGCGGGAGCGCGACCCTCCCGCCGTATAACCCTGTACGGGAGGGACGCGCTCCTGCGCGTCCGCCGCCCGTTCCGCCGTCTTCACATCGGGGATGACCACCGAGAACGTGGACCCCTTCCCGAGGGCAGACTTCACCTCCAGTCTGCCGCCCATGGCCCTCACAAGCTGGTTGCAGATGGCAAGACCGAGTCCCGTACCGCCGTTGCGCGCGAGCTTCGCACCCACCTGCACGTATGCCGAGCAGATGTTCTTCTGGTCCTCTTCGGCGATGCCGCAGCCCGTGTCCTCGACCGAC
>CACXPT010000061.1 GCA_902769585.1 uncultured bacterium
CTCATGCAGATGCAGTACAAGAACGTGTACGTCGCGTACGTCTCGATGGCCGCGAACCCGGCCGCCACGGTCAAGGCCTTCAACGAGGCCGAGAACTACGACGGCCCCGCGATCATCATCGCCTACGCGCACTGCATCGAGCAGGGCCTCAACACGGCCACGGGCCCGGCGCACCAGGTGGCGGCGGTTGACTCCGTCCACTTCCCGCTCTGGCGCTACGACCCGCGCAAGGCGGCCGAGGGCAAGAACGGCCTCACGCTCGACTCGAAGGACAAGAGCGACACGGTCTCCTTCGCCGCGAACGCGGTCTCGAAGGAACTCGGCGAGAACCGCTTCCGCCAGCTCGTGAAGATTGCCGGGCCCGACAAGGCCAAGGAGATGCTCGAGAAGGCCGAGGTCGGCTTCAAGGAGAACTACAAGCTCCTCACCGAGCTCGCGGCGCTTCCAGTGCTGTAACCGGTAGGGCGGTCGCCCCGCGACCGCCGTCGGTAGGGGCACGCGTCCCGCGTGCCCGCTGTAAGGCGACAAGGGCCAGAGGGTCATGCCCCCTGGCCCCTTGTCACAGCAAGGTAGATAGTGTATAATGCGTCTAACGCGGCAATCTGCCGCGACATGGAGCGAGGGCTGGCCCGGTTCATGCGACATGAAATCGAACAAATGGGCATAGGAGTCTGAAATGTCTGAAGAATCAACAACTGGCGGAACCAAACTTGATGCCGTCACTGCAAAGTATGCTGAAAGCTTTGAGAGTTTCTCCAATTCGAAATCAGGAAATCTGATTCTCGATTTCGTGATGTTCAAGCGGAGCATCGTTCCCTACACGCTTCAGATTCTCTATGTCCTTTGCGTTGCCCTGGCATGGTTGGCTGGCATAGCCGGTCTTATTGGCAAGGGCCCCATAGGGGACTATTTCTCGCAGATGGTTGAAAAGACCGTTGACGGGAAGACTTCTATGGTGCTAGAGGTGTCGTATGTTCGGTCCTTGATTGCCAGTATTCTGATAATTGTATTTGCCCCGTTTGTCTTCCATTATGTTCTTGAGATTGTCAAGTTCCTTTGGGGATTCATCCTTCATGTTTACGAAAAGGTGCTCATTCCGATCTGGCAAACGATTGTCATTCGCTTCCTTGCCAATGTCGCGCCTCAGATTTTCCCGTTCCTCTATGAGCGGTTCATGAAGGTTGTGGACATCGTCGTAGATAGAGCAGGACCGGCGCTTGATGCTGTCATCGATGGAATCGTTGCCATTGCCATGACGATCGCAGCCCTTCTCAAGGGACTTATTTGGCTTCCATATACCCTGGGCCAGCGTCTGGCAAGATGGGCGAACAAGTCAAATACGGAAGAGGCGAAGTAACGAGGGCGGCGCTTGCGTTGTTGCCGTTGCTTGCGGCCGCATCGGTCGCGGCGACGCCGGGATGGGAGAACGTCAATCCGAACCGCAGGGAACTGGAGCCCGCGCGGGTCGTGTGGAAGGCGGACTTTTCCGCGGTGAGCGGATTTTCGCTGGAACGGCACGATGGCGCGGAAGGGCGGATTGCGTTCTCCGACGGCGCATTGACGATTGAAAAGACGAACGATAGGGGATTCCTCGTCCTCAAGGCGAATTCCTTCCCTGCCCAGACCAATCTGCCGCTCCGCCTGTTCGCGGACGTGAACGTGTCGACCGGCGACTACCTCTACGCGCAGGCGTTCCTTCGCGTGTGCAGCGCCCCGGACAACTTCGTGCGCTGCTGGAAGCTTGATACGCGATACTTCTCCATGGGCGGGGCGGAGGAGATGTGCGGCGCCGTGAACGCCCCCCCGGGCGGGACGTACCGCAAGTACGTCCATTACCGCGTGAGGAACGATGGCATGGTATCGCCTGTCATCGTCGTCTCCGGAACTCCTTCCGTCTCGACGTGGCGCAACTGGACGGCCGAGGACCTTGACGCGGCCGACGCGAAATGGGCTGGATGGTACGAGGCCAAGACGGCCGTGGACCACGCTGCGGAAAGGATGGACGAGGACGCCTTCGACCGTCTGGTCTCCGCCGATGCCGTGGACCACACCGCGAAGCTCTCGAAGGTCGATGGCGTGACGCGGCTTCTTGTGGACGGTAAGGTCGCCGTGCCGACGGCCTATCGCAGCAAGAGTTCGTTCGGCGAGGATGCGCTGCTGGAGACGTTCGCCGGTGGCGCGGTGGTGCGCGAAGGCGTAAAACTTGTGGTGAAAACCATTTCAATGGGCGGCAGGGACGGCGAGAAGCGTCGATACTGGACCAGGGCGGGCTTCGACGCCGCAGGGGCCGTGCGCGACATCAAGGACGCACTGCGCATCGCGCCGGATGCGCTCTGCATCCTCGGGCTGTCCTGCAACGCCTACCCGGACTTCTCGCGTGTCGAACATCCCGATGAAGTCTGGCGCCTTGAGGACGGCACGCAGGTCAAGGGAACAAGCGGGAGCTGCGTGGCCACTTATGACGACATGGGCGTGAAGGACACCAACCGCTGGCCATGGGTCTCGTACGCTTCTCCCGCATGGCGCGGCGCGATCAAGGCCAACATCCGTTCGCTCGTATCCGAACTGAGGCGCACCGGCCTCGCAAAGCGCATCGTGGGCTTGCATCTCTCCGGCTACCACGACGGACAGTTCTTCTCGCCTTATCCCGACTTCTCGGATTGCGCAAAGGCGGAATACGAACGCTACCTGAAGGAGTCGCCTCCGTTCAAGTACGATTACGAGGCGTTTTCGCGTCAGCTGGGTTTCCGCGCGCAGGAGGATTTCGCGCGCGAGTTCAAGGCGGCCATGGGCAAGGGCGTCATTGCGATACGCTGGTGCATGGGGCCTTTCCTGGGGGCGTTGGATCTGACGGCATTCGCCTATTCCGATGCGATCGACATCTGCGTGCCGCAGCCGACGTACGAGACGCGCCGCCCCGGCATGGTCATGGAGCCGAAGCTTCCGTTCTCCTCGCTAGATCTCCATTGCAAGATGTACTGGAACGAGCTCGACTTCCGCACGTACGGGGCGCTCGAGACGTGGGCGCGTTCGGGCGTCGTGGCAACGAAGGGCCTCGGGCAGTCCGACGATTTCGCCATGTGGCGCACCGTCTACCGCAAGGCGGCCGGAATGACGACCGCCCGCCGTTCGGGATACTGGTTCATACTGGTTCTACGACATGGGCGGAGGATGGTTCTCGCCGCCGGAAATCGCGCATGACATCGGCGAGGTCGTGAGGATGCAAGCGGAGCTGCTTGCCGGGAAGCCGTCGCCCTGGCGCCCGTCGGTCGCGGTTGTCGCGGACGAGGCCGGTCTGGGAGCGCTTGCCGGCAAGAAGCGCCATCCTTTTGCCGTGCATCTACTGCGCCGTCAGCTGGCGCTGTTCGCCGCATCTGGCGTTCCGTACGAGTTCTACCTCGCGGAGGACGTCCTGCGCGACCCGTCGCTGCTCGACGGATGCCGGACAGTTGTTCTAGGGCTGTTCCGCTCTTTCGACGAGAGACGGAGCCGGTTTGTGGACAAGTTGGCGTGCGGGAACCGCACGCTTGTGTTCCTTTCCGAATCCGGCGTCGAGGGCGGCGCATCGGCCACCGGGTTTGATCTGTCGTACGCCACGAACCGCATGCCGCATGTCGTCGTGCCGGAAGCCGGAGTGACCGACGTGGTTTCCGGGCTGATGGAAAGCGAACGGAAGAGACACCATCCGAATGGTCCCGATGCCGTCGTCCGCGGTCCCCGCGTGTCCGTGCGCGAGAAGGAAGGCATGCGCGTCCTTGCGCGGTTTGCATCTGACGGCGCCCCGGCGTTGGCCATCCGCGAGGACGGAGGATGCCGTCGGGTGTACGTGTGCGAGCCGGGCGGGCTTTCACCGGGGCTCTTCAACCGTCTGGCGCGCGAATCCGGCGCGTATGTGCCAGTGTCCGGCGGCGGGCTTGAGGTGGACATGGACGGAGATTTCGTTTCGCTTCATGCGCTGCGTACCGGCGAGTGGGATTTCACGCTGCCGTTCCCGTGCCGTGTCGTGAACGCAAAGACCGGGCAGGACGAACATGTCTCCGGCGGCAAGGTCCATCTGTCGCTCACGGCGGGCGAGACGTGCTGGTTCCGCCTTCGTGCTCGACAGCGAGCGCATTGACAAGATCGTTGCCACAAAATCCGTTGTCTGGGTCCGCACGGTATGCTATACTTCCCGCGCCATGAGGAATAGGAAGAGGATCATTCTGGTCGCTGGCATGGGAACATCGCCGGCGGTCTTGACGGAAACGGTGTGGGCGCTCGCCCACCAGGAGAAACCGGTCGTGCCTGACGAGATCACCGTGCTGACGACTTCGTCAGGCAAGGTCGGCTTGTGCGAGGCTCTCTTTTCTGGCGCTCCCAGCGTGTGGGATAAGTTGAAGGCCGCTCTGCGGAAAGGGAAGATAAAGACAGATGGCAAGCTGAAGTTCTCCGAGCATCTCGTAAAGGTGATGCTTGACGAGGACGGACAGCCGATGGACGATCTGCGCATTGGCGAAGACAACATGCGTGCGGCGGACTTCATGCTTCGTGAGCTGCGCAGCTATACCGAAGAGCCCGACACTACGGTACTTTGCTCCATCGCCGGCGGACGCAAGACAATGAGCGCCCTGCTCTTCTCGTGCATGACGCTCCTCGGTCGAGAAGAAGACAAGGTGTATCATGTCCTCATCCCTCCGGAATACGAATGCGGCATGAGCCCCAAGTTCTACTTCCCGCAGAAGGGCGAGACGCACGAGCTGCTGGACAAAGGCACGCCCACCGGCAAGAAGGTGTCCTCCACGAAGATCGGCATCGAGCTTTTCGAGGTGCCGTTCGTGAGGATGCGCGGCTGGTACCAGGAGAAGTTCAAGACTATCCCGCCGAGCTATTCCACGCTCGTTTCAAGGATGCAGACGATGGCGCCTGCTGCCGCGGTGTATCCGGAGATCGAGATCGACGCGGTGGAGGGCAACATCAAGATGGACGGTTCGGATGTCCGCTTGAGCGCTACCTGCTTCGCCGCCTTGTGCCTTCTTGCGCAAGGGCGTCACGGCACACAGCTGCACCAGGACCTGATATCCGTACATCGCAGCCCTGGCGGCACGAGGTACGATTGGCTGGCGACCTTCAAGGAAGGTTCGCGGTTCAGCAGCGAATCCGCAGTCGAGGACCTCAACAAGGTGTTGTCCGAGCTTCGCAAGAAGCTTTCCGCCGCCGGATTTGCCAACGTCGAGTCGTTGGTGCCGCAGCGTGGACGGGCGCCGACCTTTCCCCCTGCTCGCATCAAGTGGATCAACCGGGAAAAGATGGCGGATGTCTGCGGATGTCTGTTCCCCGATGCCGCGAAGTGAGGTCTGCTACAATGTTCGCCGATGCAGAAACAAGATACATATGCGAAGGTCCTCGTCGGCAATTCGTTTCCGTTCAGCCTGGTGCGTTGCGCCAGGATGACGGTGGAGAGCAGGTCCCTGGAGGATGTCAAGGCGACGCTTTCCGGTGCGGAGGTGGTCTCCTTCTGGGGACACGAAAACACGCGCGCAGCGGCGGAGGACGTGCTCGGCGTCTCGCTTGCGCCTTGCACGGAGCGTCCGGCGGTGACGCTTGCTCCGGACAAGCGCCCCATGCTGAACGGCGACGTTTTCGACGTCTGCTGGCTGCTCTCCCCAGACTATCCGAGCGGATTCCGCCCGTCGATAGGGCAGGAGGTCGGTCCGGAGCAGATCGTGGGCTGGCACGTCCTGAAGCTTACATGGCAATGAGAAAGGAATACTGATGGAAGAAGAGGACAAGAAGGAGCTTCTGCTGTTCCAGATGGGGCCGGTTCAGGAGTTTATAGCCCAGGCACGTTCCACACGCGACCTCTGGTCTGGGTCATATCTCCTCTCATGGCTCGTCGCCCATGCGATTGTGGCAGCCTGGAAGGCGGAAGGCGGAAACGTGACCTTCAACGACATGGTCATGCCGTCGATTCGCAAAGAGGACAATCCGCTGCTGTTCGCCTTGATGGACAAGCGGTCCCTCATGGACGACGACCAGGTCCGTAAGGCGCTTATTCCCAATCTCCCGAACCGGTTCGCCATGCTCGTCCCCGCAGGAACGGGCAAGGCCCGTGCCGAGGCCGCCAGCAGTGCGGTTCGCGATGAATTGCAGAACATTGGAGAGGCCGTCTGGAAGTGGCTGGAGGTGTACGGCGCTAAGCCCGAATGGAAGAGGCGCTTCGACTCCCAGCTTGCGGCCTTTCCGCAGATTACATGGGCCGTCCATGCTAGGAAGGACGGGGAGCCCTTTGAGATGGCCTGGGATTCCGTGAACGATGCCCTTGCCGCTCGCCGCAACACGCGAGACTTCGCCCAGTGGGATCCGGTATGTAAGGACGCCGCAGTCAAGGACTCGCTCTCCGGCCGGGAGGAGTGCATCGGCGACGAGGAGTTCTGGAGCACGCTCAAGAGAGACAATCTCTTCAGCAAGGCCACGGGACACCGGTATGGTGCCATGAATCTCGTGAAGCGTCTCTGGTGCCATGTGGACGATGCGGAAAGCGGGAAGAACTTCCTCGCCAATTCCCTTGTGTTCCGCGAGCGGCAGATCAAGACGTCGCTTCTTGTGCCGGACCTTCCTTCCGTCGCCCAGAAGAACACCGATTCCAAGGTCCCGTACGTCGCGGTCGTCGCTTTCGACGGCGACCGCATGGGCACGACGATCGATGGGCGCAAGTCTTCTCCAGACGGGATTCGGAAGATCAGCGCCGCGCTTTCGGAATTCGCCCTCGAAAAGGTGCCCGGCATCGTCGAAAGGCACGCCGGCCACCTGGTTTATGCTGGCGGCGACGATGTCCTCGCCATCCTGCCTTCGTCAAAGGCCGTCGCTTGCGCCAGGGAGATTCGCGAGGCGTTCCACGGGATGGAGGGCTTTGATCTCGACGGTTCATGCGGAATAGCTGTCGGGCATTTCAAGGCTCCGCTCCAGATGCTCGTCAAGCAGGCGCAACACATGGAAAGCGTCGCCAAGAACCGCTACGGGCGTAGCGCTCTCGCCATTGCCGTTTACAAGCGTTCCGGCGAGATCCTGGAATGGGGCTGCAAATGGAGTTCGCCATCACTCTCCCTCATGAACGAGGTCACAAGGCTTTCGTCGGGGGATCGGCCTAAACTTTCCAGCCGTTTCCCTTATGCTCTTGCCGCACTGCTCAAGCCATACGAACTCGGGAAGATGAAGCCTGAAGAACTTTCGGGTTTCGAGGATGTGATCCGCAATGAAGTAGCGCATGTCCTGGAACGTCAGGGATCGAATCTCTCCGCCGACGAGCGTGAAAAATTCGCGGCACAGATAGACGAGCATTTCGATGCCGTTGCCGCCGGCGTGGACCAGCCAGAGACCCGCGTTGTCGGGCGTGAACTGACGGACGCGGAAAAGAAGGGGGAACACAAGGTTCATCCGGACGACTTCCTCGGACTGTTTCTCGTCGAGACGTTCCTCAACCGTAAGCGCGAAGGAAGGTAGAAACCATGAAGAAACATGCAGTAGAATTAACGCCCCGCGACCTGCTATTCCTCCGCGACGCCCGTCCGATGGAGGCTTCCGACGCCGGCCTTGGCGCAAACTGGCCCCGTCCAGACCAGATATACCACGCTCTCCTCTCCGCGTTCTACCTGCGCTGGCCTACCCGCCAGCCTTGGGAGGGGGAGGGCCATCGCGGACGCGAAGAACGCCGTGACATGGCTTTCCGCTTTGGTGCACTCAAGACAGTTGGACCATTCCCGCGCAAGGACGGGAAGCTGTTCTTCCCGCGCCCGCTCGATCTCGGCATGAAGCTTGTCGAATGCACGGGAACAGACCTCCCCCCGCCGCTGAAGTACGCATTCCTTCCGGCGGCCAAGGGCAAGGCGTCCCTTCCGCAGTGGGTGTCCGCCGACACCATGGGAAAGTATCTTGATGGACAGAGCGTGTTCAAGCTGGAGGAGAAGGACTCTGACCTCTTCGGCTCCGACCGCAACATCGGCATCGCCATCGACCAGGCCACAGGGACGACGGTGGAGCACATGCTCTACCAAGCCGAGTACCTGCGCCTCAAGGATGGTGTCACGCTGGCCTGCGAAGCTTCCTGCGAGATGATGCTCAACCGCGAAAACCGTCTTCTTGACGCATACGACCCGGCCGAAACCGGAAGCGAGCGCATCGAGCAGATCGTCCTTGGCGGACAGCAGGGGATGTGTTCCGTCGAGATCGACAAGTACGACTTCTCCTTGCCGAAAAGGTCCAAGGATCAGTCGCCCACTAGGTTCGTCCGTTGGACGTTGCTCACGCCGGCTGTATTCAACGCTGGATGGAAGCCTGGCTGGATCTCGCCGGAGGGGCGGGTGATGCTTCCCCGTGCGGATGCAGCTGTTGAGCGTGTTTCCGGCGAGTCGCGTGATGGATGGCGCCGGAGAAAGAACGCCACGACCGGTTTTGGGGCGACACTCGTGGCGGCCCGTCTCGACAAGCCCGTGCCGTTTTCCGGCTGGAAGCTCGATGTGGCCCAGTCTGGAAACTTTGGCGCATGTCCCAAGCCAACGGTCCTCGCCGTTCCCGCTGGGTCGTGCTATGTCTTTGAGTGCGAAACCGAAGACGAAGCGCGTATCCTCGCCGCGACGCTTGAATCCGCGCCTCGTAGCGACCTGCTAGGTTCGCAGGGCTTTGGCGTTGGAGCATGCTCCTACATTCCCGATCCCAAGAAGATTACAGACTAAGCGATTAACAGAAAGGAAAAAAATGAAAACGAAACTCCTCACGCTATTCACCCGCACTCCGCTCCACGTGGGTTGTGGTTCATCCGTCGGCGCTGTCGACCAGCCGGTCGCCCGCGAGCGCCACACGCGTTTCCCGATCATCCCCGGCAGCGCCATCAAGGGCGTGCTGGCGGATCTGTGGACTGAGAACCACCAGCGCACCCAGGACGGCAAGCGCTATTTTGGAGAGGACGACTGCAAGGCGGACGCCAAAGCCGGCACTCTGGCGTTCGGCGAGGCCCGGCTTCTGGCTTTCCCGGTGCGCTCCGCAAAGGGTTGCTTCGCGTTTGTCACGTCGCCGCTCTGCCTAGAGCGCTTCAAGCGCGACGCGGGCCTGCAGCTCGCCGTGCCCAAGTTGGCGGATGGCCAGACATGCCTTGCCGGAAGCGAGGTCACGTTCGCGGAACGCAGTGCTGTCGTGCTGGAGGAGTACCGCTTCGAGAAGAAGGGCGATTTCCCGTCTGACTGGGCGGAGAAGCTCTGCTCGCTTGCGGACGACGCCGTCTTGAACGGCGGCCTGAATCGTTTGGTCCTCGTGCACGACGAGGACATGACGTTCTTCGCCGAGAACGCCTGCCAGATATCGCAGCACGTCGCCATCGATTCCGCGACAGGGACTGCGGCGGAAGGCAAGCTGTTCAATCAGGAGGAGGTGCCGTCCGAGGCGCTCTTCTACGCATCCATCACCGAACTTCGTTCAGATGTGGATTACGCGCCGTTCGCAGCGAAGATGGCATCGTCTCCGCTCTTGCAGTTTGGAGGCAAGGGAACGTCTGGTGTCGGGTATTGTTCGATAAAGCTCGTCTGACGGAAGGAGAAACAACATGCAGAACCTCAATCAGATTCGTGCGCGCCATGTCCTGGAGTTCGCGACGTCGGGCAGCGTAAAGGGAAAGAACGGCGGCGAGGTCATCAAGAAGATTCCGCCCGTCATCATGAACAACGGGCTGATGGCGGCTCTGGCGTATTCCCTGGACAGGAACCAGCAGGCATGGAAGGCCGTGTTTGACGCGATTGCCTGTCACCTTTCCTCCGAGGAGATCGGCATGGTTCCCTCCGACAAGACTTCGGCGGAGTTGCTTCTGGACTATCTTGCCGCGGACGCCACCAGCGTGATACTCCGCGACATTACCGCCGAAGCTGGCGAATGGCTCAACTTCGCTCGTCGCCTCGTAAAGTAAGGAAGTCCCCAATGGCTATTACAGCAAGACCACCGATTGCTCCCGACGTGGCGGAGGTAATCGGCGAATGTGCGGAGAACGTGGAGAACAGATCGCTTCTGCTCGACAAGTTCGTCATGCACAAGTCATGGCCGCAGGTCTATCTCGAATCGACAGGCGAGACAATGAGGATGGACGATGCGTCGCGCTGGAGTTTCATCCGCATGGCCCAGAACGGAGAGGATTTTCTCCGGCGGGAACTTGAGAATGGCGAACGTTTGGCACATGGGCGGAATGCCCGACCAGACAACCAGGAAAAGGCAAGCATCAAGGTTGCCGTCCTGCGGCGTTTCCAGCGTTGCGCCTGCCGCAGCCTTCCTGGAAAGCTTTCCGGCCAGAAGCTCCAGCAGAACAGGCAGTTTGCGCAGGCGCTGGCTGAAAGCCCCGGATTGACGGCCGTCGTCTATGGTGAGCTGCAGGGACGGCTCATCGTAAATCTTTCCGACAGCCTGATACAGAATGCTGGCATCTGCCTCGACCGCAACACGGGACTGCCCTACATACCTGGTTCGGCCGTGAAGGGCGTTGCGCGCCACGCCGCGCTTGCGCGCTTGCGGAGCGGCGAATGGAGCATCCGTGAATTCATGCGCGTCTTCGGCACCTCCGAGGTCGATTTCAGGGAAAACGGCGAACTCTCGGAATTCGCCGAGGCTGTGCCGGAAGAGGAGCGGACGCTGAAAGGCGGAGTTGACTTCATCTCGGCCCAGCCCGTCACGGAGCCTACAATAGTGGTGGACATATCAAATGTCCATTATCCCGAGTACTACCAAACAGGCGAAGTCGCCAGCTTGGCGAATGAGAGTCCAAAGCCAAACACTTTCCCGGCCGTCGAGAAAGGGGTGCGCTATGCGTTCTGCATTGCTGCCAACGGCATGGACGATGTCGACTCGGACCTGTTCGCGAAGGCTCGTTCCGTGCTTGTGGAGGCGATAACCGAGTCAGGCATCGGTGCAAAGACGGGAGCCGGATACGGGTGGTTCAGCGATGTCACCGATGAGGTTGAGGCTGGCATGAAGCGCGAGGCTGAGGCTGCCGAGGCAATACGTGTCGAAGAGGCAAAGAAGAAGGAAGAGGCCGAGAGGCAGGCTAACGCCAAGATCGAGGCCGAAAGAATAGCCCAGCTTTCCCCCTGCGAACGCGTGCTGGAGCGGTGGAATGGCTTGCCTGGTGCCAAGTCGATCATGAATGGCCCTGACATCGCAAAGTTCGAGACACGTCCAGATGAGGAAAAGATTGGCATTGTCGAGGCCTTGCGCATGCCTGACGGCATAGGCGCAAGGATCTGGGCAATCATCAAGGGCGTGTCTGCGGACGATCCGAAGAAGAAGCTGCGAAATCCCAAGGCGGAGTCCGATATCCGCAGTTACTGCAAGAACACGTTGAAGAAGGGGAAGATGCCATGAAGCGCATAATTGACCTTGAGTTCATTACGCCGTTGTTTTCGCACGGTGCCACCGATCAGCCGGAGATTCGGCCGGCTTCGATCCGCGGGCAACTGCATGCCTGGTTTCGCATCGTTGGTGGCGATGTCGAGGCAGAGCGGCGCGTGTTCGGTGGCATAAGGCAAAAGAATGCGAATCCGAAGATCATGCCCAGCCACGACAAGACGCTTGCCAGCAGCGTTGTCGTCCGGGTTTCCGACGTGACGGGGCGTACAAAGGAGTTGCCGACGTTGCCGCACAAGCAGGGCGGGATGGCTGCGCCGCGCAAGGCGTATGAAGCGGGAACGAGATGCCGCATCCTGATCACGGATCGGCTGGGAGGCCTGCAAGATGCCGACGAAGCCTTGCTCAATAGGGCGATTGACGCATGGCTGCTGATGGGTACGCTCGGTTTCCGGGCGACACGTGCTGCCGGCAGCTTCACTTGGTCTGACGAGGCTTTCCCCATGCCGACCGCCCCGTTGGCATATCAGGACGCGTGTCGCGATCTGCTAGACGAGTCGTCGGCGTCGGCCAAGGTTGCCGTGCTTGACCGCGACTACAGATCGGCAGAAGGGGCTCGTACCGACGTCTCTGATTCGTTGGGCGGAAGAGATGATTACGACGGGCGGGACAGTCTCGCCAGGCTCCACGATCCGCTCGGGTTCATCAATGGCAAGGATGGTCGAAGGCGGAAGACCTCGCCGCTAAAATACCGGATAGTCCGCTTTGGCGACAAGTTCCGGATTCTTGCCTTCTGGGATGGCCGTAAAGAGGTGACCGGAAACAGCGGCAACGATTTCTACGATGTTGTCGATCTGCTTTACGAACGGAAACGCGACAAGATCGGCGAACAGCTGAGGAAGGCATTCGAATAAGGGGCGGTCGTCGCACATGTCGCGCATAATGCCAGGCAGCGAGGAGTTCGGGGACATCTTGCAGAAGACCACTTGGAACTTGATGACGAGGGCACCAACGTGTCACGTACGCTCATACAGATCATAAGCGAAGAGACGATGCCGAACCTGCTGGCCGCGATGGCCATCAAGCCGGAACGGATCATCCACCTCCGCACGTCCTCGATGGTGGCGGCATCTAAGGCGCTTAAGCGCGCCTACGCGTGGGTATGCCCCGAGACGGTGGTCACGTTCGTCGGCATTGGCGATAGCCCCGGCATGGTCGAGACTAACGAGGTCGTCCTGCGCACGATCGCGGGCTGCGAGAACCCGGTCGTGAACATCACAGGCGGCACGAAGCTGATGTCGATCGGCGCATACGCGGCGGTGTCGAGAAGGAAGGTCCCCAGCGTCTACGTAGATACGGCATCCGGCATGTTCGTGGATGGGCTTTCTGGCGGCGACTTCGCCTCGCTCTTCCCTGACGGTACGGAGATCGCGCGCGTGGGGTGCCAGCTTACCGTCGACGCCGTGGCAACGGCAAACGGAGTGGAGCGAGTGTCGGACGGCAAGCGGTGGGACGGCTATGCGGCGCTTGCGGACTTCCTCTTGCGCGATCCAGCCGCCGAGCAGAAGTGCCACAAAGCGGTCATAGACCGGGTCAATGGAGAGCCGAGGGACTTCTCCCAGGCGCAGGCCTATTTCAAGAAACAGTACGAACGGCCTCTCAAGATCCCAGACCCCGTGGGCGCCTTGGGCGCGAGGGCGGGCCTGCTCGAGAAGAGGAATGGTGGCTATTGCCCCGCGTCATCATGGCTCAAGAAGTTGCTCGGGTTCAACTTGAACGGCGGGAAGTTCCCAGGCCACATGCTGTTCGAGGCCATCGGAGAGGCTCGCTGGCCGTTCTCCTTCTTCAACGGCAACTGGTGGGAGATCGCCGTGATGCGCTACCTGGCGGAGCAGTCTCGCTATCGTGACCTCCGCTGGTCGGTAGACGCTGGAAGCCGTGGCGGCGCCAGCACGGACATGGAAGAGGACATCCTCGGCATTGACGGCGTGAACCTCCTCTACGTTTCGTGCAAGCGCGGCGGCGAGCGGGCCAAGCTGTCGCGCGTGCTGGAGGACGTAAACTCCTCCGCCAAGCGCATCGGCGGCAAGTTCGCGCACAAGATGCTGGCCGTTTACGTCGATCTGCAGGGGGCGCAGGCGACGCGCCTGAGGAACAGGTGCAGGGATCTTCGCATCGATCTGCTGGACCGCAACACCGTGGCATCCGTCAAGAAATTGTCCGACGGGGCTTGATGGAACACATGTCGCGCATAATGCCAGACAGCTCGGCAGCCTCCTGCTCGGTTCTGCCCCGATTCTTCAAGGCGGCCGACCGTCCCGACGGTTCGCTTGAGATTGGCTTTCTTGCAAAAAGCGACGGCCAGGTGACGCCGGACGGCAAGATGCCTGACGACAGGATAAACATCCTCCCAAGCCGCTACGAGGAATTCCGTGCTCTGGCCGGCCGCATCGCCGGCCGTACGGTCGTTGCCACAGGCCGTGGCCCAGTTGAGGGCTATTTCGCAATAGGCTATTACTCAACGCTCCTCGGTGCGGAACAGGTCGTTTACGAGGGCGTCGGCGCCACGCCACGCATCGCGATGCCGCATGCCTCTGCGCAGCCTTCCGACAAGCCTTGGCTCCATGTCGCGCGCCAAGGCGAAGCCATCGTTGCCGCCGTCGCGGAATCATCGAGATCCGACGGGAAATGGAGCATGGAGGAGATTGGCTTCTCGTCCCCGGCGCTCTTGCCGCACACGTCGCAACCTGTCACCTTTACCGGACTTGGCGGAGTCCACATGTATCTTCTCCTCGGCGTGTCCGCCGCACGTGCCGGCCTGGCCGATGTGCGCGTCGCCAAGCCTGCAATCCCGTATGCCGTCCGCTTCACGCCCAATCGAGCCGGGGAGACCGTCGTCGTCGCCAGCAGCAAGGCCGGCGTGGTCGTAGGCATCATCGGCGATCCCAACAGCGGAAAATCGGTATTCTCGAGGGCCTTCTCCATGGCCTTGCGGAAGTCGATGCCCGACCGGTTCCGTTCGTGGATCTACGACTGCGATCTCGCCAGCCCGACCCCAGAGTGGTACTGCGCGATGCTGGTCGATGCCGACGACAAGGCTGCTGACGACTACAAGGCCATCCGCGATTCCCAGAAAGTGTCATGGAGCGAAGCCATGGAAAAGCGCTGCGCCGACGACCTCGGCGTCCTGCGCACCAATCTTGACATGGTCATCGCCGACCTTCCTGGCGGCAGGCATCCAAAGGCCGAGAAAGGCGAATCCTTTGAGCCGGAACGCATTCCGGGAGAGTCTCGCGCCAACATGTTCCGCCAATGCGACGCATTCGTTCTCATATGCCGCAAGGACAGGCACGATGAAATCCTCAGTGGATGGCTTGACGCCCTCGCCAGGTTCGGACTTCAGGATCGCGTCGTGGCGATTCTCGACTCGTCAGAGCCCGATTCCGGGTTCTCCATGTCGGCACTTGTGCCAGATGCCAATGGGATTTTTTGCGGTGACGTTCGCGGACTCGACCGCAGGCATCCTGCAGGGGAGACCGGACTAAGCCTCGTCGGCCCCATTCGTCCGCTTGTACAATCTCTAGTCGTCAAATCGGAATAAGCACCACCAGGAGAAAAACAGATGTCACAACCTAAGTACTTCATCTGCACCTTGGGAACCTCGATCGCAAATGGACTCGGAGATGTCTTGTGGAAGAAGCAGGAAACGCCCGGCGCATGGGATGATCGCGACGAGGCGTTCGCCAAGGCGCTGGGCGACCATGTCGTTGCCGTCCTGAAGGACAAGGCGACCTTCCATTCGCGCTGCGCGGAGGCGACCGTTCTCCAGAAGGCTGGCGTGTCGCAAGACGACCGCGTCGTGCTGCTCGCCACGGACACGGGTCTTGCCCGCATCTGCGGCGAGGCGACCAGACGGTTGATCGTGCAGGGCTTCGGGCTGGACGAATCTTCCGTGGAGCTTGTCCGCATCGTCGGACTGCAGGTGTCCGACGCAGAACGTCTCCGCCGGGAGGGCCTTTCGGCGTTCGTGAAGACCGTCGTCTCCCGCATCGACGATAACCGCTACGCCTATGGCATGTTCCTGTGCCCAGTTGGAGGATACAAGGGGATCGTGCCGTTCCTCACCGCCTTGGGCATGGCTTACCATCTGCCTGTGCTGTATACCTTTGAGCGCATAGATTCCCTCGTCCGCCTCCCTCCGCTCCCGTTCTCGCTGGACCGCGATCTGTATGCCCGTGCCAAAGACGCGCTTCTCGAGATCGGGAAGAGATGCGAGATGCCGGAAAAGGAGTACCTTGACCGTATCAAGGGCTATACGCCTGAAGAGCGAGACTGGTTCCTGTCTTTCGTAGAGCCGTCAGGCAAGCCGGGTTTCGTCACCTCCACTGCGTTTACAGAGGTCTTTGCCCCAGACTTCGAGTGCGAAAAGGCGCCGGTCTCGCGCCAGGCGCTCGAGGATCTTGAGCTGCTTTCGCACAGCGAGGAGAGGTACGGGGCCGCCTGCAAGATGGTGATAGAGTCCCAGGATCGCCTGAGGCGCGTGCAGTGGATCCACGGGAAAACGACGGCAACCGATCTGCAGATTCTCAAGCAGGGCAACACCAACATCAGGGTTCTTGGCTACGAGCATGGCGGCCGCTTCTACATTTGCCGCGTTCTCGACCATGCAGACTATGAGCGTCTCCTGGGCAGCAAGAACTGTCCTCAGGTCGCCAATTTCCGGAACGAGGAGTTCACCGAATGGGAGTCGCCGCCGGAGAAACTGCCAGATTCCCTAGAGGACAAGGAGTCTCCATACGAGTCTGCGATGCGCCAGCTCACCCAGTTTAACCAAGAGAAGCAGGATCTCAAATCCGAGCATGCGCGGAAGCTGAACGCCGTCAATAACGAACATGCTGCGAAAGAGCGCGATCTGGAGCAGAACCTTGCCAATGCCAGAAAGGGCTTGGGCAAGGTCGCAAGCAAGCTCAACGTCGCCAACCATGAGATACAAGACCTTCAGCAGACGAACGAGACGCTGCAGCAGGAGAACATTGCGTTGAGCGAGGAGAACAGGGCGCAAATCGCCAAGTACGAGTCTGCCGTGCAGGAGATTGAGAGCCTGCGGCGGGAGAACTCGTCCCTCTCGGACGCGCTCCGCCAGGCGCACGCGAAGCTGGACGAAGAATCGAAACGAGGTTTCTGGGGAAGGCTTGCGCACCTGTTCGGATGACGTGCCGTTCGGCACGTTCCCTGAAGGCTGCCGTATCGGCGGCGCATGAATGACGCGGACATCTTCGGATGTCCGCGTCTCTGTTTTCCCTGCGGCCATTTGCCATAATGCTCGCGTCTGGGGCAGCCAGGGAGGTCCTGGGGGCCTGACCGGACAAAGGAGCAAAGAAAATGAAGGATCTTCATATGGCAAAGGTTTCTGGCGCGAGCCTCGACAATGGTCCGGATGTCGGTTTTGGCAAGAGTCTCCTCGCCGTCGGCCTGGTTGGCGCGGCGGCGGTTCTCCTTGCCGCGCTGGTGCCGTGGAAGCGTCTCGGCGCATCGGCCGGCGAGAGGGCGGTGGAAGGTGGCTTGCGACTCGCCAAGGCCGTGGAGGATAAGGTCGGAAAGGACAACGTCTTCCTCATCTGCAGCGTCGCCATGCTTGCGTCGTCAAGCGGGGGGAAACGCCCATGAAGGCATGCTGGAGGAGTGGAGGCCGCAGCTGGACGTTTGGCATCCTTGCCGCCGTCTTTTCCGTGGCCTACCTGTTCAACGCGCTGCCAGTCCCCGGAACTGGATTCGTCGGCGACTGGCTGGCCGGGCGCATAGTGGACTGGAAGCTGGGGGTGCGTGCGCGCATTCCGTCGTTCACGCTGTCCTTCGGTGCGGCAAGGAATCTCCTTACGTGGAAGAACATCCGCTATGCGCTGAGCAGCGGGGCCACTTTCGCGGGTCCTTGGCTGCTCATGCTGGCCACGTCGTCTGCGATGCTGGCCTTCTTCCTGCCGGCCTTGCTGCCAGGCACCATGGCATGCCGCTCGGGCTGGGAACGCATCGACGCCGACAGGAAAGCGAGGTCCGGGAAAGGCCGCTGACACCGGGACGCGGCATGTCCGCGGATGTCCAAATCGGCCTCTGGCGCAAGGGAATCTGGGATAATGCTCGCGTCTGGGGCAGCCAGGACGGTCCTGGCTGCCTGACCGGACAAGACCAACCCCTTGCGGGAGAAAGCGAAAGAAACATGGACAACGAAACCTTCGGCAACGACTCTTGGAAGAACTCCGGAACCGCCGGCGACGCGTTCTGCGGCGACATCATCATGAAGCTGATCCGCATGCTCGCGCCCGACCCGGAGTCGGTCTTGAAGGACGTCAAGGAGCTTAAGGCCCGCTATCCCAAGGCGCCGCTCGAGAAGCTGGCCGAGTGGTTCGCCGACAGGTCGCGGCGCCTGTACACGGCGTACGGCGTTGCGTCTGCGCTGCCGTCCGCCATCCCCGGCATCGGGACCGCCGTGCAGGTCGGCGTGGAGACGGGAACCATCACCGCGGACCTCGCCCTCATGGTCCGCCACATGGCGCGCATGACCATGGGCGTGGCGGCAATCTTCGGGCGCAACCTCAAGGGGTTCGACGTGCAGGAGTTCCTCAAGCTGCTGGGAGTTTGGTGCGGCGCCCTCGCCCCGGTCGGCGAGGCCGTCATTCGCGCAGGGGTGAAGGGAGCGATCTACGTGATCGAGAAGACCCTCCCTCGCGAGATTGCGCTGAAGGTCAACGGGAAGATCGGCGCCATGGTCATCGCGAAGGTCGGGGCGAAGCGCGGCGGCACCTCGGCCTGCCGGTGCATCCCGTTCGGCGTGGGGGCGATATGCGGCGGCGCGTTCAACTACGCCACGATGACGGGCTTCAAGCGTGCGGCGATCAACTACTTCCGCGATCCCCCGGAGCTGGCGTGCTATGCGTGAACCGGCCTCCACGCGGGGAGGGTCGCGCTCCTGCGCGACCGCATGGGATGCCGCTTCCGGTACACGGACCGCCCGCAAGGGATTTCATTTTCCAGCGGGCAGACCAAGACCCCCACGACTCCCAGGACAACCAGGACACGGCAATAGCGGGAGGGTCGCGCTCCTGCGCGACCGCATCGAAGTGCTGAATGTTTTGCCGCGCAACGCTATTGAACCACGCGCCGGTAAATGGTAGATTAGTCGCCGTTCCGGGCAGCCGCTCGCCATTGCCCGCAATCCGATCATTGAAATCTTCTACGACGTAGAGACACGCGGGAGGGTCGCGCTCCTGCGCGACCGCATCGAAGTGCCAAAGCGAAAGGCAACTGCGACTGGCCGCCGCACGCGGGAGGGTCGCAGTTTACTGCGACCGTTACAACCGACCTCAAAGCCGAAAGGCAATTGTGACCAGTCCTCAACGCTATCGCCAAGCGGCTTCTTGCTGAAAGTAACAACCGACATCAACGCCGAAAGGCAATTGTGACCGATGTAAGCTTCCTAGAGGTTAATCATTAGAGCATGTAGTACCAAACGACATCAAAGCCGAAAGGCAATTGTGCCCCGTGTTTCTTGAAGCACCTCCTAAGAATCCTAGCCTGTACCAAACGACATCAAAGCCGAAAGGCAATTGTGACTCGTATAACTCACGGAACGCCTCGCTGACAGGAGAGGTACCAAACGACATCAAAGCCGAAAGGCAATTGTGACATGTAATCCAGGGTCGCAATCATTGCTTCATCTTTTGTGGGTACCAATCGGCATCAAAGCCGAAAGGTAGCGGCATCCCATGCGGTCGCGCAGGAGCGCGACCCTCCCGCGATTGCCATGTCTTGGTTGTCTTGGAGGTCCTGTTGGTCTTGGCCAGCCCGCCGGAAAATGAAATCTCTAGCGGGCGGGCC
>CACXPT010000062.1 GCA_902769585.1 uncultured bacterium
GGCAGAATCGCCGCCAGCGTCTTCTTGGCGGTTGCAGCCGACAGACCGTCTTTGGCGTCGTCGCCGTTGACGGCGTCGACGTACAGGTCGCGCGGCGGCAGGATCGCGACGTCCGAATAGGCACCGGGCACCGGGTTGCCGTACACGTACTTGATCGCGTTGCCCTCGAAGTCGCCGACCTCGAACATAGCGGCTCGGTCGGCCGTCCCGTCGCCGTCGTATGCCGCGCCCGATTCGGGCGTGATGTGCAGGTCGCCCGCCGCCGCATCGACAAACAGGATGTTGCTGTCGTAGCGGGAGAACCACGGGAAGTTGGCAAACGACAGGTCGCCGATGTTGCCGGACGGCGCGATGATGCTCGTGCTGGCGGTGTCGAGATGCCCGCCGAGAAACGCGCAGTTGTATGCCGGCGTGTTCATGTCGACGGGACGGAAGGTTTCCGAGGTTCCGGGAACCTTGTTCGTCTCTGCAAACGTCGTGTTGTACGGCATGCAGTGGTAGAGCCCGCAGATCATTTTGCCTGCATGCGCATACGTCTGGACGTTGTTCGTGACGAGACAGCCGGACAGGACGGCACAGTAGGCAACGGCGCCACGATCCAGGCACGTCGCACCCATCCGGTTGTCCGTAAAGACGCACCTCTGCGCCCAGCCGGCGCACATCGCCGCGCCCTGCCGCGCCACGTTGTTCGAAAACACGCAGTCAGTCACTTGCGAACTGCGGAGGTTCGGAAGCGAAAGCCGCGTGGCGTTCGCCCAGGCCGTCGACGTCACCCAGAAGCCGGCGCCCCTGCCGCCAAACTCGTTGCTTTCGTGGTCCGCCGTGCCGCCCGTGATGGTGAAGCCCTGGAAATGGACGTTGTAGCTGTAGCTTCTCACCGCCACGCAACGCGTGGAGGCGTCGCCGACGATGAACGTCTGGGCCGCGCCGGATTCGGAGCGGACGGCCACGTGCCTGTCGATGGCGACGCGCGCCGGCACGGTGTGATCTGTGAGGAGACTGCTGCCCGTGTCGTACGTGCCCGCCTTGACGTGGATGAGGCCGTAGTCCGAAATGGCCGCCGCCGCGTCTGTGATCGTCGTGTACGGCTTCGACTCCGAACCATCGGAATCGCTGCCCGCGTAGGCGGCGTCAACCCACATCTCGTCCGTCGCGGCCTTGGCGCTAGGCGAGACCTTCTCGCCGACCGCCGGGGGCGTCATCCACGCGCCGCGGTCCGCGCCGAGGTCGGGATAGCGGTAGAACGAGCTCCACGAGCCCGAAACGGAGAAGCCGAAGAAGGGCGTCGAGTCGCCGATCGTCGGGACAAGGCGGACCTGCTGCATGTCGGCGTCCACCGCGACAAGACCGCGCGGGAACGAAACGAGCTTGTCGCCGCACCTGACCGCGACGTTCGTGCCGAGCTGGATGTAGCCGCTCGCCGGCGCGGCGACGGGTTCGGACTGCGACTCGATGGCGCCGATGTCGACATGGGCGCCGACCTTGCGCGGGTTGCCGAAGAAGTCCGTGTCGAGGTATTCCTCGGGGACGAATGTGGCAGCGATCGCGCGCGCATCGTCAAGGCCTGCGTTGTAGAGGTCGCCGCCGCTCAGGAAACGCCACGCGTCTGCGTCGGCGGCGTAGTAGTGCTGGAATTCGGACACGCCCGCCTTGCAGCCGGCATCGGCTTGCTGCCCGATTTGCCCTCCTGTCGCGGTCTGGACGCAGTTCGTGAAGTACAGATTGGCGGTCGCCCCCCCTGTTTCGTTGGCGCCGAGGAACGCGCAGTTCCAGACGCGGTGGGTGCGGGCTGAATTCGTGTCGTTTGCGGCAAATCCGGCGCAGGTGTTGTCGATGAACGTGCAGTTGACCGCTTTCACGCCCTGCACGCTCGCGAAGCACGCGCCCGCGCGGCTTGCGGGCCCGTTGTTCGCGATGACGCAGTTGTAGGCCCCCGTCGTGCGGTAGAACACGTACTGGGCGTTGACGCTGTAGTTACCGACGAAGGTACAGCGGATCGGAACGATGCCGCGCGAAAGGGCCGCGCCCACGCCCGCGCGGCAGTTGACGACGTCGCAGTCGACCAGATACCCGGTCGAGCTGCTTGCGCCGCACACGCCGCCTGCGCTGTCGAAGGTGTTGTTGCCGGCCAATGCGCCGGCCGTCGCGCCGTTGCGGATGGTGAAGCCCTCGATCAGGACGTTCGCGACGTTGCTGACATAGATGCAGCGGTGCGCCGTGCCGTCGTTGGCGACGCCCGAGGCGGTGTTTGCCAACTGCCCGACGATGTGCGTCTTCGCCTTGCCGTTGCGCGAGACGAGGTGGATGCGCTTCGTGATCTTGACGACGACCGGATTGTTGTAGGTCGTGCCGGAGTTCGTGGTCGTCCATGCCGTCGTGTCGGAATACTCGCCGTCGTCCACGATCACGGTGTCGCCGTCGGCGCAGAGGTCCACCGCCGCCTGGATGGTCTTCTTTGCCGTTTCCCAGCTCTTGCCGTTGTTCGCGTCGTTGCCGGACTTCGACACGTAGTTGGTCGTGCCGGTGTAGTTGCCGGAAATCGTGAAGCCGCACACGGGCGCGGCCGCCGCCATTCCCAAGATACAGAATACGATTGCTTTCTTCATGCTGCTCCTTTTGCCTTTCTTTCAGAGGCAATGCACATTATACACCAAGGCCACGCGACAACAGGCAAAATCGCGAAAAATTTTTGCGGCAAAAATGCGAAGACTGGAAAGTTGCGATGACGTGGGGGCGCTGTGGTATAATGGAGGGGCCATGGACAAAAAGCCACCAAAGTGTTTTCTCGATGCGTTCCTGCGCCTCCGTCCGGGCGCGTTCGCATCCAACGTTGATCTGCTGCTGAAGCTGGCACGCATGTCCGCCAGGGCAGGGCACAAGCAGCTCGTGCTCCCGTCGGACGCCGTGCAGGGCGGCGACTGCGGGTCGCTCGCCACGCACCCGGCCTTCGTCAAGGCGTGCGAGAAGGCCGAGGCGCGTTTCCTGAACGGACTCTCGAAGATCAAGAACCTGCCAAAGGTCGTGTGGGTGGCAAGGGGACAGACCCCAGAGGAATGTGACGAGTTCTCCTGTTCGATCATAGAGACGGTCCTCACGGAGGCCGGGCCAGATCCGCGCTTCCCGTTCGGGGGGTGTCCGGAAGAGGTGTTTCCCAGGCAGGTGTGCGGCTTGGCGCGTCGGCTGGCGGCAATCGGCTGCAAGGATGCGGTGATAGGCCTTTCGGGCGGGCTGGACAGCGCGCTCGCGCTCCTCGTCACGGTGGCGGCGTTCAAGCTGCTGGAGCTGGACCTGAAGGGCATTCACGTCTACACCATGCCAGGCTTCGGCACTACGAAGAGGACGCGCGGGAACGCCGACATGCTGGCGGAGGGTCTGGGACTCAAGCTGGAGACGATCGACATCACGCCGGCCTGCCGACAGCACTTCAAGGACATACGTCAGCCCGCGTCGCGGCACGACGTCACCTTCGAGAACGCGCAGGCGCGCGAGCGAACGCAGATACTGATGGACAAGGCGAACCAGTTTGGCGGCATCGTCGTGGGCACGGGCGACATGAGCGAGATCGCGCTCGGCTGGTGCACATACAACGGCGACCACATGAGCATGTTCGGCGTTAACGCGGGCGTGCCGAAGACAGTGGTGCGGGAGGTCTGCCGCTGGATCGTGGATGGTGAAAGTCGAAAGGTGAAAGGTGAAAGGTTGGTGGAAGATGCGACAGTTCCTTCGCCTGTCGCCATTTACGATTCACCTTCCGCCGCCAAGGCCTTGCTGGACATCCTGGAGACGCCCGTAAGCCCGGAGCTGCTGCCGGCGAAGCGCGGGAAGATAGCGCAGAAGACGGAAGACAAGGTGGGGCCATACGAGCTGCACGACTTCTTCCTGTGGCATTTCGTGCAAGGGGGTGAGGACCGCAGGCAGATCCTGGCAGCCGCGAAGAAGGCGTTCAAGGGGCAGTACGACGCGAAGACGATAGCCGGTTGGCTGGACGTGTTCTTCCGCCGGTTCTTCTCTCAGGCCTTCAAGCGCAACTGCGCGCCAGACGGCGTGCAGGTGTTCTCCGTATATCTCTCGCCGTCTGCCTGGCACGTGCCGAGCGACATGTCGGGTGCAGTCTTTCGCTGATGCCGGGCTTGCATCGCATGCGCCGTTGTGGTATTCTTGCATAAATGCTTTGTGTTAGAACAATAAACTGAAGAGGATGTCTTGTCGATGAAGAAGATGATGATAGTGCCTTCCGTGATTGCCATGGCAACCATAGCCTACGGCGGATTCTGGGATGCTCTCAACAAGGTGCAGAGAACGGTGGATACGGTGAATGCCATAGATCACGCCGTCAACGGCAGACCTGCCACTCAGCCCGTGCAACCTGCTCAGCCAGTCGTGCAGCAGCCCGCACAGTCCACCACTCAGCAAACTGCTCAGACCACGCCTGCCTCGTCCACCGTCTCGGCGGCGCAAAGCCAACCGGCACAAGTCTCTGCGCCGACGGTCGACTCCGCGGCGTTGGCCGCGTTCGCGGCGCAGCGCACGACAGCGACGGACACGGCAGTTCCGGAACTGAAGTGGGGGAACTTGTACGTCAAGAAGCCGGCCACGCCGGAGCAGGTGCAAGAGGCGAAGAAGGCCTATCTCGAGAAGAAGGACTCCTTGGCTGGCGCGACCATCCGCTTCGAGAACGTAGACGACGCGACGGTGGCCGCCACGCTGGCCGTATTCCACGAGGCGTCAAACGTGGACGTGAGCAAGTCGAAGCTGACGACGCTCGCGCCGTTTGGCCTGCTGATCGACGCCCAGAAGCTTTCTCTGAACAAGGTGGAGTGCAAAGATACGAAGCCGCTCGCCAGCCTCGTGAAGGTCCGTACGCTTTCGCTCCGCTATTGCACCATATCGGACTTCTCCGGGCTAGCCGGTCTCCAGTCGCTGGAAGATCTTGACCTGTACGGCGCGAGCGTGACAGGAACACTTGCGCCGTTAGCGACCTGCCCGAAGCTCAAGAAGGTGGACTTCTACGCGATGAAGGGTCCGCAGGAGGTCTACGACTCCCTCGGCACGCTCGCGCAGGTGAAGAACTTCGAGGGAGGCCTCACGAAGATGACATCGATCAAGTGGCTGTGCTCTGTGCCGCAGGCCGAGTCGCTCCATGTGTTCGCCGAGAAGATCGACGACTTAACGCCCATTTCTACGCTCGTCAACCTCACTTACTTCCGCGGATGGAACATGATCGGCGACTCCATGTCCACCGCTCTCGGCGACCTGTCGTTCCTCGCGCCGTGCCGCAAGCTGAAGAAGCTCGAGCTTCCGGGAAGCTCATATTCGAACATAGGGCTCATCGGATCGTTCACCGAGCTGGAGACGCTTGATCTCTCCAACGCCAAGCAGCCGGTCGACGTGTCGTTCGTGAAGAACCTGCCGAAGCTCAAGCGTCTCAACCTGCGCGGGACGCAGGTGGTGAACGGCAGCGCGATTCCGGCTGGCGTGAAGGTCGATTCCGACAAGAAGACGACTGGTCTCTGATACGGAAGGAGCAAGTCATGGAAGGGATGATCCGCAAGGGCTTCACGATGAAGCTGCACGAGGGGCAGGACGCCGAATACGCGCGGCGGCACGCACTCCTCTGGCCGGAGATGAAGGAGATGATCCACGAGTTCGGCGGACACAACTACTCCATCTTCCTCGATCCACGCACGCATGTCCTGTACGGATACATCGAGCTGGAGGACGAGGCGAAGTGGACCGCATCCGCCGAGACGGCGATATGCCGCAAGTGGTGGGACTACATGGCGGACATCATGGACGTCAATCCCGACAACAGTCCCGTCTGCTTCGACCTGCAACCCGTATTCCACCTGGATTGACATGATGACCGACTCCGAGATCGACGCCCTAGCTCGCGCCGTGCCGTCCGAGGAGCGGCCTGTGCCGAGAACTCGCCTCGCGGGTCTCGGAAGCTTCCTCGGCATCTACGGCGGCGAGCATATCGCCGCCACCGAGTTCGTGATCGGAGCGCTCCTTGTTACGTGGGGCGTGCGGGCGACCGAGCTGCTGCTGGGACTCCTTGTCGGCAACTTCCTCGCCACGCTGATGTACGCCTGGGTTTGCGCGCCTATTGCGGTGGACACCCGTCTTTCGCTCTTCGCCTACCTTCGCAAGGCGACGGGGCCTTGGTTCCAGAAGGCGTACAGCGCGGCGTGGGGACTCACCTCGATCTGCTATGCGGCCACGATGACGGCCATCGCCGCCACCTCCCTGCGGCAGGCGTTCGGGTTCCCGATCCAGTCGGAGTGGTATCCCACTAGCGCGGGATGCGTGGCGCTCACGCTCGCGTTCGTCGCGGTGACCACGTTCGTGGCGGCGTACGGGTTCTCTGGGGTCGCGCGCTTCTCGGCGATCTGCGCGCCGTGGATGATCGTCTGCTTCTTCTGCGGCGCGTGCGTGGCGCTGCCGCTTCTCACTGCCGCCACCGGGTTCGGGCCAGTCTCTGGTCCGGGCGGTCTCCTGCGGCTCTTCAACGAGCACATCTTCACCGGCGTGGCGCCGGAAGGGGGGCAGCACCTCACGTTCTGGCACGTGGCGGCGTTCGCGTGGATGTGCAACTTCGCATACCACGGCGGGCTCAACGACATGGCGATCTTCCGCTTCGCGCGGAAGGCGAGCTACGGCTGGGTGGGTCTCTTCGGCATGTACGTGGGGCACTTCTTTGCGTGGACATGCGCCGGCGTGATGGGCGCTACTGCGGCACTCCTGCTTAAGACGGGGCTGGGCAACCTTGATTCTGGCGCGGTGACGTGGCAGATACTCGGCTGGACGGGGCTTTTGGCGGTGGTGGCGGCTGGGTGGACCACTGCCACCCCGAACATATACCGCGCCGCGCTCTCGTTCGCCACGTTCTTCCCTAAGGCATCGCTGCGGAAGCTCTCGTTCGGCGTGGGTGCGGTGATAGCAGTCGCGGCATGCTTCCCTGCGATGCAGCGCGTGGACAACCTTGTGACGATCGTCGTGTTCCTTCTGTCGCCAGTGGGAGCCATCTGCCTCGTGGAGCATTGGCTGTTCCCGAAGCTCGGCCTTGTGCGCTTCTGGTGCCTCTACAGAGGATTGCGGATCAACCCTGCCGCCTTGGCGGCGTGGTGCGCCGCGAGCGTGTTCACGGTGGCGATGCTGGCGACCGGCGCTCTGCACAAGTTCTTCATCTTCCTGCCTGCGTTCATAGTGGCTGGCGTGGCTTACCTCGTATGTGCAGTCATGTTCGGCGCGCGCCGCGCAGTCGCGCCGGATCGCCGCCGCGACGTCGACGCCATCGAGGCGCGTCTCGTCTCGCTTGCCGAGGAGGAGGAACCTGACGAGGATGACGTTCCGCGGCATCGGCGCAGGCGTGTCGGCCGTCTTGCGGCGGCGTTCGCGCTGGCGGCTCTCGCCGGCGCCGCTATATGTGTGGCCTGCGGCAGGATATCGCCGGACATGTTCCGTACGCTCGCGCTTGCGATCACGCCGCTCTACTTCGTCTGCGCGAGCGTCAAGGGCTAGAGGATGCTATAATCCCAGTCGTGGAAGGAGACAAGGACATAGCGGCCGAGAGGCCGACGGCGGGGGCGATACTGGTGTCGTTCGCGAAGATCGGCGCGATGCTGATCGGCGGAGGGTACGCGATGCTTCCGCTCCTCGAAGAGGAGGTCGTGCGGCGGCGGAAGTGGGCGACGAGCGAGGAGATGGTAGACTTCTTCGCGCTCGCGCAGGTGTTGCCGGGGGTGATCGCCATCAACACCGCGATGCTGGTGGGGAACCGTCTGCGCGGACTTGCGGGCAACGTGGCGGCGGCCGTGGGGCTGCTGGTGGTGCCGTTCACGCTCATCGTGGCGTACGCTATCGCCTACGCGAGCGCGCAGGACATGCCGGTGGTGATGGGAGTGCTTGAGGGCGTGCGGCCGGCGGTGGCGGGGATGATGCTTGGGATGGGCGCGAACATGATGCGCAAGGAGGCGCGGACGTTGTGGGCGCTCGCGATAGCCGTCGGTGCGTGCGGGGCGGTGCTCCTGTGGAACCCGCCGATGGCGTGGATGATAGTTGGGGCGATCGTGGTCGGGATCGTGTGGAATTGGGTTGCGGTGCGGCGGAAGGGGGAAGGTCGATGCTGAAGCTGCTGGCGGACATCTTTCTCTCGTTCTTCAAGATCGGGCTGTTCACGCTAGGGGGCGGGCTCGCGATCATCTCGCTCGTGCAGCAGGAGATGGTGGGGCGCGGCTGGCTCACGAACGCGCAGTTCATGGACATCCTCGGCATCGCGCAGATGACGCCGGGGCCGATAGGGGTCAACACGGCGACGTTCGTGGGATACCGCGTGGCGGAGACGCATGGTCACGCGTTGTGGGCGGCGGTTCTCGTGTCGCTCTTTGCGACGCTGTCGGTGACGCTGCCGAGCGTGATCGGGGTCCACTTCGGCGGCGGATGGTTCGAGCGGCATCGCGGCAGCCAGTGGGTGAGGCGCGTGTTCGCGGTGCTGCGTCCGCTGGTGGCCGGGTTCGTGACGGCGGCGGGCGCGACGCTGGCGCTCGAATGCTTCGGCGCTGCGGACGTCTACTCGCTCGGCGACATGACGTTCGGGGTGCCGTCGTGCATCGTGTTCGCCGTCGCCTTCGCGCTTGTGGTGACGAAGAGGTTCTCCCCGTTGTGGGGACTTGCGCTGGGGGCCGTGGTCGGACTCTGCCGCGTTGTGGTATAATGGCTGCGCACATGCGATTCGCACTATCCACAAACTGGAACAACGTCCGCCTCGACGACGGTGCCGCCATCGCCGACGAGGCGCTGGCGCTCGGGTTCGACGCGCTCGAGCTGGGCTTCCGCACGCAGCCGGAGCAGATAGCGGGGTTCAGGAACCGGCTCGATCGGATGCCTGTCGATTCCATACACGCCTACTGCCCCGTGCCGCTGGGCGCGCCTAGCGGGCATCCGGAGCTTCACAGGCTCGCCTCGCGCAGCGATGACGAGCGGGCGCTCGCGCGCATCCTCCTGAAGAAGACGCTCGCCTGCGCGGAGGAGCTCGGCGCGAAGACGGTGGTGACGCACGCGGGCTACGTGGACCTCGACGGATGGTTCGTCAACCTGGACAGCGAGGTCCTCCGCAAGCTCCTCGTGCTGAAGGACGGCAAGGAGAACCCAGACCGTCCGGTCTACAAGAAGTACCTGGCGAAAGCGCTGGCGCGTCGGCGGAAGCGCGGGAAGGCGCTGCTGGACATATTCAGGAAGGAGCTCGACATCCTCCTGCCTGACTTCCAGAAGGCTGGGGTAACGCTAGCGTTGGAGAACCTGCCGCGGCTTGAGGGATTCCCGAACGCCGAGGAGGCGGAAACGCTGCTGAAGGACTACAAGGACGCGCCGGTGAAGCTCTGGTTCGACACGGGCCATGCAAGGGTGCGCGAGTGCCATCGCTGGTCAGGTGCCGCGACGGAAATTGCTACACGCGTGGCTGGGCACGTGTGCGGAATGCACCTGAACGACGTGAAGGACTTCCACGACGACCACCGCCAGCCCGGATGGGGCAATGTGGACTTCGCCGCGCTCGCTCCGCTCGCGAAGCGGGACATCCTGAGAGTGTTCGAGCCGCACGAGCCGGTGACGGCGGACGAGCTGAAGGCGAGCCTTGCAGCGATCAGGAAGCTATGGTCGGCTTGAGGGTCTGGCAGCCGATGTCGGCAAGAGCCTTCGAGAGGCGAGCGAACTGGGCATCGTCCTCGTAGGTGCCGACGATGGCGCCGCCGGAGCCGGCGAACTTGGCGGAGGCGCCGGCGGAGCGCGCCGTCATTACCATGTTGCGGTTGGCGGGGGCGACGTTGAAGATGCGGTCGCGCAGGTCGAAGTTCGCGTTGATCAGCGCGGGCAGTTCGTCGCGGCGGCCGGCCAGAAGGGCGTCGCGCCCGCGCTGGGCGATGTCGGCGAACTCGCTCATGGCGGCGAGGATGTCCGGTTTCTTCTCTTCGAAGAGGACACGGAGCTTCTTGTGGTACTTGCCGGACACTTCAGCACGTTGTGGATCGTATGCGATGTAGAGGTTGGGCAGTAGGGAAGGGTCGAGGCGCTCGTAGCGGCCGTGGCCGACAGATTCCACCAGCGACTTGTCGAAGTCCATGAAGACGCAACCGCCGTACATCTGGATGACGCGGTCCTGGAGTCCGCACTGGATGCCGAGCTCGTCGCGCTCGGCCTCCAGGCACAGCGTGGGGGCGTACTCGAGCGGGACATCCACGCCGTAGAACAGCTGGAGGGCCTTGAGCATGGCGGTGCAGATGGCGGAGGAGCCGGAGAGTCCGACGAGGCGGGGGATGTTGGAGGTGTAGCGGACCGTGAAGTTCTTCCTGGGGAGGTCGAGTCCGTGGTCGCGGCAATAGAGGAAGAACAGCTTCGAGACGGCCTTCATGAGGCGGATGCCGCCATAGTAGCCGAAGAGCTGGATCTCCTGGAGGAGTTCTTCTGGGGAGTCGAAGGTGGCGTCGTCCACCTCGCTCGGCACGAAGCCGAGTTCGGGGGTCTCGTACAAGGTCAGCTCGGCGGAGAAGTTCGAGAACGCGAACGATACGGTCTTGCCGAAATAGCCGTCGGACGGGTTGCCCAGCAGCCCGGCACGCGCGAACGATGTAGTCTTGATCAGCATGGTTGTCCTCTTGGGTTGCGCGATATTGTACCATATCTGCGGCACTTGACCATCCCCCATGCGATAGGGTATAATTACCAGACTTTTGGAGGCATTATGGCAGAAGAACTGCAACAGCTCTTGGAAAAGATTCAGCGCGATGGCGTGGACAAGGCCAACGCGGAGGCAAAGGCCATCGTGGACAAGGCCAATGCGGACGCGAAGGCGATCGTGGAGAAGGCCCAGGCCGACGCGAAGGCGATTGTGGATAAGGCCCAGGCCGAAGCCGATGCGTTTGCCGAGCGTGCAAAGACTACAGTCGGCAATGCGGCGCGCGACACGGTGATCGAGGTGAAGAACGGCGTCGAGAAGCTCTTTGCCGACCTTCTCGCGAAGGATGTGAGGTCCGCGCTGTCCGCCAGTGCAGTCAACCTTGCCGGCGAGGCGATCAAGGCGCTTGCGACAGGCTCGGCCGACGTGCAGGTGGCCGCCAACGCGCAGCTGGCCGATGCGTTGCGTGCCCAGCTCGCCGCCGATGCCGCTGGCGGCGTGAAGGTGGTGACTGACGAATCGGTGGGGGCTGGCTTTTCGGTGCGCCTCGACGGCGGCCGCGTGGAGCACGACTTCTCCGAGAAGGCCATCGCCGCCGCGCTTGCGAAGCGCTTGCGTCCGGATCTCGCGAAGATAGTTGGGTAGTTGGTAGATGGTAGTGAAAGGTTGATGGCAGATGGCTGCTGATTATCTTGTTGCGTCTTTGCAGCCGTTGACGCTCGACGGCCCGTCGCCGTATACGGCCGAACGGTTCATCGAGCTTTGCCGCAGCCAGCTTTCGGCGGTGGATGCCGAGGCTGTGGTTGCCGTGATGGGCGAATCAGCCTCTGACCATCCGCTGGCGGCAAGATGGCGCGACCTCGACACCCAGATACGCAACGCCGTGGCGGCGGAGCGCGGTCGCCTGCACGGGCAGGATGCGGCACGATGGCGTCGGCCTGCGGAGGGTTGTTCCCTGTACTGGGCGAACCGCGCCGTCGCCGCATTCCAGGAGAAGAATGTGGCTCGCCGCGAACGTCTGCTGGACCAGGTGCGTTGGGATGCCGCCGGCGACCTCACGCCGCCATCATCGCCGCTCTCGGTGGCGGCAGTATTCACATACGCGATTCGCCTGTCCATTGTCCTGCGCGGCTCTGCGCGTGACGTGGCGGCGGGCAACGACGTGTTCAACCGGCTAACTGCCGCCTCGAAAATCGACTTGAAGGAAAGCAACACATGACTACGACCGGAAAAATCGTCGGCGTCAACGGCAACATGATCACCGTCGCGTTCGACGGCGCTGTCGCCCAGAACGAAGTCGGCTACGCCGTCCTTGGAGACAAGCGGCTCATGGCGGAGATCGTCCGCGTGCGCGGCCGACGCTGCGACATGCAGGTGTTCGAGTCCACCACCGACCTTGCGGTGGACGACACGGTGGAGTTCACCGGCAACCTGCTTGCAGCCGAACTTGGTCCCGGCATGCTGACGCAGGTGTACGACGGCCTGCAGAACCCTCTTGCCGAGCTGGCGAAGGAGGCTGGGAAGCAATCCAAGGAGGCGGCTTTCTTCCTTCAGCGCGGGATGTATCTTCCTGGCCTGCCGCGCGACAGGAAGTGGGACTGGCACCCTACGGCCAAGCCCGGCGACCGAGTTACCGCCGGCGAGCCGCTCGGCTGGGTGACGGAGGGCATCTTCGACGGCAAGACGATGCCCGCCCACAAGATCATGGTTCCGTTCGCATTGTCTGGAGCCTACACGGTGAAGTCGCTCGCCCCCGCGGGCGACTACACGGTGACTGACACCATCGCAACGCTCCTTCCCGTTGATTCGACCTCTCAACCCCTCAACGCCTCAACATCTCAACAAGAGATTCCCGTGCAGATGATGCAGCGCTGGCCAGTGAAGGTGCCGATCAAGTGCTTCGTAGAGCGCCTCGCGCCGGAAGAGACGCTTGAGACGACGGTTCGCACGATCGACACTTTCTTCCCCGTGGCCATCGGCGGCACGTACTGCATTCCTGGTCCGTTCGGCGCCGGCAAGACGGTGCTGCAGCAGACGACCGCGCGATATGCGAAGATCGATGTGGTGATATCCGCCGCATGCGGAGAGCGCGCAGGCGAAGTGGTGGAGATGCTGAAGGAATTTCCGGAGCTCGACGACCCGCGCACAGGCAAGAAGCTGATGGACCGCACGATCATCATCTGCAACACGTCCTCAATGCCGGTCGCTTCTCGCGAGGCGTCCGTGTACACGGCCGTGACGCTCGCGGAGTACTTCCGCCAGATGGGCCTCAACGTGCTGGTGCTCGCGGATTCCACGTCCCGCTGGGCGCAGGCCATGCGCGAGCTTTCTGGGCGTCTGGAGGAGATTCCCGGCGAGGAGGCGTTCCCCGCCTATCTCGAATCGCGCATTGCCGCGTTCTACGAGCGGGCGGGCCGCGTGAAGCTGAAGGACGGCACCTTCGGTTCTGTGACGATCGGCGGCACCGTGTCGCCCGCCGGCGGCAACTTCGACGAGCCGGTGACGCAGGCCACGCTGAAGGTTGTGGGCGGATTCCACGGCCTTTCGCGCGCCCGCTCGGACGCGCGCCGCTACCCCGCCATCGACCCCCTCGATTCCTGGAGCCACTACAACAGCGTCATCGAGCAAGACCGTGTCGAGCGTGCTCGCGCCATCCTGCGCAAGGGCAACGAGGTCGGCCAGATGATGAAGGTCGTCGGCGAGGAAGGCACGTCCATGGCAGACTTCACGACTTATCTGAAGGCAGAGTTCCTGGATGCCGTATATCTCCAGCAGAACGCTTTCTCCGAGTCGGACGCGTCCACACCGGTCGAGCGCCAGAAGATCATGTTCGCGATGGTGGAGAAAGTGCTGCTCGCAAGCTTCTCGTTCGAGGAGAAGGACGCGCTTCGGACCTTTTTCATGAGCCTGCAGCAGGCGTTCATCGACTGGAACGACAAGCCTATGGGGTCGGCCGAGTTCGACAGCCAGAAGAAGGTGCTTGACGACAAGATCGATTCCGCCGCCGCGAAGGGTTGAGGGGATTGAGAGAGATGGGCAGATGACGACGAAGAACACGATTGCCGTCGGGGCGGCTGCCATTGTTGTTGCGGCGATGATAGGTGGGTTGGTTGCCTTGTCGTCAAGGGAACCGCCCGTCTTGGAGGATGGTTCAGAGACAGGAATGGCAGGGGTGCAACCGCCTGCGACCAGGAGCAATGAGAAGCCGAGTGCCGAGCAGCCAATGGCATCGAATGACAGCCGTTTTCCTGAGGCTTCGGACAAGAAAGAGACGAATCCAGGCGGCGGAGAGTCTCCCGGGCCGACGCAAGAAAGGCCCGAAGAGGAGGATAAGGAGTCTGACGAGGAGCAGCGTGTCGAGAAGTTCGACTCCGCGGTGGACAAGTGGATGGAGTCTGGCAAGGGCAAGGTCGTGACAATGGCTGACGTCGATGCGTTCCGCGAATTGTTCCGCAAGGTGCCCAAGGCGCGCAAGGAGGAATGCGTCCATCGCGCGCTCAACCTGATTCCTGACGACAACGTCATGCTTCTGGCCGGCATCCTCTTCGACAAGGAGCAGGACAAGGAGATCCTCAATCTCGTGTACAACGACATCCTCAACCGCGACGAGGATGTGAAGAAGCCTATCTTGAAGGAAGTTTTCAAGGACAGGGAGCATCCCAACTGGGCCGATACCGCTTGGATACTGGAAGTTACCGGAGAGCTACCTGCTAATGAGCAGGACAAGTAGGGAGATGCTACTTGCGGTACCGGTGAGACGATTCGGTATGGTTTGTTTCTTCACGCGCCGATTCCGCCTTGAGTCGGCAATAGGCTAGCCAGCGTTCAGTGGAAAGCTCGCCAGAGGCGAGGGCCGCTTTCACGGCGCAATCTGGTTCTGTGTCGTGGCGGCAGTCCGAGAACCTGCATCCGGCGACGAGCTTCTCTATGTCGGCGAAGGAATCTGCAATGCCCGTGTCCGCTTCCCACATGCCGATCTCGCGCATGCCTGGCGTGTCGATCACGAGCGCTCCGGACGGCAGGCGGATCAGTTCGCGTTCGGTGGTCGTGTGGCGGCCCTTGGAGTCCCAGTCGCGGACTTCTAGCGTAGGCATCATCTCTTCCCCGGCGAGGGCGTTCACGAGGGACGACTTGCCGACGCCTGAGGAGCCGATGAAGGCGAGAGTGTGGCGGGGAATGACGTACGGAGCGAGCTGGTCGAGGCCGTCGCCGGTCCTTGATGAGATGGCGAAGACAGGAATGTCGCCAGCGCATGCGGTGGCGTCCGCGAGGAACGGCGCGGCACCGCCGGAACCCGTTCCGAGCAGATCGCTCTTGGTGAGGAGCACCACCACGCCTGCGCCGGTGGCGCGGCCGAGCGAAAGGAAGCGTTCCAGGCGTCGGACGCTGAAGTTCTGGTTTAGCGACATCAGGAAGAAGAGCGTGTCGAAGTTCACGGCGATGGTCTGCGCGCGTCGTCCGGATGTGCCGGCCGCTGCGCGCTCGAACTTGGAAGTGCGCGGAAGGGTGGCGAGAATGCGGCTTTCGCCGTGGGGGTTCCAGTATAGGGCCACGAAGTCGCCGGTGGTTGGGATCTCCTGGCATGGCGCGTTGTCCTCGACGCGCCGTTTCAAATATGCGGACGCCTTCTTGCGGGCGATGCCTTCGCCCTTGTCGCAGACGATGCGGTAGTAGTCGCCCCACGTGCCGAGCACGCGGGCGGGCAGGGCGCCCTTGTCGAGAACGGCAGGGCCGTCGTATCCCCAGTCGCGTATGCTCATGGCTTGTACGGGCCGAGAAATTCTTCCTTGAAGTCGAAGCCGCCGATGAAGTCGGCGGGCGAGTCGCTGTCCGTCTTGCCGATACGCTTCGTGTCGTACAGGTTGAACACGATCGTGCCGACGTCCTCGCACGAGCGGATGCCCCAGTCGGTGAGCACGGTGTAGGCCAGCGGGCCATAGGCGTCGAGGGCGAGATCGCGAAAATAGCCGAGGAGCTCCTGTCCGGTGACGTGTCCCTTTGCGTCCGCTGAGGCCTCCGCAATCACCTGGAGGACAAAATCATAGGCGCGCGAATCGAAACGGTCGTCCTTCGCGAGGATGTCGGAGAAGTCGTCGGTCTCGTATCTGATCTTCGGTATTTCCATGGGCGAGAAGTATAGCATAAATTGGTGCTTGGTGCTTAGCCAGCCGCCCGCGTTGCGCACGGGAATGTAAACGAGGGTAACTTTGAGAATGTTGCCAATGTGGAAATGTTGCCAGTTTCAATGTTGCCAATTGCCAATGGGAATTGAACATTGGGAATGGCAACATTGGATATTGGAAGTGGTTAGTGCCTAGCGGCCGGATTTTACATTGGCTGTAACAAAAGGGCGGATTTTTACACGGGTTTGGCGATTTTTACATTTATTGTCAATCGGGCGAAAGTTTGGTATAATGTTGACCCATGAACACGAAATTGTCGCCGGAGATACCGGTAATTCAGGAGATCAGTTCGGTTGTCGTAAGGGAACGGAATGTACGGGCTTTGCTGGACAAGGTTCTCGACATCCTGGAGCGTCGCATGGGGATGCTTCGTGGGACGATGACGCTTCTGGAGGGTGACGAGCTGCGCATCGAGGCCTCGCGTGGGCTTGACGACGACGAGCGGGCGTTGGGGCGCTACCGCATCGGGGAGGGCGTGACAGGACGCGTGGCGCAGACGGGCAAGTGCGAGGTGGTGCCGGACATCCATGTCGACAGGCGCTTCCTCAACAGGACTGGGGCGAGGACGGACAAGCGTCCGATCGCGTTCATCTGCGTGCCGCTGGTGCATCTCGGGCAGGTGATAGGCACATTGTCGATCGACCGCCTGAACGAGCCGGGGACGGCGGCAGCTGCCGACTTGGAGCGCGACGTGGCTTTGCTGGAGATCATCGCGAACATCACGGCGGAGGCGGCGGCGGTGTGCCGCGAGGAGCTGGCGGAACGTCAGGCGCTGGTGGAAGAGAACCGCAGGCTGCGCGACATGCTGGCGAACAATCCGGGCGACCTGATCGGCAACTGCCGCGAGATGCGCGCCGTGTACGAGCAGATACGCCAGGTGGCTCCGAGCGAGGCTACGGTGCTTATTCGCGGCGCGAGCGGGACTGGCAAGGAACTCGTGGCGCGGGCGATCCAGAGCCTTTCCATGCGCAAGGACAAGCCGTTCGTGACGCTGAACTGCGCGGCGCTGCCGGAATCCCTGGTGGAGTCCGAGCTGTTCGGGCACGAGAAGGGGGCGTTCACGGGGGCGGCGCAGCGCCGCATCGGGCGCGCGGAGGCGGCGGACGGAGGGACGCTGTTTCTCGACGAGATCGGCGACCTGTCGATCCCGATACAGATCAAGCTGCTGCGCTTCCTGCAGGAACGGACGTTCTCGCGCATCGGCTCGAACGAGGAGCTGCGCTCGAACGTGCGCTTCATCGCGGCGACCAGCCGGAACCTCGAGGACCTGATGGCGAAGAAGATGTTCCGCGAGGACCTCTACTACCGCCTGTCGGTGTTCCCGATCGCGATGCCCGACCTTTCGAGGCGTACGGGCGACATAGTGCTGCTGGCCGAGCATTTCCTCGGGAAGATGAACGTGAAGTACGGCAAGCAGGTGACGCGCATCTCGCCGCCGGCGGTGAGCATGCTGCAGTCCTACTCGTGGCCTGGGAACGTGCGCGAGCTGGAGAACTGCATCGAGCGCGCGGTGCTGACCGCGACGGACGACTGCGTGCACGGCTACAACCTGCCGCCCTCGCTTCAGGCGCCGGAGTTCGCGGAGGATCCTTACAGGCCCGACGCGACGCAGACGCTCGACGAGCAGCTGGCGGCGTTCGAGAAGCGCGTGCTGGAGGACGCGCTCCTGCGCCACAACGGCAACCGCAGCGCCGCCGGACGCGAGCTGGGCGTGTCGCCACGCATGATGAACTACCGCCTGAACAAGCTTGGCATCGGCGGCTGAGACTGGACAGCCTCGCAAACTTTTTTTACTTTTGTGTCAGGAAGGGGAATTATGCCCCCCTCTTATGGTATAATGTGTGCCATGAGAAATTTTGCAAAAGGTGTATTGCGGGTGTCTGCGCTCCTGCTGTTTGGCTTTTTGTCGGGTTGCGCCATGTTCGGCATCGTTCGGCGTGTGCCTATGATCGAGGTGCGGAACGAGGCCGTGGCCGCGTCGGCCGGAGTCGACATGTCGGCAGCAATCGTCAGGGCCGCCACCGCGCGCCGGTGGTCTGCAACTGTGACCGCGCCAGATGTGGTGCGTTGCAGATTTGACGCGAGATCGTGGAACATTGTTGTGGACGTGCGGCACGCAGGGACGACTTTCTCCATTGATTACGTTAGTACAGAAGGCCTGTTCTACCGTCCCGAGTACCGCGACATCCATGGAAGCTATAACAAGCAGGTCGATGCGTTGTGCCAGCGCATCAAGCGGGAAGCCATGCAAACGCCGGCCGCTGTGGCGGCGGTTCCGGCGACGGTTGCTCCGGCGATGCCTGCGGCACCGGTCGTGAAGCCGTACTCGATCGAATCATTCACACGTGAGACTGGTGACAAGTACGCATATAGGTTCGTTCTGAAGCTCAACGACGCGTCATCCGCCGATCTGACGCTCTCGCGCCGTATCCAGGCGGATCTGCGGCAGTCGGTGCGCGACGACTATGTGGCGTCTGCCGGAACGAAGGACGCGTCTTCGCTGCAGATCGATTTCCCGGAATATGCCATCCAGGGCGGCAAGGTGGTGGGGCGAGCTGTCGTCATGACGGTCGAACTGCTCGAGTTCGTCTATGATCCGGCGACGGCGCACGGGCGTCTTGCTGTGAAGGTCAATCCGCAGCAGTACGAAACGACGCGGCAGTGGGTGAGGAACAACATCGCGACGCTGGCGAAGGACAAGAACGCCAACATCCTGAGTGCCATTTCCGGGAAGCCTCGCTTCACGATCGGGCGCGAGATCCTGCGCGACGACAACGTGCTTGAAGTAGAGTTTCATGCGGGAGAATAGTCAATGAGAGAACTGTGCAAAATAATCTTACCGGCAGCCTTGGGAGTGCTCATTTGCGGTTGCCGTACCTCTTACCAGGAGGCGCAAGCGGCTCGGCAGGATGTGATGTTCGGCTCTGGCACGATTGCAATGGAGCGGGCGACCAAGATGGCCAACAGTACCGTGAACAAGAAGCTGGGTGCCTTGGAGCTGGGTCGCATCAAGATGCTGCATGGCGACTTTGCTGGCAGCTCGGCGGTGCTGGGTCCGCAACTCGAAGACCTTTTCGACGAGACGAATGAAGGGCCAATTCTGAAGAAGGGGCAGATAGCTGGAAATATATTGGCGGGAACGCTTGGCGATGATCGGGCCATTCCGTACGAGCTGCCGGCGTTCGAGCTTCTGTTCGGTCTGCAGTATCAGGCCGTAAACCATCTCGCGCTCGGACAGCAGGATAATGCGCGCGTCTATCTTAGGCGCGCGACGGCCGTGCAGGAGCAGCTGAAGGAGGAGCACGGCACGGAGTCGGAGCCGGCCTCGCAGTCGGCCGAGGACGATGCCAAGGCTGCCGCAAACGCGCAGAACGCCGCAACGGCCAGCAGCCAGATCACCGCGCGCCTTGCTCCCGTGGCGGACATGGTGCGTGCTTCCTACGAGAACGCCCTGGCGTGGTACTTGATGGGACTCTTCTTCACAAAGGAGAACGACGAGTCCAATGCCGCCATCGCGTATCGGGAAGCTGGACGGATATGCCCGGCGATCACTCCGCTTACTGCCGTGCCGGGCGGCGGCCAAGACGTGATAGTCGTTTACGAGGAGAACCTGATCGACATGCGAGAGCCGATCAAGATACCGCTTCCGTTCGGCGGCACGGTGTGGTCCGTGGATTTTCCGATCTACAGCGCGCCTGCGTGTCCACCATCGCCAATCTCCGTGGAAGTGGGGGGGGCGGCGGTGGCGTCGTGCGTTCCTGTGGTCAACGTGCAGGCGCTCGCATACCGAGACCTGAAGGATCGCGTGCCTGGCATCGCCACGCGCAACGTGACGAGAGCGGCCGTGAAGATCGCCGCCCAGCAGGTGGCCAACCATGTCAATACCGGCAATTCGTACGCAGATCTGGCGATAATGCTGGGCGTGTTTACCTACAACCTCACCAGCACCGCCATCACGGAGGCGGACACTCGCGCTTGGCAGACGGTGCCGGAGCATGTCCATCTCGGTCGCCTTGCCCTGCCGGCCGGCAAGAACAGCATCACTGTCCGAAACGCGCGTACGGGGCGTGCGTGCGAGATCGCTGTGCCGCCTGGCGGCGGGACAAAACTTGTATGGGTCTCCGACATTCGCGGCTTTGCCACGGCAACAGTGCTGACCGTGGGCGCGAAGGGTACGCCTTCGTGGGCGCGCATCCCTTCGCTGATCGGGCCCTGACTTGATTTCTTACCTGCAACATTAACCAAGAAGGAGTAAACGAAATGAAAAAACTGATGACGAGCATGCTGTTGTTGGCGTCGGTGTCTGCGAGTGCGGCCGTGGCGACAGTACAGCAGGTCGAGCCGGGCGTCAGGCCCGTCTACAATTCCGGAACTGGCGTAATGCCGGCCGGCGCGCAGGAGGCTATGCCAAAGGCAAGCCGCCAGCTTGCGAAAGACCGGACTATGGGCGTGGGGCTCTCGCCCGCGATGCTGAGTTTCTTCTCGCCGCTCCAGGTCCCCGGGCCGGACTTCGACGTCGGGGGGCTTAGGCTTAACATCCTCTACGGCAGATGCTGCAACTTTGACGGTCTGGACCTCGGTCTTGTCGGCGTGGCCGACAACCATGCCAACGGCTGGCTCGCGAACTTGCTCGTGAACTATGCAACGGGTGACGGACTCGGCCTCCACACTGGTGCCGTCAACTATTTCGGCGGCGACTTCAAGGGGCTTCAGATCGGCGTCGCGAACTGGATCGATTCTGGCGACATGTTCCAGATCGGCGTCTACAATGGCGGATACGATGTCCAGGGCTTCCAGATCGGCGTGATAAACACCGCCAACAAGATGCAGGGGCTCCAGATCGGCCTCGTCAACATCATCTCGAACTCTGACGTCTCGTTCTTCCCGATCATCAACGGGTACTTCTGAGATTGTCACTGATGGAAATCCAAGCTAGAAGGAGAATGAAAATGAAAGTGAAACAGGTAATGTTTTTGGGTGCCGCAATGTTGTGCGTTGCGGCCTTGGCCCAGGCTCAAGGCGTCCAGACCGTGTCCGAGATCGAGTCGCGCCAGTCGTCAGCCGATCTTGAGGCGTTCAAGAAGCGTGTTGCTGCAGCTAACCCTGGACTTAACGTTGTCAAGATAGAGGAAGACGTGGTTCGCCGCGCCGTGCTGGCGCCACCTCCGCCTCCGCCTCCGGCCAAGCCGCCGGTCATGGCCATTTTCGTGAAGAACCACACGAAGACGGCGTCTCGGGACGATCTCTCGAACGCCTACCGCGACCAGAACTCAACGGCGCCGATCATGGACGACCAGGTGGATGGCATCCGCGACCGTTTGGCCGCCGAGGTCTCGGGCTTGGACTTCATTATCATGGACTCGGCGGAGATCGGCGCGGCGTTCAACCGCTACAAGATCACGACCGCCGAGGAGCGTGCCGGCCTCATAGCCGGCCTTTTCACGGGCGGCAGCGTGACGCGCGTGGCGCAGATGCTCGGCGCGGACTACATCCTCACGGCCTCGATCGTCGGCGCGTCGCAGATGCGGCGGCCGGCGCACCGGCGGCAGCGTCTACGGTAAGAACTGGTCGAACAAGCGTCCGGTCCCGATGGGCAACAGCGATGACGCCATGGCGATCTACGACGACCTGATCGACATGTGGGTACAGGACACAGGCGCCGATCTGGCCGCCGCGCGTCCGCGTTGGCGCGCACCTGTGTCCGCCTCGGCAGCGATGGCGTCCTTTACCGTCACCACGACGCTCGACGACATCTTCAAGCCGCTCGAGACGACAGTCGACGCGTCGAAGCCCGTCAAGGACGAGCTTCGTGTTGTGGCTGGAGGCATCACGGTTGAGGTGGACGGCGCGGCGGTCGGTTCTTCCGGCGGCACCTTCCATGCGCGCCCCGGCCTCCATCAGCTGCGAGTGAGCCGCCAGTGGATGACGCCGTGGGTCGGGACGGTCACCATCTCCGAAGGCGCCGTGTTCAACGTGGCGCTCGAGCTTTCTGCCGAGGGCTTCCAGCACTACAAGAACAAGGAAACGCTTCGTGCCGAACTGGCGTTGGCCTACGCAGAGGCCGCCTTCCGCAGCGGCTGCAGGGTGAACTTCGACACGACGAACTGGCAGTCCGTGACATGGGCGCCAGGCTCGGCATCTACGGCCGTCTCGTCGTCGACCATTGTCCAGCCGACGATGACGGAGCAGGTCGTGCAGCCGACAGTCCAGGCCCCGACCGTTCAGCCTACGGTGCAGACGACTGTCTCCCCAACGGTGCAGATGCCAGTCTCGTCTACGGTCGAAACGCCTGTCTCCCCGACGGTGCAGACGCCTGTCTCCCCGACGGTCGAAACGCCTGCCTCCCCGACGGTGCAGCCCCAGACACCTGTTGTCCTGTAAGCGGTAAACGAAAGAAAGGAATAATAAACAATGAAAACGTTATCTGTCATCTTTTCCGTCATGCTCGCCGGCATCTTGTTCTCTGGATGCCGCACTACGGCGGGTACGTCGGTCGTCATGAACCACGAGACGGGTGGATCGCTCATCTTCGAGGGCAACACGCGCCTCCACAACAACATGGCCGTAACAGCGGTCACGTACGACAAGGTGCCGAATGGCCTCAACCGTGTCAATATCCAGCTGACCTCGCTCGTACAGAGGGACCAGTACCTGCAGTACCGCATAGCCTGGTTCAACTCCGAGGGCATGGAAATCGACGGCGAAACTCGCACGTACCGTCCGCTCCTCCTCCACGGTCTCGATTCTGTCACGGTGACAGGTGTCGCCAACAACCCGGCCGCAGTCACCTCTCGCCTGCGTGTCCGCGAAGAGAGGTCGCTTCCGTACTGAAAGCGGGCCATCAACCATTAGTACCCAAAAACAAGGAGATCACAGATGAAAGCAAACATCAACTTTTTCGCAGGTTTGGTCCTGCTCGCAGCGTTCACGGGTTGTGTCAGCGGGCCTGGCCCGGTGATGGTGGGAAACCCGGATGACACTCGTCGGTTGACTACGAAGATCGAGCCGCAGGATATCCGCCTGACGGTTGAGAAGATGACCGAGTCCCTCATCGCGGATCCAGGTGTGCTGGACGCTACCAAGGGCGAGAAGCCCATCCTGGATATCGAGCCGATGAAGAACAAGTCCCAGATGATCGTGGACATGAAGAGCATCACGGACTCCATCCGCATGAGGCTCATCCGCTCACGCCAGTTCCGCTTCGTGGATCGCTCTACGGCCGGTGCCGACATCGCCATCATGGACGAGCAGGCTCAGCTGGGCTTGACCGACAGGCGCAAGGCCATTCGGCCCGGCCAGCAGTCCGCCGCGCAGATGTACCTGACGGGCGAACTCACCGAAATGTCGCAAAGCGACGGCAGGACCTTGCACCGCTACTACAAGTTCTCCATGATACTCAAGGATCTGAGGTCGGGCGAAATCGTCTGGGCCGACGAGAAGGAGATCAGCAAGGTCACAAATCGTCACATGTTCTGACGAGGTCTAGGCAATGGGCGCGGAGCAGAAGCGGCTGGGTTTTGTTGGCAACATGGCGATCGGTTGCCTTCTGGACATCGTGCTGATCGTCTGCTTCGCGTGCGCGGTGAGGACGGAGACGCTGGCCGGCGCGCTGGCCTACGCGACCGTCCTCTCCGTTCTCGTGTGGGGTGCCCGGTGGGCTCTCCACGCGATGGGCATGCTTGACGGCTGGTGCGGGCGGCTGATCGGGCCTGTAGTCCTCGTCGGCGCCATGCTGCTTGCCGTTTTCTGTCCGATGGGCGACAAGGCCGCTGGGGCGGACGGTCTGGACGATTCTTCTGATCCGGCAAAGTCGGAGCAGAGCGACCAGGTCGCGCCGCCCGGCGTGCGCTACACGCCCGCCTCCACGAACGAGGTGACCGTGGAGGAGGCGCTCGCGGAGCTGAACGGTCTCGTCGGCCTCAAGCCCGTGAAGGAGGAGGTGGCGCGCTTCGTGAAGTTCGTGCGCGTGGCGCAGCAGCGCAAGGCTGCCGGCCTCAAGGTGGCCCCCATCTCCTACCACATGGTGTTCACCGGAAACCCCGGCACGGGCAAAACGACCGTGGCGCGCATCATGGCTAAGATATACAGGGCGCTCGGCGTGGTGAAGAAAGGGCATCTCGTGGAATGCGACCGCGGCGGACTCGTGGCGGGATACACTGGCCAGACCGCCATACAGACTGGCAAGGTGATCGACTTCGCGCTCGACGGCATCCTCTTCGTCGACGAGGCGTACTCGCTCGTGAACGGCAAGAACGACTCCTACGGCGAGGAGGCGATCTCTACGCTACTCAAGCGCATGGAGGACGACCGCGACCGCCTGATCGTGATTGTGGCAGGCTATACCGAGGAGATGAGGACGTTCATAGACGCCAACTCCGGACTCGCCTCCCGCTTCAACCACTACGTCGAATTCCCGGATTACTCTGCGGACGAGTTGGCGGCGATGTTCCGCATGAACGCGAAGAAGAGCCAGTACGTTCTCTCTCCCGACGTCGAGCGTGACCTCGGCGCGTTCATCGCCGCCGAGACGGCCAACCGCGACCGCAGGTTCGGGAACGGCCGTTGGGTGCGCAACCTCTTCGAGCAGGCAGTGGCGCACCAGGCCGAGCGCGTGGCCGACATCGCGAACCCCACGCAGGAGCAGCTCATGACGATCGAGATGCGCGACATCGGCGAGCTGGGGAAGGGCAAGGTCGGCCTCGGCGCGTCCGGCCTCGCGCGCACTCCTCCGCCAGGCATCCGCTACATGCCCGCCTCCACGAACGAGGTGACCGTGGAGGAGGCTCTCGCGGAGCTGAACGGTCTCGTCGGCCTCAAGCCCGTGAAGGAGGAGGTGGCGAAGTTCGCGTCGTTCGTGCGCGTGGCGCAGCAGCGCAAGGCGGCCGGCCTCAAGGTGGCGCCCATATCGTACCACATGGTGTTCACCGGCAACCCCGGCACAGGCAAGACGACGGTGGCGCGCATCATGGCTAAGATATACAAGGCGCTCGGAGTTGTGAAGAACGGGCACCTCGTGGAGTGCGACCGCGGCGGACTCGTGGCAGGCTACACCGGCCAGACCGCCATCAAGACCGGACAGGTTATCGATTTCGCGCTCGACGGCATCCTCTTCGTGGACGAGGCGTACTCGCTCGTGAACGGCAACCAGGACACTTACGGCGAGGAGGCGATCTCGACGCTACTCAAGCGCATGGAGGACGACCGCGACCGGCTCGTCGTGATCGTGGCCGGGTACACGGAGGAGATGAAGAAGTTCATCGACGCCAACTCGGGCCTCGCCTCCCGCTTCACCCACTACGTGGAGTTCCCCGACTACACGGCCGAGGAGCTGGCGGCGATGTTCCGCATGAACGCGAAGAAGAGCCAGTACGTGCTCTCCGCAGACGTGGAGAAGTGGCTTGACGCATTCATCCGCGTTAGGACTAAGAAGCGCGATCGCAAGTTCGGCAACGGCCGCTGGGCGCGCACGCTGTTCGAGGAGGCGGTCTCGCGCCAGGCGATGCGCGTGTCCAAGGTTGAGAACCCGACGCCGGAACAGCTCAAGACACTCACTATGAAGGACGTGGGCATCCAGCTCAAGGATCCCGACGCTTCCAAGGAAGACTGAAAGGAACGCCTCGCATGAAAACAGGAATGTCAGTGTTCGCGGTCTTGACCGCGGGCACTCTTGCGGTATTCGGGACTCCGTTTCCGAATGACAGTCTCGGTTTTACGCTCCACATGACTACGCCGGCCACGAATTCGCCGGAGCAGATGGTTTCGTCGGCGCAGATGAAGGCGCGCACCGTGACGGAGAAGGATGGTAAGACGTTGGTTGAGTGGCGCGGCCATCCCGTGTGCGGTGATGGTTTCACCGTGACGGCGGAGCTCACGCCCACGCCGGAGAAGGACGGCTGGTCCTACGAATTCCGCTACTCCGGCAACGAGTCGGGACTTGGCATCCGGCTCATCGACTTCCCGATGCTCACTGTTCCGCGCACGGACAAGACGGCGATCTTCTGTCCCAAGACATGCGGGCAGATACGGCGTCCGAAGTGGGTGGGCGTGAAGCCGGGCGCAAACGTGGCCGTGGCGGCGATGGGCGGCATCCACTTCATGGCCGCGCTGAACGGCAAGGACGTGTCATGGTACATGGACCAGCGCGGCGACGCGCGTCTCCGGCCGAACTGGTCGATAACGCGCAACGGCAAGGAGCCGCAGACGGCGACGCTCGTCTTCCGCCATGCGCCGCAGCTCACGGACACGAACCGCGTGGCGGGCGCGCTGCCGTTCGGCGGTACGATCCGCACGTTCAGGGGCGACTGGTTCGCGGCGGCGGAGATCTACCGCCGCTGGGCGTGGGAGCAGCCGTGGGCTAAGGCTGCCTTCGCGCGTCCGCAGAGGGAGATGCGCAACATCGCCATCTGGTTCTGGAACCGGGGAAGCGAAGAGAATGCGGCGTTGCCCGTGGAGCGCTTCCAGCAGCTGACGGGCCTTCCCGTGGCGCTCGACTGGTACTGGTGGCACAAGATTCCATACGACGTGGGCTACCCGTTCTTCTGGCCCCCGCGCGAGGGCGTAGAGGCATTCTCCGCCGCCGTGCGCCGTCTTGTCGCGAAGGGCATCTTCGTGCAGCCCTACACGAACGGGGTGAGCTGGGACCAGGTGGATCCGACATGGGAGACGGAAGGCAACTTTGATTCGATCGTGGAGAAGGACGGCACTAAGAAGGGGCACCAGTACAACGTGTACATGCCGAGCGCCCTGGCGGTGATGTGCGGCTCCGCGCCGCATTTCCACGCGCGGATGCGCGAACTGATGAAGAACCTGCGCGGCACGGGCCTGCCAGGCGTGTACATGGACCAGGTGGGCGGCTGCACCGTGCGCGCCTGCTGGAGTCCGGACCATCCGCACGCGCCTGGCGGCGGCACTGTGATCACGGACGGCTACCGCAAGCTCTTCAGCGACATCAAGGCGGACAACCCCGGCTTCTGCATCTCCACCGAGGACACGCCCGAGGCGTACCTCGACATCGTGGACTCCGCGATCAACCTCTGGCAGAACGGCGAGCGCTTCGGCATGCCTGCCCAGCCCGAGGCAGAGACCGTGCCTGCGTTCATGGCCGTCTACCACGGCGCGATGGCCGTCTACGGCAGCTACGCGGTGATCGACGGCATCCCGCCGTGGGACCCCACGTGGCCCGACCGCGACCGCTGGCCGAGCGAGAAGCCGTGGGAGGAGCTATATCCCGACCAGTACGTGCTTGAGTTCGCGCGCGGCGTGGCTATGGGCATGCAGCCGATGGTGCACCAGTTGCGGATGAGCCACTTCGACGACCCGCGCTACGCCGGAAACTTCAAGTTCACGGTGGATACGGCGAAGTTCTACCACGCGAACCTCGATTTCCTCTACGACGGCACGATGTGCGCGCCCGGCAGGCTCCTGTGCGCGCGCCAGCCGGTGGAACTGTTCATTCGCGGCATCTACACTAAACCCGAGAAGGCGCGCGTGGTGCGCCATCCGTCCCATCCAACCATCCTCCATTCCGTGTGGCGCGCGAAGGACGGTCGCGTGGCGGCGGTCCTCTGCAACTGGTCGCGCAAGGAGCAGGTCTACGACCTCGCCACGCCCGACATCGCTGCCGCAGGCACGATTCCCGCCCGCAGCTGGCGTATAGTGATGAAATAAGGCGTCTGAATTTGCGAATTGTGTATCCGAACGGGCGATGTTATAATGGGCGCAGTCATGAAACTTGCCGCTCTTGTGTTGCTGTCTGGATTCCTGTCCGCGTTCGGCGCGGTCACGGGGCCTGTGCGACTCGGCAACTCGCAATACGCCGACTCCGAGGTGTCCACGAACGTCGCGTTCGCGGCGTGGACGGAACGCATGTTCGCGTTCGAGTACGAGCTGGACTTCGACGGCACGCCGTCGAACAACGTTCAGGTCGCGTTTGGAATCGACGCCGATGGGGATAGTATCCTTTCGCCAGAGGAGGAAAGGCTGGCCGTCGGCTGGGACTGCGGCGAATGGTTTGTGCGGAACGTTGCGGAGGAAACAACCCTCGCGCAGACGCCGATTGCCGACGACGGCTCGCAGCTTTTCCGCTTTTCCCTGCGCTTCGGCTCGGACGGAAGCTTCGGGCCTCTCGACATCCGCGACGGCGGAACTCCGACGTTCTACGCGCTTGCTGCCGAGCCGCCCTCGTGGCTGCACGACCGCCGGTGGAACCTCTGCCGCGTCACGGCGCGCGGCGTCGACGTCCATGCGTCGTCCTTTGTCGTGAAGGCGACCCAGAACGGAACACGGTTCATATTCAGGTGATACATGATATTCGTCGGACTGGCTGCGGTCTTCGTACTTCTCGCATTGGCCGTAGCCTGCCGGTGCGCGGAGCGGGGATTCCGTCCGTTCAAGAGCCTCAAGAAGCTTGTCGACGTCCTGACGCCATTCCAGAAGTTCACCGTCGCAATCGCCATCTCGTTGCTCATTGCCTACGGAGGCACGAAGACGAACGAGCCGCCGCGCACGGCGTCGGCGCCGGCGACGGTTGTTCTCACGGATGAGCAATTGGCGGCGGGGTTCGCGCTCGTGGATGTTTCCACGAACGATCTGCAATCCTCGGTCTTCAATCCCCAATCCTCAGATACCGTCCATCAGCGTTGGCTTCTGCGCGGCGCGTTCGAGGACCGCTTCACGCTCGCGCCCGGGGGATGGCGGATGCAGGTCGGCACGAACGTTGCGGACAGGATCCGCATACATGCCGGCGGCCGGGCGGAGGCTTGCGCAACGGGCGGGACCGTTGTCACGGTTGGGCAGTTCTGGCCTTTCGATGCGCCGCTGGGAATCGTGCCTGAAGCCAATTGGCATCTGATTGGCAATCCTCAGCCTTCAATCTCAAATCTTCAGTCGCGGTTCTGGCATTGCGTCACGCCGTCCAACACGCTGCTGCTGACGTGGCAGAACGCCCTTTGGAACCGCGACACGAACACGCCAGTGAGTGTGCAGGCAGAACTGTGGCCGGACGGGCGTTTCACGTACCGCTACGACCTTTCGGATTTGAGATCGAAGATCGAAGAAGGAAGATTGGGTGTCGGAGACCTGTCGAACGTCGTCGTTGGCGCAACGCTAGGCAGGATGCCCGCCCTGTCGACCCTTGCGGAGATCGTCTCCAACCTCAATCCTCAATCTTCAATCTTAAATCCCCAGCTGTCGCTTCTTTTCTGGCCGCTCGACCCGTCCGACACGGCGACGGGCGACCGCGACGGCGATGGAATCTCCACTGCCGAGGAACTGTTCGTGTACGGCACGGATCCCGGACTCTGGGACACGGACGGCGACGGTGTCCCCGACGGCGACGAGATCGCCGCCGGCACGGACCCGCTCGTGCGCGACAATGGCGACGGGCTGTACGGCGGCACGACATCGCCGGAATTCCTGTCGGAGTGCGGCACGGCGGCGGATAGGCTTGTAGCGTGGGAGATAGTCCCCTCCGCGTTCTCCTTCGCGCGCCCCGCCGACCTGACGAATATCTTGGTGCGCACGTTCCGCGTGGACAGGATAAGCCCGTGGCAACAGCTCTTCGTCTCCTCGCGGGCGAACGGAGCGGCAGGATGGACTGCGTCCGACGTCTCGATACGCTACGTCGTGGACGACGGCCCGACGACCAACGAGGTGCCGTCCGTTGCCGCCGACAGCTGGCGTGTCCCGCTGGGGACAGGCCCCGTGACGAACGTCACGTTCGTAGTCGAGGCGACGGGCGCGACGCCATCGCTGTCGCGACCGCTCCATCTTCTCCTCTGGTCGCCGCATGTGACGCTCGAGGCGGACGAGGCCGGGAGGTTCCTCTCCGTGCCGGAGGGCAAGGCGCCGATATTCCTCTCGCGCCGCCGGGCGGAGAGCGGATGGTACGTCGTGCCGTTCTCCGCGTCGTTCGCAGGAGTCCCGCACATGGGAGGCGTGGATGCAGAGACGGTCGCCCAGCTTGCCATGCCGCCGTGCGCGGGCCTCGCCGTCACCAATGTGCCGACTCGGGCCTTGCTTGCGCCGGATCCCGTCTGGGCGGAGCTGCCTCCCGAGGGGACGAACGCGGCTGTGCGCGTATGCTGCTGGGAGCTGGCGCACGATACGCCTGGCGAGATAGGCTCCGGCCCCCGCGCGTCGCAGTTCGACTCCCCTTGGCCTCTTTCTTCCCCCGAGCTCCGCAGGGCGTTCCACCGCGCCAAGGGGATAAAGGCCGACTCGTCGTCGCCGGTAACGGTGCGGATACTTCCGCGTCATCCGCTCGTGAGCCTGCGCGTGCAAGGCGAGTCGCTGCTGCGCTCCATTCGGCTCATGTCCAGGTATTCCACCCCGTCGAACGACGATCCCGAGGTGTTTCCGCCAGGTTCGGCCGAGCCTGAGTTCGACGGCGTTCCGGATCCGGACGACACCTGCCACATTGACACGGACAAGCCGGACGAGGGGTCGGAAGAGACGTCGGAGGAGGAAGACGACGGATGCGGTGACGACGGCGAGGACGAGGGGTGTTGCGACTGCACGGGCGGCGACGGCACGTCGCAGTGCTCGTTCCGCCTGCGCATATCGCTCGGTTCGCCAACGCCAGGCGAAAACGAGGGATTCGTCTGGACGGCGCTGGAGGAACCGACGGCGATCACGCCAGCCGCGTTCGGCATCCTCGGCACGGACGCGGTTTCCGCCACGACGAACGCTTCGGGGGCGTTCATGGTCGTCTGTTCTGTACCCGGCGGGCGCACCGTCCAGGTGACGAACATCGAATACGGCGTGGCGCTCACGGTGTGGAACGCGTCGGGGCGGCTCGAGAACCGGTGGGAGGTCACGAACCCGTGGGGCGACATGTCGCATGTGCGCTGCCGGAAGCTGACGATAATCGGCAACACGGTCTCGGACGAGACGTTCAACCTCGGCGACAGCATGTTGTGCTACAGGTACGGGCCTGAAGGAACCCGCGTCGCCGATCGGTTCCCGGACGAGGGCGTCGTAAGGACAGACGAGATACGCGGTGTCACGGCAATCAAGAGGAAGTGGCGCACGGATCCGGAAGAACCAGACTTCGTGACCGACGTCTTCGACGAGTCCGTGCTCGAAGATTCGACGGTCGTGTCTTCCGTCATGTCCGAGTACGTGAAGATAGGCGCGGGATCGACGGCCCGCAGACGTCTTGCGCACCGCTACGGCCATGACGAGAAAGGCTTCTTCGACGAGCAGATGGAGTACTGGTGCGATCCTACGAACAGGTACCGTCACGCGCGGCGGAAGTCCGTGCGGTCGGATCGCCGCCCATGGACGTTCAGCGACTACGACGCGCTCGGACGCGAGACTGCGTCCGTCGAGCAGCTGGACGGCTCGCCGTTTCCGTGGGGACTTGCCGAGGTCTCGCACCTCGCGGAACTGCCGGAAGGATGTTCGGCGAAGGCGACCGTCACCTCCTACGAGCCGGCGGCGGGCGATTCGTGCGACCGCAACGACTCCTTCCTCCCGCGCCGGCGCGACGTGTGGATCATGCGCGGCGGAGAGCCGCCTGTCCTCGTCGGCACGGAGACGTGGCTCTACACGCGCTCTGCGGACGCGCACGGCGTCGCGCTGCGCACATGCGTCCATTCGACTGGCGTGGGCGAGGCGCTCCGCAGCGAGACGACCGTCGCCTATCCGGAGGACTACGCGGTGCCGAAGCGGCTGCGCGGGCGGACGGTCTCGCACACGGGATTCGGCGGCGTGACGGAGACCTCGCAGATCGAGAAGGGGACGTGGGACGCGGAGATGCGCACCTTTGCCGCCGATGCCGAAGGCGACTCCTTGCGCACCGTGAAGCGCCGCGCACGCAATGGCGCGGACGACGACACGTTTGCTGTCGAGGTCGAGGACTCGCTGAGGAGGCTGAAGCTCTTCACGGCAACCGGCCTGACGGAGACCGATGCGCTTGTCGGCCACAGCAGCTCGACCTACGACGACATCGACCGGCTCCGCTCGACAGCCTACTCGGACGGCACAAGCGAGACGAACGCATATTCCTGCTGCCGTCTCCTGTGGCGGAGCGACCGGCAGGACCGCAAGGTCCTCCGCTCGGCCCAGACCGGCACCGACGACCTTTACCACGCCGAAGAAGACATTTGGCTCGCGGACGTGGGGAACGGGGACATGGGGAACGGGGAAGGGGGAACGGGGAACGGCGTGACCAACGGCTTCCGCGTCACGCAGCACTTCAGCGACGCGCTCGGCCGCGAGACGAACACGGTCACCTACGTCGGCACGACCCCCGGCGAGGCCGTCACTCCCACGGGAGGGACGCGCTCCTGCGCGTCCGTCGTCACCACCACCTACCCCTACGGCCTCTCCGACTACTCCGTCCGAACCGACGAGCGCGGCGCGGTCACGACCACCTCCCGCTCCTCCTACGAGGACCGCGACGAGACGACTGAAACGACAATCACCAACGACACCTCCGTCCTCGTCACCACAACCACGCGCTACCGCAACGGCGCTTCGTCCGTCCGCCGCGAGTGGCTGGTAGGGCGGGGCGTCCTCGACCCGCCGACCGCCGCCTGGACGGAGGAGACCCGCCGCACCGGCTGGCGGGCCGACGGCCGCCGCGTCGACACGGTCGCCACAAAGGCGTCAGACCATCCCGCCGTCTCGTGGGATCGCATGTCCATCACCAACTCCGTCACCGTCTACGACCTCTTCGGCCGCGTCGAGTCGGTTACGGTCCACGGGGCGAACGGTTCGTCTCTCGTCACCTCCAACTTCTACGACGGCGTCTCCGATCGCATCCTTACGACAACCCTCTACGCGCCCGGCCTCGAGCCACGTGTCACCGCCTACCTCTATAACGCCCTCGGCGAACAAGTGGGCACAATCATCGATGGCATCACCAACCGTACCGATGTCACCTACGTCCAGATCTCGAACGAATGGTGGAAGGTTGAGACCACAACCGTCGTCGGCCCGTCCACCAACTCGCTCACCATCGTCCGTACCCAGCTCACCGGTCTCTCCGACGCCTGCCGCCGCCACACGGTGACGCTGACTGGGACCGCCGCCATCTTGGCGGCGCATGGGACGGGCGACCTGCCCGTTGACGGCTCGCTCACAGAATCCCTCGTCACCTACGACCCCGCCACCGGCATCGAAACCGAAACCGTCACCTCCTCCACCGGCCCAACCATCGTCCGCCGCTCGCTCCACGGCGTTCTCCTCTCCACGGAAACAAAAGGCGAAACAACCTACAACACCTACGACGCCTTCGCCCGTGTTGCCCAGACATGGAGAGCCGCCGTCTCGGCGGCGACTGGGACAACGGGCGTCTCGCCCATTGTGTCCTACGATTACTCACCCTGCGGTGATCTACTTGCCGCCCACACCTACACCAACTCCACCGACTACACAACAGAATCCTACGCCTACGACATGCTCGGCAATCGCACCGCCACAACCGACGCTCTTGGCAACACCATCTACCGCACCTATGACCCGTTCGGCCGCGT
>CACXPT010000063.1 GCA_902769585.1 uncultured bacterium
GGCTACAAGGGCATCTACTTCATCGCGATGAAGTGGCCCGAGGCGGACTGGGGCGAGAAGGCCGTGCAGTCGTGCAAGGACCGCGGCTTCGACATGACGGGCATCTACCACTTCATGGACCACGCCGGCAAGGCCAAGACGAACCGCCGCTACAGCTACGACCTCTGCGTGGAGGCGAGCCTGCCAGCCTGGCGCAAGCGGCACGAATCCGGCATCCTGCCGTTCATTCCCAACCTCTCCACCGGCTGGGACGACCGTCCGTGGAACGACCACTGCGAGATATACGGCAAAAGCGTCGAAGGCTTCCGGCGCATCTGCCGCGACGCTAAGCGCTTCGCGGACGAGACGGGCGTGAAGCGCCTCTGCCTCGCGCCGCTCAACGAATGGGGCGAGGGCTCGTACGCCGAGCCGAACGCGGAATTCGGGTTCGGCTTCTACGAGGCCGTGCGCGACACCTTCTGCAAGCGTCCGGCGGGCGGCTGGCCGGTCAACTACGGTCCGAAGGACGTTGGACTCGGCCCCTACGACCTCCCGCCGCCCGCGCCGATGCCGCGCGTCTCCGCCTGGGATTTCACGGGTGGCGGCACCCAGGGCTGGCGCTCGATGATGGGCCTCTCGGAATTCGCGGCCTCGCCGCAGGGAATCACGTTCCGCACGGCGACGAGCGACCCGGCCACCTGCGTGTCGTTTGCGCCCATCGAGGCGCGGAGCTTCAGCGAGGTTGTTGTGCGCATGAAGGTGGAAGGGGCTGTGGCGGCAGGGAACTGCCAGCTCTTCTGGGCGGGGCCTGGACGCAAGGTGGCGGAAGTCTCGTCGGTCGTACTGCCCGTGACGGTGGACGGCGCGTTCCACGACTACCGTCTCCCCGTCGGCACGAACCGCAACTGGCGCGGACGAATCAACCACTTGCGCTTCGACCCGGCCCAGACGGCCGGTCTGCGCGTGACGATCGAATCCGTGAAGATGGCGAAATAACGGTAATCTTGTGTTTGGGGCGAAAAACGGGTAGAATGTGCGCCGCAACGGTAGGAACAGACAATGAAGAAACTGATGTTGATAGGAATGATGGCGGTTGCGGGTGCAGTGACGGCCCGTCCGCCGAACTACGACGAGTCCAAGGTGGCGCCGTACACGCTTGAGGATCCGCTGACGTTCGCGGATGGACGCAAGCTGAAGAGCGCCGCAGACTGGCCCGCCCGCCGGAAGGAGATACTCGAAATCTTCGCGCGCGAGATGTACGGCCAGCCGCCGCCCCCGCCTGAGACGGTGGTGACCGAGCTGATAGAGGAGGGCGCTACGCTCGGCGGTCTCGCCATCCGCCGCCAGTACAAGATGTGGTTCAAGGTGGACAAGTCCGGTCCGATGATCGACTGGATCGTGTTCCTGCCGAACAGGATTCAGGACATGAAGCCCAAGAATGGTAAGGCGCCGCCTTGCGAGAACGAGCAGAAGGTGCCGGTCATACTCTTCCTCAACTACCGCGGCAACCAGGAGCTCGTGACCGATCCCGAGGTGGTGTTCCCCGCGAACATCTGGGTGCGCAACAACAAGTCGCTCGACTGCCAGGACCACAAGCCCGACTTCGAGAAGACGCGCGGACGCATGCGTCGGACGAACCAGACGAGCGTGTTTCCCCTCGAGACGATCATCGCGCGCGGTTATGCCGTGATGAGCGCGTGCTACGGGCAGGTGTCGCCCGACGTGGAGGAGCGCGACGTGAAAGCTGGCACGCCGCGAGAGACGGCCTACACTGGCGTCTTCACGCTGTGGCCTAAGCGCGACGAGAGCCGCGACGACAACACGACGGCGCTTGGCGCGTGGGCGTGGGCGCTTTCTCGCGGGCTCGACCTCGCCGAGCGCATCCCCGAGATCGACGCGACGAAGTCCGTTGCGACCGGTTGCTCGCGCCTCGCGAAGACCGCGCTCATCGCCGCCGCGCGCGACGAGCGCTTCGCCGTGTGCGTGCCCAACCAGACCGGCGGCGGCGGCGTGCCTCTCGCCAAGCGCGACTACGGCGAGAACGTCTCCACCGAGATGAACATGTTCCACCACTGGTACTGCAAGGCGTACAACAAGTATGTGGACAACGAGCAGGCGATGAAGTTCGACCAGCACCTCATCGTCGCGGCCATCGCGCCGCGCCGCATCCTCGTGCAGGGCTTCAACAGCGGCTGGTTCGACACGAAGGGCGAGTTCCTCTCCTGCCGCGCGGCGTCGCCGGCATGGGAGTTCCTCGGCCTGCCGGGCCTGCCGGCTGGCGACTTCCCCGCGAACTACGACACTGGCCGCATCGGCACGCACCTCGGCTACGTGCGGCGCGGCGGCCAGCACGGCATCACGGGCTACGACTGGATGTGGACGCTCGATTTCGCCGATGTGGCTTTCGGAAGGAAATAGGCATGAAAATCAAAGAAGTCAAGACAATCGTCGTCGACTGCTTTCGCACGAACTGGGTGTTCGTGAAGGTGATGACGGACGAGGGACTCTACGGCATCGGCGAGGGCACGCTCGAGTACAAGGAGGCCACGCTCTGCGCGGCGATCCACGACCTCGAGCACGGCCTCATCGGCAAGGATCCGATGAACATCGAGGCGCTGTGGCACGACAACTACCGCGACGCGTACTGGCGCGGCGGGCCGGTGTTCATGAGCGCGCTCTCCGCAGTGGACATGGCGCTTTGGGACATCAAGGGCAAGGCGCTCGGCGTGCCCGTGTGGCAGCTCCTCGGCGGCAAGTGCCGCGACGCGGTTCCGTGCTACGCGAACTGCTGGTTCGCCGGCGCGAAGGAGCCCGAGGAGTTCGCCGCAAAGGCCGTCGCCGCTGTCGAGAAGGGCTTCAAGGGGCTAAAGTGGGATCCGTTCGGCAAGAACTACCGCCAGCTGCCGCCCGCGGACTTCAAGAAGGCGATGCGCTGCATAGAGAAGGTGAAGGAGGCGACGGACGGCAAGGCCGAGATTCTCATCGAGTGCCACGGCCGCTTCGACCTGCCCACGGCGCTCCGCCTCGCCAACGCGCTCGAGCGGTTCGACGTGTACTGGATGGAGGAGCCGATCATCCCCGACACGATGGAGGCGCTCGCCGACCTGCGCCGCCGCGTGAAGGTGCCAATCGCCTGCGGCGAGCGCCTGTACGGCATCCAGGCCATCCGCTCTGCCATCGAGCTTCGCGCGGCAGACTACCTGCAGCCGGATTCCTCCCACGCGGGCGGCATCACTGAGATGCGGAAGATCGCCGCGCTATGCGAGGCGCACCACATCCCGTTCTGCGCGCACAACCCGTCTGGGCCGGTGGCGAACGCCGTCACGCTCGCGCTCGGCGTCTCCACTCCAGGCTACTGCATCCACGAGACGCTCTTCGACGACGTGCCGTGGCGCAGCGAGGTTGTGGACGAGGACGTGCGGTTCGTGGATGGCTACATGTACGTGAACGACCGTCCGGGCCTCGGCGTGGACATCGACGAGGCGGCGGCGGCCAAGCATTCGTTCGAGCCGCACTTCCTGCGGCACTACGTGGGTACTCTCACGAACGTCCGCCCGCCCGACTCGCGCGACTACTTCCACGCCTAGGCAATCGCTGAAAATGCGCGCTAGGCATGGATCTCATGCGGGTTGACAAAGGCGATGGCAGAGATACCGACAACATCGACCACGCTCCTTCGCGACATCGCGCAAGATTCGCAACACGTCCGCTGGAACGAGTTCGTCGCGCGCTACCGCTGCGGCATCTTGCCGAACTACGCTTATGATCCGGACGAGAAAGGGCATTTCCGCAACTATCTCACGGGTATTCTCCGCAACAAGGCGCTTCGGGTCCTGCGGAACCGCGAGCGCGATGAGGGGTTGCGTGCCGATTATGCCGCTGCGGGAGGGACGCGCTCCTGCGCGTCCGCAACCCCAGCCGCCGATCAATCCTACCGCGAATCCATTTTTGAACTGGCCTTGTCCCGGTTCCTGGCCGACGACTCGGTAGCCGACCGCACGAAGCGCATCTTTGAGCGTACGGCACTGAACGGCGAGTCCCCCGAAGCGGTCGCGGCGTCGTTCAAGATGGCGCGCCACGCCGTCGATCAGGCCAAGAGCCGCGCGATGTCCCGTCTCCGCGAGATCGTGAAGGACCTGGAGACCATTGCCGATGGATGAGCATTTCGGTAGGGACGGCGTTCCATCGCCGTCCGCTCGTCCCGCAGGCGCGCCGCAAGATCCGCAAACCGGTGGGGCGAGGCCTCCGGCCGAGCCGCTTGATCCACTTGCGGCGCTCTGCGCCGCCCATGGTCCCGTCGATGCCACAGGACGCTTTCCTCCCGGTACGCTCTTCGGCGACTGGCGGGTGACGGCGTTTATCGGGCGTGGCGGCAGCGGCGAGGTGTACTGCGCGGAGCACGTCACGCTCGGCACGCCCGCCGCCGTGAAGGTGCTTGTGCGCGGCGACGAACGCGCAAAGACGCGTTTTCTGCGCGAAGCAAAGCTGCTGGCCGGCCTGAAGTCCGAAGCTTTTCCGCGCTTCTTCGCCCACGGCGAGGCGAACGGGCATCCATATTTGGCGATGGAACTGCTGGAACCGGGCGACTTGCCGAAGGGCGAACGCGCCATCGCCCGTTTTCTGCTGAAGGTGTGCGGCGCCGTTGACGAACTCCACGCGCAAGGTCTTGTCCACCGAGACATCAAACCCTCCAACATCCTCTGGCGAACGGGAGTGTCACGCTCCCGCGCGACCGCAGATCCCGTCCTGGCCGATCTCGGCCTCGTCAAGGACGTCACGACATCCGACGCCAGGCGTCCGACATCGGACGTTACGATTGGCGGCGTGGGCACGCCCGGTTATGGCGCGCCGGAGCAGATGGAGCGCGGCGAAGCGATGCCGACGGCCGACATCCACGCGCTTGGCGTGCTGGCCGACCGTTGCTTCGGCGGCCATCCGCCGCGCGCGTGGGCACGGATCATCGAGCGCGCCACGTCGTCCATCCCTGACCGCCGCTATCCCTCCGTCGCCGCTTTCGTCCGCGCGATCCGAGGACGTCATTGGCTCTTGAAAACGAGCATGGCCATTGCCTGCTTAGGCATCCTCGCGGCAGCGGGCATTGCGTTGAGAAGCGAGGTCGCTTCGCGAGATGTGCCCCAGAATTCTACAAAGCCGTCCATCGCGGAACCGGTTCTCTTCGCCGCTGCGATGCTGGATGGCGTGGAAATGAAGGATGCGCAGTGGTTTCTCGACGACGATAAGATAGAGATGCCGCATCGGTTCGTTGGCGCAGGTAGTCGGGGGGCAATCCGTTCATACAGGTGGCTCCGTGCCGTGGCGAGGCGAAACGGCAAGATCTATTCAGCGAAGATGGAGGGAATTGTACCCATCTGGAGCGGCGAGAAGGAATTTTCGCTGAAGCTTCGCGAAGACCCGGCAGACGGGACGCAAATTACGATATGGTCGCCCCAAGGGGTGAAGTTTGATTTCGTGTGGTGTTCGCCAGGCGAAGGCAAGGCAGGTTCCGCCGGATACGGCTATTGGATGTCTGCGCATGGGCTTACGGGGCGCCAGCTTGGGGCGATTGTCCAGAACGGTCTGCTCTACACGCCGTTTACCGCGAGAAGGCGATATGAGTTCTCGTCAGACGATCTCGTGCGGCTGGAGCATCCCGATAGCACGACCATTCCCGTGTTCTCGTTTAGCGGCGTTGACGTAAAGATGGGTCCGGCGTCGGCAATGCAGCTGGAGGACGCCGCTCGGAGAACGGGCGGGGCTGCCGAAGGTATGTTTTTGGCGGCGACAAGCAGTTTCGCGAACGAGACGAACACCGTCCTGCATTGCGAGGTTATGGGCTTGTTGCGGTCGGGGAATCCTGGTGATGTTGCAAGGGGCGAGAAGTTGCTGCTGGGATTTATCGATTCGGACGACATGGAGTTTGCCTTCACGTCGCGCGAGATGTGCATTGAGCGGGGCATGCTGTCGCTTGAGTCGTGCGGGGCGAATCCGCCGCAGCGATTCCGCAGGGCGGCGATGCGGAACGGGAATGCGCGTGTCCTTGAGCGTCTTGCCACGACGGATCCCGACTCCGACATCCGCACGGAGGCGTACGAGCGGCTTAAGAATCCTTCGCAGATGGTTTCGGCAAGATATGTCGCCCGGATCACGGCGGATTTTTCAGGCGATCTCCGCAAGCCGGTCAGTATCATTCAGGCCATGACTGACCCCGCTGCGCTGGAATACGTCGCCAAGAATGCATCCATGGACTACATTCAGGACTTGGCGAAAGAGCGGCTGTCGTTCCTAAAGAAATAAAAAAACGCGTGAGATTCTACCGCGCGTTGGCAGTATAAGGTGAGGACAGGACCAACCTTTCCGCGGAAGGAGAGGCAGAGTCGCGAGTTGCCGGCCCGAAAATTTTGCAGATTGTCGCCCACGGCAGGGCGGGAATGTGCTATAATGCGCGCCAGACAATTCAAGACTTTGCGTTCTACGCATCGTTTTGGCTCAGGTGAAATGTAGGAAGTTTGACCTGTAAGAGCCGGAACGGGGTGGAGAATGCGCCCATCGGGCGCATCTTCTTTCCGCGGTTCTTACAAGGCAATCCTACAGCCTCACCTGGACTGCGGCAGGGGATTGCGCCCTCTTTCTTTTGCCGCGCACGGAACAAGGGCAAAAGGAAAAGAAACATGAAGTTGAGAAAACTGGGAGGCGTAGGAATCGCCTTGTTGTTGGGGGGGTGCGCGTCTGTCGAAATGGCACCATATAAGGTGACCTCGTTTGCGGAGGTGCCGCTCAAGGAGAAGGCAACGGTCAAGGTTGTTGCCAATGATGATGCGATGGCACCGATTGTTGATGCCTTGAAGGCAGAGTTCACGAAAAGTGGCACTTATAAGGTGTCTGACGAAAAAGCCGACTACTGGTTTGTCTTGAGCGGGGCAGGCCAGTATGTGAAGAGCGCGCCGCAGACGAAGGTGACGGTCGCAAAGAAGGAGAACGAAAAGGGTGGAGAGGATATCCTTGCCGAGTCGCGCCTGAACTTTGCGAGTGCGGCCAAGGGCGTAAGCGTGGCCGTCTACGAGACGAAGACGCTTGCTCCGGTTTACTACTTTGAAATTCCGATCTATACGGGTGACAACAGTGAAACGGCGGTTCGTCCGGAAAACATGTACGACAAGTCATTCACAAAAGATGTCGTTGAGCGTGTGAAAGACGCCTTCATCACCCAGACGAAGCCCGTTGAGACGCCGATGCCAAAAGATGCCGACGCCGACCTGCGTGAGCTGTTCGCGAAGGGAGACTACGCTGGATTTGTCAAGAAGTACCAGACGCTGGGGAAAATTGATCTCGCAAAGTTCTGCGAACAGGTGCGCACAAAGACATACGAGGGTGGTGACGCGGAGAAGCGTCTGTGTAACTACTACCTGTATCTTTTGGTCAGCGAGTCAAAGACGCTTGACCCTAAGAAGATTGCCGAGATCAGGGATCAACATTTGCTGATCCTCGAAACGTGTGACAACAAGGGCCTTGCCGAGTCGGTGCCGGTTGCGCTTGCGCGCTTGGAGTATAAACTTGCGAATGTTGGCGAATAATCAGGAAAGGACTTTCTGAAATGAAGACAATTACGAAAATCGGTTTGTACGGCATCATCGGTGGCGCGGTCGCATTCTTGGCGGGATGCGGGACCGAGAAGATCGCTGTGGACTATGTGATGCCTGCGAAAGCTGTTACCGACATCAGCAAGGTGAACGTGGCGGCCATCAACGTCAAGGCCAATGTCAAGGGCGGACTCGCCGGCAGCAACAAGCAGAACGCCGGGCTCGTGAAGCAGCTCCTCGCGATGCGCCTCTACAAGGAAGGCTTCTATCAAGTCGCCGACGACTTTTGGAGCAATCCCGAAGGCGCGTCCGAACTTGAAAAGATGATCAAGGAGAAGGACGCCGGCCATGGCTACGCGACGCTCGGGGCCATGGGACAGGGTTCGGAGAAGGTCGTGATTGACCTGACGCTTGATCTCGAGCTTGACTCGAAGCCCGTGCAGAAGGACATGGAATACACGCTCAAGACCGTCCCTTACAAGCCGAAACAGGTCAAGGAGGGCGAAGTCCCAGTCAGCGAGCCCGACCTCAAGGCGACGCAGGTCCAGAAGGTCAAGCAGCCGGTGACAGTGTACGAGCTTATCGCGAAAGGAACGCTGAAAGCGAAGTTCAAAGGCGTTAACGGAAAAGACGCTCCCGCGAAATACGAGAACACGTTTACGATCACGGTGCCCGAGGCAGATCGGTTCGACAGCGCCCAGCCGTCTCAGCTCAAGGCGCTCGCGGCCGTTGTGACGCCGGCGGTGAATGGCGTTGTCGCCGACATATCTCCCTACAAGGAGAGCCGTGAGCTTGTTGCCATCGAGGGTGGTGACAAGCGAGTCGTGTATCTCCTCAACGCCAAGGCATTCCCCGAGGTTGTGACGGTGGTCGAGAAGCTTGAAGTGATCGACAAGGCAAATTTCGCCGACTTTGAGAATCAAGGAATCGCATTCGAGGCGATGGGCGAGTTCTTCAACGCGCGTGACGCCTACGCGAAGGCGGAGAAGGCCAATCCCGAGTCGCTGACAGCCAAGGAAGGCTCGAAGCGGGTCGCCAACGCGTTTGCCGGAAAGAAGGCAGTGAAGGCGTCCGGCGCGAAGCAGAACAAGGATACGAAATTCTCCAAGTGAAGGAAGGAGTCTGAAAATGAAGATCAATAATGCTACTTTGAAGGCTGTTGCTGCCGCTGGCTTGACGGTCGTGTTGATTACGGGTTGCGAAACGCCTACCATCCCCGTGACGATGAACGTGGCGGGCGAAGTGAAACTGAACGGCGTGAGCAAGATCGCGCTCGCGGACTTCAACTCGCTCAAAGGCGATGCGTTCACCGGCGTGATGGCGGCGGACAAGGAGACGTGCGCGCTCGTCAAGCGGGCCGTTGCCTCTGCGTTCTACACCTCGCCGATGTACAAGGTCGTCGACATGGACATTGAAAAGAATATCCACGACGAGACCGACGCCAAGCCGAACAAGCGCTTCGACGCTGTGATATACGGTCGCCTGTGGTGGCAGGTCACGCCCGAGACTAAGGGGCAATATCCCCATGTCTATACGCTTGAGTCATGGAATAACGTGGCGTATAAGCAGAAGGATCCGATCACAAAGAAGGAAGTCCCTGCCATCGCGAAGGTGACGAGCCAGAAGAAGGACGTCTTGAAGATGCTCGACTACCGGGTGCAGAACGCGACGCTCATGTTGACGCTCTCGATCTACCGGTTGGAGCAGAGCGGCGACATCGTGAAGATCGTCGATACCTACCAGGTGTCCAATCAGGGCTTCACGCTCATGAACGGCGAGATGAAGCTGGACGCCGCCAGCGTCGGCATCCAAGACGACAACGCGGTGACGCGCCTTCAAAAGACGGGCAACAACAAGAAAACCACGACGGCCTACGAGGACATGTTCGTGCAGAAGCCAATGTCGCTTGAAGATGCTGCTGCGGCAGTTGGGAAGGCGGCAGAGGATGCCGGAAAGGCTCTTGCAGACGCCGGAGCGGCGTTCGGTGGAGCGTTCGGTGGCAAGAAGGAGGAGCCAAAAGAGAAGAAAGCTGAGGACGCCCCGAAGGGCGGCCGCAAGGTTGACGCGAACGGCAAGCTCATCCTGACGCAGGAGACGGTCTCGATGCCGACCGAACTTCAGGCGAAGCTGATGCTTGCGTCGTCCGTGTCGCGTTCGTTGGGCGCAAAGCTCGCTCCTTCGAAAGCCACGTTCAACGTCCCCGCCGACCTCGGCGAGCGGCGCCTTGAGAATCTGCTCAAGAATGGCGCGTTCAAGTCGGCCAAGGCCTACTCGATGTACATGCTCCGCCAGAAGATGGGCAAGCAGATCTGCGAAAAGCTTGTCCGCTTCCTGCCCGAGTTCGGCGAACCGTGCTCCTATCCGGTCCCAGATTCCGAGAAGCAGATCGATGGATACAACGAGCGCATGATCGATGAACTCTTGAAAGGCGAATTCAACCTCTACTTCTATACGCTCGGCATGGCGCATGAAGCCGCCGTGGCACTGGAAGGATCGGCGCAGTACAACGACAAGATGATGTCCTACCTCGCGGGACAGGACCTTGACGTCTACTTCTACGCGCTGGGCATCTGCGGCGAGGCCGCCCAGGACCTCGATCTTGCGCAGGAGTACTACCGCTTCGCGTTTAACGTGAATCCGTGCATGGACTATGCGCTCGGCATTTCCAGAACCTATCTGGCGATGGGCGAGAGCGGCCGCCTGCAGCAGACCAAGAAGGCGCAGAAGAAGGCTGAGAAGAAAACAGCTCTTGATTGATGATAACGAAGGTCGACTAGTTCTGGGCTCCGCCTCCGGGTGGATGTGGAGCCCAGAAAAGGGAACGCCAAACCCAAAGGAACCGAAATGATGAAAAAGATGATGTTGCTGTTCTCCTGCGCGTGCGCCCTCGTGCTTGGCGCATTTGCCGGAGAGGATGAAGTCACCGTCAAGGTCTCTGTGGCTGGAACGGTCAACAACTCCGCGTTGAAAAAACAGTGCGAGGTGAAGGGCAAGAAGGAGGCCGTCAAGAAGTACCTCCTCAAGCAGAACGCGAACATGGAAGAGAAGGTCATCGCCGATGCGATGGCTTCATACGCCAAGTTCGTGGATGGAATCGATGCGGACGAGCAGGAGTACGAGGATGGCGAGCTCACGTGTTCGTTCACCGTTACTATCAAGCAGGAAGAACTTGCGCAGTGGCTCAAGGGGGAGGGTGTTGACCTCAATGCCGCCGCCGACGGCTCATCGCTTGAAATCTTCGTGATGGAAGAGCCGCCAGATGCAGGCCAAATGCAGCTTGGCGATGACGTGGGGAACTTCTTCTTCACTCGCTACAACATGTTCCAGCGGCGCATCCGCGACGCCCTCGTCAAGAAGGTCGGCGAGTTCGGTTTCAAGGTTATCCTCCTTGAGGACAACGAGAACTACGAGGAGATGAAGAAGAAGGATCCCGTGCTTGTCGGCGTCAGCTACGACGTGAACGGCGACACGAAGGGGTTCGTGAAGACGCCGGATTTCCTCCGTACCGTGCAGGAAAACAATCCCGATGCCATTGCACTATATTATCGCATCGACGCGCTGGCGTTTGACGCCGATACGGGAACAATCCGTGCGACAGTTGCCCTCAACTTCAAGAATCTTGCGAAGAACACCACCGAAAATGTTGGCTCGCGTGACTTCCAGATGCGGACAAGCAACAAGAAGCAGGATATGCTCATGGCCGATATCGGCACAACCGTTGAGCGGGCGATGTTTGCTCTCTTGAACGGCGAAGGCATGGGCGCGAAGCTCGTCCACACGGTCAAGTCCATGCGCAATGCGGCGGCTCGTCCGAAGGGACCGATGAAGCTCGTGATCAACTGCTCGAAGGTTGATCCGAAGATCAAGATCCGCGTGCGCAACGGTCTGAAGAAAAAGCTCATCGCGGCCGGTCTCACCGACCAGACGAAGGTCGTGAAGGACTCGCTTTCCTGCGTGGTCAAGCCCAGCAAAGACTTTGGCGATCTCGATGATGTTTGGGGGAAGGTCTCCGAAATCATTCCCGAACTCCTCGGCGATGACATAGAAATCACCGACGAGTGGGCGAAGAAGAACGGCGATACGCTCACGGTGACGATTGGCGGCAAATAAGGAATCAATGACATGCAGTTTCGCGTAATGCCCTGGTTCTGCATGGCCGCTCTTGCGGCTGGTTGTGCCTCCGAACCCCCGCCCTATGTGGCGCAGGTCAACACGTTCTCCACCGCACAGCCCGTCGCGCAAGTCAAGCACGCCGTCTATAAGCAGGTTTTGCTTGATGGTGACATGGCGCAGTGGGTAGTGGTCGAGGATATCCGCCGTTCACGGACGAACGATGGATACGAGCGAATTCAGGTGCTGGTTAAGAACTTGACCCAAGCGCCGATCCGCGTAAAGTTTCGGTTCGATTGGCAGGACGCGAACGGTGTTGTGGTCGTCGATCCGGATCATGATGCCTGGGAGAAGGAAACGCTCCTCCCTGGCGACAACGGCACGTTCACGTCGATCGCGCCGAAAAAAGACTGCGCCGACTTCCGTCTGCGCATGAAGAATGTACAGTAAAAAAGGGAAAAGAGCAGGACATGAAAAAGAAATTCTTTGTGATGGTTTTCGCTTCAGTTTTCGCAGTCGCCGTTCATGCAATTGATGACGAGTGTCCAACCCCACTGACAGAAGCACAGCTCGCAGACCATTGGGTTGCTTGTGAAGGCGTAGCACCCAATAAGGATGCCGCAATTGATGATGCGTTAAAGCGCGGAGTCTCGATGGTATATGGACAGTTGATGTCAGCCGAGACTAAATTGAACTCTCATTATGCCGAAGGCAGTGTCGAAGGTCCTGAAGGACGAATAAGTGCCAAGGAGCGGGAAAAATCATTAGATTCGAACATGCAGACAAAAACGGCTGGTTTTGTTCGCGAATTTAGGGTGATTTCTGTTTCACCAGATAGAGGTGATTCCGTTAAAGTTCATGTGCATGCCAGGATTGTAAATCCTCGTTCTGGTGTTGACGCTGTGATTCTGATTACCAGGCCGGAGGCGTCTGTTGAGTTGAAAAGTTCGCTCATTAAGGTCGGTCCAAAGAAATCTATTAGTGGAAGAGAGATCGCCAGTGTGGTGGAAGGTTCTCTTTGCAGAGCTTTAAGTGGTTCAAGCCATTTTAAGATTCGCACTCTGAATGATGTAAATTCAGCCGTTGTTAATAATGCTATGACAGAAAAATTAGTTGGTGCTGGAATGGTTCCCAGCACAGAACTCCTTCAAGCTGGACAAATGTTGACATGTGACTATATTCTGACAACCAAACTTGAGGACATAAAATACACCAAAAAGCTTGGACAGGATAAAGCCACCAAGAAATTTGGTCAGATCCAACAGATGAAGATTGTCATGACTATTCAATTGACTGACGTCCGAACTGGAACTGCTGCGGCGAATGAGACCCTTACATTTGATTTGGATAATGCGTCCATTAAGAAACTACTTGCAGAAGATGAGGAATCTGATTTGATAAGAGCGACTTTGGACGGGCTTGTAAAACCTTTAAGGACATGGGTTAAACACTACAAAAAGTGATACGTTGTGACACACTTTCGACGTGGCTACAAAAGCAGCTAAGAAACGGAAACGCAAACCACAAAACAAACCACAAAACAAACCAAGCAAGAAAGGAAATGAAGCAATGAAACTGGAAACTTTAATTGCTACAATTGCTGTCGCGGCAAGCTGCTGTGCACAGGAATTTGCAGCCAGCAATGGCGTTGCCGCCGAAAGTCCGGCTACAGGAGGCGCAGAAGTTGCAGACTCAAAGGAGGTTGCTGCTGAAGAACCAGCAGCTCCCACTGAATTCGTACAGCAAGATGGAGGCGCCATGGCCGCAGAACAGCAGGCCATGGAAGAAGAGCCGACAACTGCGATTGATGCGTTGAATAAGAAAATGAGCACGAAGTATGCAGATGCCGATTCGGCCTCCGACCGCATCGTCGTGATGCAAAAGATCATGTTTGATGTTCAAGATCCTGAGGTTGGAACAGAGTTCCTTAAACTTCGTACATCTAAGATGGCAGAACTGCTGTTGCAGGCAAAGGTGCAAATCGCCCAGACGATTTTCAGCCGGATGTCAGCGGAGCAGATTCTGGAAAAACCGTATAGTCCGGTGGCCGACAAGTTCAAGAACCAGATGAAGGACCTTGATAGCGAGTTGAAGATCGCCTACAAGAACCTCATGTCGTTAGGTGTTGAGTATAATCAGGCCAAACTAGAGAAAAAAGCCAATCTGACGCCGTCTGAACGCGCGGCGGTAATAGGCAACTGGCTTGGAATTGCCAATGAAAAGAATCTTGCCTTGCAGCTTGATGCGCAGAAGAAGAAAAAGTTCGATGCGGCATCTGCCCAGTACAAGGCTGCTATTGAGAAGTTTGAGGCTCTTAAGGCTGAAGCCGAGGCTGCCAAGCCGCAGATTCTCAAAGAGATGAAAACCAGCATGACGCGTGCTACCCAGATGCAGATGCATGGCGGCGTGGTGCTGGAGCAGGCGGAGCAGTATGACGAGCCGAATGAGAAAGGTGTTTGCCGCTGTACCATGGCCGTCATATACTCCTGGAGTGAAGAAACACAGAATGCCGCTGCGGCGGTCCTTTCAGCTAAACCGCTGAAGCTTAAGCCTGGCAAGAAGACGCTCCGTGAGTGGCTTGATTCCAAAGCACAGAGTCGTGCACTTGCACAGTGGGTTGGACCCCGTCGCTACATTGATAAGAATGGAGACATGTGGTTTATTGGCATTGCCGCTGCACCGGTTGCTGAAGAGTCCGCAGAGCAGGAAACAAACGAACAGATTGCCGAATTGAGATCTGCCATAGAAGTTGGTTTTGCCTTGTATGCAGATGTTTCGGCCAAGAAAACGCTTGAAGAGGCGTATCGTGAAACCAAAACCAATCCCAATGGACCGATGACGGCGGAAGTGGCGCAGTCTTATTCTGAAAAGCTCACGCAGGGCTTCAAGGACTTGCCTATTTTCGGACTTGCCAAAGTGTACACAAAGGAGATGGAGGATGAGGCTTCTGGTCAGAAGATTGTCATTATCGTAAGTGCCGTAAACGCTTCTAGGGCACAGGCCATGAAGGGGATTCAGGCCAAGGCGCATAAGTTGGGCATTGATATTAACAAGAGTCTACAGGAAGAGCGTGGGCGTCAGGATCGCATGCTTGAGCTGACCAACGCATCCAAGACAGACAGGAATGCTTATAATGCTGGGCGTCGGCAAGCTGATAAAGAGTTGCGGGAACATGAGGCTCAAAAGGTGAAGCGGATGCCCACGATTAGGAAGTCGGATGCCGGGAAGGGCCCCCAGGGCGGCCGTGGTGGCCGTCTGCGCCACAATGTAATCATCCACGACGACGACGACGATTGATAATTGATACCGTGAACCTCTTCAAAAGGAGTGGCAAATGAAAAAGATGGTTTTCATGAGTTTGCTAATGATTGCGCGCCTCGCAGCGGCTGCTTCTTTTGAAGAGGCGCGGGAGTCTTTCGTGAATAGTTTCACAAATCCACCACCAGGCCTTGTGTCTAGTGGTGGATATATTTATCATATCTTTGACTCGTTTCCCGGTCTTGATGAGAGTGAAACCATCATGAAGGATCAGCTACGGTCGCTGAAAGAGTATATTGGAAGGCCGAAAGAAATCGTGTCCCCGTTTGATAAATCGATTGCTGAGGTTTTAACGCCGATGTTGCATTTTAGGATTCCTGATTGTTCGGTGTTTACGATAGAGCGAAAATATCACGATTCTAATGTGAGGGTTGTCACGGCTTATGAAGCTGACCCGATCAATAAAGCCCGTGATTTGGCGAATGTAAATCGCCCTGTAAAGCGTACGCTTTCGGATTGGTCGGATTCCTTGCGAAAGTTGTATCTAGCCGGAGATGAAGAGGAACAGTACAAATTATTGGGGAAACTGGGGGCGTCTAGAAAAGTGTTGTCTAATTTAACTGGAATAAAAAAGCTTAATGGTTTCGTTGACTATTTGACCCTTAATGAAGCGCTGTCAAATTGGAAAGGTGATAAAGCTACAGTTGTTGATTGCAAGAAAATGTTGGATCTGTATCCGGTACATGCGCAAGCGTGGCGAATACTTGCAGATTCATATGCTACAAGGGGTAATTCGATTGGGGCACTTGATGCAGAATTGGCAGCATCTGCGGTAATGCCTAATGTTCAACGCGTACGAATGAGAATTGAGGCATTGTCTTTGGCGTTCAATGCCGAGAAATGGAAACAGTTGTCCGATCTTTATGAAAAACTGCACGCGAATGATCTTGAGTTTGGAGGGAAGGCGGCATTTTGGAAGGCGGTCTGTGGATCAATGGGCAAGGTATCGTTTGGAGTCGGCAAAACGAAAGTCTCTGATGCCGGTGCATTTGAAAAAGCTAAGGCTTTGTTTAGACCTTATAAGGGAAAGGATGTGCGGCGCGATCTCGAAATGGCACTCTCATTGTTGGTAAAATCTATTGAATGTGATCCTTCCGATGCAACGAAATGGAGGTATTATGCAGCTGCGTTGAGGGCAGCAAATAAATCAAGGGAGGCTGCGCTTGCTTATATGGAGGCTCTTACGTTGAATCCGGGGGATGATGTTGCAGCAGTTGATTTATTGTTGTTATACGATAAACTTGGTTTTCCGCAATTGGCCGAGGGTGATGCTTGGTGGCAGGTGATTGCTGGCAATGATGATAGTTCAACCCAAAAGGCGTGCGACTACCTTAAACGGAAATTTGCGGAAAAAATTGCAGGTGAATAAGATGCAAACAATTGATTTTTGCAATGGTGAATGGGTAATGTTACTCATTCACCATGCTTGGAAAAGAGTTTGATCCGTGGACTTTTTTATTCATTCGCTGTTGCAGAGCCTCAAACTACTGGCCTTTCTGCTGGGAGTGCCATTTGGCCTCGCGTTGCTGTTGCAGTGGATCGGCGGTGGGATTCGGAAGTCAGGCGTGAGCCGACTGGGAAACGCGTACTGGTACCTCGTCTCGCCCGGAGTCGCATGCCATGAAACCGGACATGCGCTTGGTTGCCTGCTCACATTCTGCCGCATCACCAAGTTTGTGCCGTTCAGGATTGGCGAAGACGGTACGCTCGGGTATGTAATGCATGAAAGCAAGAGCGGATGGAAGGGGGCAGTATCAAATCTGGTGATCGCAACAGGTCCGATTTGGTTTGGCTGCATAGTGATCGTCGCTCTCACTAAACTTTTCACCGGCACGGCGATGGTGGCGAACTATGGCGATTACTTTTCAAATGATGCCTTGTCTGGATTTCTTGATTATATTTGGGCTTGCTTCAAGTCCAGCAAGAGTCTGCTGTTCAGTCTAGGTGGCGATGTGTTTTCGTCATGGTGGCTGGCGGCGCTCTGGTTCTACCTCGTTTTCTGCGTGGCGTCGGAGATTGGCCTTAGCGACGTTGATATAGTGTCCATGTGGAAGGGATTGCTTTGTGTCGTTGTAGTGTTATTACTTTTGGGAATGATACCAGTGGTGCGCGACTGGTATGTTTCCGGACTTCATGCGTTGCTGCCGCGGCTGTTTCTCGTGCATTCGCTAATGGCGTTCGCGGTGCTGGTTGATGCCGCGCTTTGGTTACTGATGAGGCTATTTGTGAGGCGGTGAAATGTCGAATCACGCAAAAGAAGGATAGTAAAGTTGGACAGAAAGTTGCTGTGTGCTAATGTTGTATTGGCTTTCGGAGTGCTACTGACGGCTGGTTGCTTCAGTAATGGCGCTGTCGAGTTCGATTCGAAGTGCGACGCCTTTGAGAGCGCGTCTGTTTCAAAGAACTATTTTATTGAGCAAATCGAGCTTAGAGGTATGGCGGACTTATTCTCAAAGGATAAGGCGTGTGCATCCTCAAATGACATGACGTCTGTATCAAATAGTTTGGGAAAGGCCTTCGCAGCGGCTTTGGAGAGGGTGTCATCACGCCCGGTCTCGTCCTCGGAAGAAGTGGAGGACAAGAACAGAATGAGGCTGGTTGGGGGATTCGGTCGCGATAAAAAGCGCGGTCTTGGAGTGGCGAACTGGCTGAGCCATGATGGTCCCTTTGCAAGCAACTTCACAACAACACGAAACGCGGATGCCGAACCGATCTCGATTTCTATTGGGATTTCAAAGACGGACGCAAATGGCGCTATTGCGGCAGCAAACAACTTCCTTGCCTTTTGCACGCTTAACATCTGGCCTTGGTACCATTCGTCGTCTCTAGACTATTATGTCGAAGTAAAGTCCGCCGCCGGAGTTAAGAGTGAAAGGTTCAGCCTTCAGGAGCAGTCGTTGACGTCCTGGATGCCGCTTGCCTTGTGTCCCGTCCCTGCCTGGGCAGACTACCGAGACATGTCGGCCTATCCGTTGGAGGAGGGGGGCGAGGCAAAGCAAATAGGGAAATGCGTCATTTCCCTTCTCGGCGAAACTAGCATGGGTACAACCGGCTTGGTCTTGGAATGAGACGTTGGCGAATCTCATTCGCCAAATATTTCAGAATACAACTTCACCAACTGCCATAGCAGGTAAATGGAAGGCGACGGTGCAATATCAATAATTGGTAACGCACTTTGGTTCCTGCTCGATGCTGAACGCAGACTGCGTGAACTTGAACACTGGAACTCGCGCATGGGCACAATCATGTCTCATCCAGAGATGATTGCTCGATTGCTGGCTTACTGCGGGGGTGTTGCGGCGGGTGGGGTAATCGTGTATAATGCGCGCCATGGAGAAATGCTTCAACAGCACGTCCCACGGGGACGGAAAGCAGGTGCGCGCCGACAAGTCGGCGCGCTGGGAAGGGCTTTTGCCGCCGCCCGTGGGGACGAGTGACTGGGCGAGGTTCTCACGCACCTCATACTGCGTGGACAAGACGCTGATCCTGAAAGACCTCATCGACGCGGAGTCGACGGTGGTTCTGTTCACGCGTCCGAGGCGTTTCGGCAAGACTACCATGCTGAAGATGATCCGCGCGTTCTACGAGCCTGAGACGCTGGTGGAAGGCCGCGGGATGGTGAAGACAGGAGAGTTCTTCACGGACAAGAAAATCTGGTTCGCAGATGGCGGGAAGTACCGCGCCGAGCAGGGGAAACGCCCCGTGATCTTCCTTTCATTCAAGGACTTCAAGTCCACGACATGGGATAGCGCGAAGAAAGATCTTGTCAATTGCCTGGCATACGAGTTCAGCCGTTTCGCATCCGCCGGGGATATGCTTTCCGGCATGAAGGCCGAGCAGTTCACGGCGGTAAAGGACGGCAAGGCCGATCTCGACACCTTGAAGCTGTCGCTTGGTCTGCTCGCCGAGGCGGTGCATCTCAATTCCAAGGCGCTTCCGGTCATCTTGATCGACGAATACGACCAGCCGATCACGAGCGCCTCGACGAACGGCTACTATGACGAGATGTGTAACTTCATGCGCGTGTTCCTCTCTGGCGCGCTGAAAGACAACGAACATTGCCACATCGGCATCATGACTGGCGTTCTGCGCGTGGCGAAGGAGGGAATCCTCTCCGGGCTCAACAACCCCGAGGTCTGGACGGTCTTTGAACAGAAGTACTCGCAGTATTTCGGTTTCACTGAAGACGAGGTCGCGGAAATGGCGCGGTACTACGGGGCAGAGGACAAGCTGCCAGAGATCAAGGCGTGGTACGACGGCTACTATTTCGGCGGTACGGAGATCTACAACCCGTGGAGCGTGCTGCGGTATTTCCAGTGCAATTGCAAGCCCGACGCCTACTGGCTCGACACGAGCTCCAACGACCTCATCACCGAGATCGTGCAGGAGGGCGAGACGATCACGGTTCCGATGACGAAGGAGCTTGGGCCGTACAAGCTTATCCGCGAAAACGAGAACACTCTCTACGCGCTTCTGGTGTCCGCCGGCTACCTGAAGGCCGTGGGGCCGATTGACGAGAGCGGGGACTGTCCGGTGACGATACCGAACAAGGAGCTCAGCCAGGTGTTTTACCGGGAGATCGTCCAGAAGGTCCGCTCGTTCGACAAGAACGGCGGCATTTCCGCGGTCGAGGATGCGTTCCGCGAACGCGATCCGTTCCTCTTCGGGAAGTACCTTGCGGCGTATCTCAAGGAATCTGTGAGTTTCTTCGACACGGCGGCGGAGGGGTTTTACCACGGACTCGTCCTCGGGTTCATCGCGTGCTTCCGCAACCGGTTCGTCGTGAAGTCGAACCGCGAGTCGGGCGAAGGCCGCTACGACATCTCCATGCGCCCGCTCGTCGACGCGATGCCGGGCGTGGTGATCGAGCTCAAGGCGGCGGAGGACGAGACGGAAGACCTCGACGCTCTCGCCCGCGAGGCGCGCCGGCAGATCGACGCGCGCGAATACACCACCGAGATGCTCGCCGACTTCGCCGCGCACGGCGAGAAGCGCGACATCCTCAAGTTCGGCATGGCCTTCTACAAGAAGAACCTGGTAGTCTGCAAGGACCTGCCCAAATGATCGGAAGAGGGTAGGGCGGCGTTCCACCGCCGCACGCCCGACTCTCGCGACTATTTCCACGAGCAAACGAAGAAGATTTACGAAAAATAACAAAGCAACGAAAGAGCAAAATGGCTACATTCTCACGTGAAGAAGTATTGAAGTTCCATCAGGGCGGCAAGGTGGCCGTGCACCTGCCGAAGCCTCTCAAGACGAAGGAGGACCTCTGCCTCGCCTACACGCCTGGCGTGGCGCTCGCGGTGAAGGAGATCGCCGCGAATCCAGCGGCGGTGTTCGACTGCACCGCCAAGTCCAACCTCGTGGCGGTGGTGTCGGACGGCACGGCCATCCTCGGCCTCGGCGACCTCGGCGCCGCCGCGTCCATCCCCGTGATGGAGGGCAAGGCCGTCCTCTTCAAGGCGTTCGGCGACGTCGACGCATGGCCAGTGCCTCTCGCGCACTGCCGCAGGGACGGGCAGGATTCGGGCAAGACCGATCCGCAGCGCGTGATCGACGCCGTGGCGGCGCTCGCTCCGCAGTACGGCGGCGTGAACCTGGAGGACATCGCCGCTCCCGCATGCTTCGAGATCGAGGACAAGCTCGACGCGATTCTCGACATCCCCGTCTTCCACGACGACCAGTGGGGCACGGCCGTCATCGCGCTCTCAGGCGTGATGAACTACGCCACGCTCGCTGGCAAAAAACTCTCCGACCTCAAGGTGGTCATGAACGGCGCGGGCGCGGCCGGCATCCGCATCTGCGAGATGTGCAAGGCCGCCGGCGTGGCCGACGTGACGATGTGCGACTCCAAGGGCGTTATCTCCACCTCGCGCACCGACCTGAACCCCTACAAGGCCCGCCATGCCGTTGCTACTGACGCGAAGACGCTCAAGGAGGCGCTCCGTGGCGCGGACGTGTTCATCGGAGTCTCGGCGGCGAACGTCCTTTCAGGCGAAGACGTGAAGACGATGGGCGCGTTCCCCGCGATATTCGCGATGGCAAACCCTGATCCCGAGATCGACCCTGCCACCGTGGCTGAGGCGTTGGGGGACAGACCCTACATAATGGTGACGGGCCGCAGCGACTACCCGAACCAGATCAACAACGTGCTCGGCTTCCCGTACCTCTTCCGCGGCGCGCTCGACGTGCGGGCGCGCACGATCAACAAGGAGATGAAGGTCGCGGCCGCGCATGCGCTTGCGGCCCTCGCGCGCCAGCCGGTCACGCCGGAGGTGCAGGCCCTCTACCCGAACGAGAATCTGGAGTTCGGCACCGGCTATATCATCCCCAAGCCATTCGACCGCCGCCTCTTCGTGGAGGTCAGCTACGCCGTGGCGGAGGCGGCCGTGAAGACCGGAGTCGCGCAGAAGCAGGTTGACCTCGCGGCGTACCGCGAGTCGCTGATCGCGCGCAACGCGACACGTGCCTAGGCATTGATGCTGGCCACGTGCGTTGTGAGGTCGGCAGACAAGTCGATCGAATCGAGGAATTCCCGGAACGGCGCGTTCTTTGCCGTGGGGGCGAAGTCGATGCCGTCGAGGGGCAGCCCCTCTTGCGCGAGCGCGTGGCGCACGTGGTTGAGCGCGAAGTGCTCGAGCGTGCGGCCCATCGCGCGGCAGCTCATGACGAAGTCCGTGATGCGGCGAACGGCGCAGTCGTAGATGACGTAGCAGACGAGTCCCATCTCTCCGAAGTTGTCCGACAGCCTGAAGGTCCACGTGCGGCGGCTGGGATCGGCGACGATTGCCGCCATCTCGTCGGCCGTGCGCCGGATCGTGGTGGCGTTGAACTGGTTCGTCTTTCCCGCCATCTGGGCGAGGCGCGGGATGTCGGACGGCGTCGCGAGCGACGCCGCGCAGGTCATGCCAAGGCTGTCGAGGTATGCTGTGAGGGAGGGGAGGCTGGCGGCGGACGCGCGGCGTGCGGCCTCGGCTTGGTAGAGGGCGGTGCGGACACGATCTTCGTCAGTGGACGCGACGGACGCGAAAAAGCGCGTGCGCAAGCGGCGCAGGATGGCGGCGGGGCGTGTCATGTCCTGCGGGAACGGCATCACGGTCACGGCGGGCAGGTGCGCCTTCATCTGCGCGCGCTCGTGGGGATTGTCGTCTATGAAGACGGCCGAGTCAGGCGAAAGGTTCAGGCGTGAGCAGACGTCCAGCATGTTGCTGGCCTTGGTCGACCAGTTGACGGCTACGGCGGCGAAATCGTCCAGCGAAAGCGGCATGTCGGAACGCGCGAACGCGCGTGCGACGGGCGCGTCGCTGTTTGCGGGGGAGTCGTTCTTGGAGAGGAGGACGAGCAGCGCGCCGGCTTCCTTGAGGGCGAGCAGGCCGCGCTGGAAGTCGGCGTATGGGGCGACGGTTGCAGGGTCGTCCTCGGAGACGATGCCGCGCCAGAGGGTGTTGTCGGCGTCGACTGCCAGTATCTTCTTGGGCGCGGCGGCAAATTCGGCCAAGAACAGGAATTCCTCTTCGATGGCCTTCAGGCCGGCGAGCGAGAATGGCATGGCGGCAAGGCGGCGCATGCGGTCGTCCCAGAAGCCGGGCGTCTCGTGGGCGAGGGTGGAGAGGGGGAGGGTAGGTGCAAGACTCGTAAGACGAGTGGGATCTTCGAGGGACGAGAGATCCGTGACGACTTTGAATATATCCTCGTTGGGAAGAAGAAGGAGCGTGGCATCCGGGGCGGAGCGGTGGAGGCCGCTTTCAGGATCGAGCGTCTCCTGCCGCCAGGTGTCGAAACCTGGCGGCACGTACACTTCGTGGCCCATGCGCCGGAAATCCTGCGCGAAGAAATCGAGCGTGATGTTGCCGAGAAGGGCGATTTTCATGCTTCCACGAGGCTCCTGCGCAATGTGGGAGGGACGTCGACGAACGCGGCGGCGGCGGAAAGACCCGCGCCGAAGCCGGCAAAGAGCGCGCGCCCGACGCCTTCGGTGACGGCGAGGGTGAGCGGAACAGAACATGAGCCTGGGTTTGCGAACCGCTCGCCGCTTGTGCGCAGCTGGTTCTCGAGCCCGAGCGACTTGGCGAGCTGGCGCACCATGTACATGTTGGCCTGATGCGGGATGAAGATGTCAGGCGTGGCCGCTGCAGCGCAGAACTCCTTCAGGAATTGCGAGACGGGACCCGCGACGAAGCGGAAGACGCCGAATCCGTCCATGCGGATCTTGCCGTCTGTGCCGCATCGGAGGACATCCGCGCCGGCGCCGTCGGTGAGGAAGGCGAATGTGGCAGGAGTGCCGCCGGGGGCAATGAGGGTGGCGGTGGCGGCGTCCGACATGACGGCGAGCGTGTTGACGTCGGACGTGTCCACGTGCGCGGACTGCACGTCGCCGTCCACCAGGAGAACGCGCTTGCCGGTGGCGGCGGCGAGCTGGGCGGCGGCGAAAAGGCCATATGGATAACCGCTGCATGCGAGCGAGAGGTCGAGCGCGGCCGCGCCGGGCGGAAGCCCGAGCGCGTGGTGCAGGCGGATGGAAAGCGCGGGAAAGCGGTCGGGCGCGGAGAAGGTGACTGCCACGATGCCGCCGAGCGATGCGGGATCGACTCCGTCGAGCGCGCGGCGCGCGGCTGCGACGGCGAGATCGAAGACCGTGGTGCCTGGGGCGGCGACGCGGCGGAAGGGAAAGCCGGTTGACTTGACTATGGCGTCCGCCTTGGCGGGTCCGACGAGCTCGGAGAGGATCGCGCTGTTGTCGGCGACGGTCGATGGCACGCAGCCGCAGACTGATTCGAGGGAAATTGGAATCTGGATCATGGCGTTTCCTCGGGGGTCATTGGACGGTCTTGAGCGTGTACGTGTAGCCGTGCACCAGGTTGCGGAATGTCGTTGTGCCGTCGGGGTTGCGCGTGAGGTCGGCGACGGGCGTCTTGCCTGCGAGGATACGGCGGACGGTGCCGTCGTCCTCTACCGCGAGCGCGGGCGCGACGGCGCGACGGAGGGTTTCCGCTTCGAGGTTCACGAAGGCGAGGTCCGCGAGCGCGTACTCGGGCTCGAACATGCGCGGGATCTGCGCGGCGCGCTCGAAGCGGATGGCGTGGGGACGGGTGAGGACGATGGTGGCGAGGCGCATCTGCGGCGCGAGGAACACGGCCGTGAGCTTCTGGCCGTCGCCCTTCATGACTACTTCGGCGGCAAAGGCGTTCTCCTTCCACGTGCCGCTTACGGCCTGCACTGTCGTGCCTGTCCGAGCGAGAAGGGCCTCGACGAGCGGCGTGGAGTCGATGATTGCGCCGTCCGCTACGCGCACGGGAAGCGGCGCGTCGCGAACGACAGTGGTGCTGCACCCGCAGAGGAGTGCAGCCGCAAGCGAAAGGATGGAGAATATCCTCATGCCCATAGTGTACCAAAAATCCTTTCGGTCAGCGCGACGGCCTCCGCATGCGTGCCGTGGCCTTCGGGCGGTCGGTCGACAGGGATCTCGTCGAGCGCGCGCAGTGTCCAGACGATCGTGCGGTCGGCCACGTCGTGCCATGGCTGTCCCTTCGCGAGGACGGGCGGGTCGCAGTCGATGCGGATAGGCAGGATGGGGACGCCGGCGTGGAGCGCTATCTGCGCGGCGCCGCGACGGAGCTTGCGGGTCGGCGCGTCGGCGGGCGTGCGCGTCCCCTCGGGGAAGACGATGATGTTGACGCCCTGCGCCAGGAGGCGCTGGGCCTCGTCGAGCGCGCGTGCAGGATCGTCGTTTACGAGGAACACGCGGCGGACGATCTGCGAGTAGAAGAAGTTGCGCTTGGCGGCGGCCTTGGCGATGGAGGTGGAGTCCGGCAGGAAGGCGATGAGTATGACGATGTCGATGAGAGTGAGGTGGTTGGCGACGATGACGCGGCCGCTCGTCTGAGCGAGGCGGGATCGGTCGGCCGGGGAGAGCGCAACGCGGAACAGGCCGGTGACGCGTGCGAGCCAGACGAACAGCCGGTAGCTAGCGCGCACGAGCGTGCGCATCCACCGTTGCGGGAAGAAGGCCAGCAGCGGGAAGCAGATGCAGCCGATCACGAGCCCACCGAGCCCAAACGCGAGGAAGAACGCCCCGGCGAGGCAGCCGCGTGCCTTGCGGACGAATCTCTCGCGCATCCCCTGACTCATCGGAAAACCTGCGAGGTCAGCCTTCGCATGTCAGCACCTGCGCGACCCTGTTGCGAGCGAGGACCGAGCATGGCCTGTCCAAGGCGAGCCCGTTGCCGTCCATGTCGCTGACGAGGCCGCCCGCCTCCTTCACGATCAGACCGCCAGCCGCGTAGTCCCATGGCGACAGGATGAGTTCGAAGAACAGCTCGGCGCGTCCGGCCGCGACCGAACAGAGGTCGAGGGCCGCAGAGCCGCATCTTCTCACGTCCATGGCCTTCTTGAAGTAGGCGTAGGCGAGCTTGAACGTCTTCTCCTTCAGCTCCTCGTGGTAAGGGGCCGTGCCGAAGACGACAATTCCGTTCTCTAGCGGTTCCGACGACACGTGCAGGCGCTTGTCGTTGCAGAAGGCGCCTTTCCCGCGCTGAGCGGTGAACATCTCGTCGGTGTACGGGTTGTAGATGGCTCCGAATTCGGCCTCGCCGTCGACGACCAGCGCAACGGAAATGCAGCTTATGTGGAAGTCCTTGATGAAGTTCGTGGTGCCGTCGATGGGGTCGACGATGAAGAACTTTCCGACAGGGGAGAACTTCTGGGTGGTTCCCTCTTCGCCGACGAAATGCGCATCGGGCATGATCTCGAGAAGGCCGGTCCGCAGCCGTTCCTGGACCTGCTTGTCGTATTCCGTGACGAAGTTCGCACGTCCTTCCTTGGAGTCTATGTGCAGGTGCTCGCGGTCGATGTCCTTGATGAACCTGCCGCATTCGCGGACAAGGTCGCAGATCAGTTCCTGGTCGTTCTTCATTTTCTTCACCACCATTCTTTCGGCAGATGCGGTTAGTGTAGCAAATCAATATTCCGTCCGCAACGCCTTCCGCGCGCAAGTTTTGCTATAACCCGAGTTTGCCACTTCATTTTTCGAATAGCGCGGTTTGAGCCAATGTTCACGCGGGTCGCGTGAAAAAGCTACCATAATTTTATATGACTACA